>JBJTWT010000039.1:0-19060 GCA_046081865.1 Sphingomonadales bacterium
GGGAGGTGCTGTAACGGGTGCGCTGGTGGCGCTATTGTTTCACATTCCTGAAAATGTGCGCATGGAGCAGGTAGGATTTTTGGCAGGGGCCATTTTACCTGTTATTGGGTTTGGGATATGGAAATGGCTGAAGCCAAAAAAGGTATAGGCACTCGGTTTTTTTATTTGCCGGATTAGCAAAGCAAGCTTTGCACGCCGCCAAATAAAAAGTCCCGCACTTCGTGCAGGACTTTTTTATTCGTGCCCAGGACTGGATTCGAACCAGCACACCTCGCGGCGCCGCCACCTGAAGACGGTGCGTCTACCAATTTCGCCACCTGGGCGGGGCGGCAAAACTAACGTAAATCGGCAATTGGTACAATACTTTTTTAACCCTGCTAAAGGGTCATCAAACTGCATCCTCTCCATTCTGCATGATCGATTCTTCCTCTTACCTCAAATATTCCGTTCGAGAAAACGAGCCCACTATCTTCGGTAGCAATAAAACAGCACGAGTCGATATTGGCCAGATCAATTATGCAAAGTGCCCCCGATCCCTGCCAACTTACCGATAGCGGGTCGTATTCATCTCGTACCCCAACACGCATCCAAGGGGGAGATTCAAACAGCCCTTTTTCTTTTGACCAGCCCTGCGACAACAGCTCGGTCATGCCGTACTCTGCTCCAATGGATGTAACCCCAAAAGCTTGTTGCAACCTTTCGTGTAGTTCTTCTCGGGTTAGTTCAGGGCCACGTCCTTTCATGCCGCCGGTCTCTATTATCTGGGTATGATTAAGGGGCAGGGGGAACTGTTTCGCCAGCTCTAGCAAGGCAAAACTGACCCCTAGCAACAAGGTGGGTTGCTGTTGCTGTTCCAGACTTATTAGTGTGTGATGTAGTTGTTGGAGGTCGTGTAAATAAAATCCGCTTTTGGGATGCCCGGTTTCTTTTATGAGCTGGTCGGTCATGTAGACCAGCGAAGAGGTTTTTCTTTCGAGATAAGAGGGTAGTAAACCCAGTAGGCACCACTGCTGAGGCTGACCAAATTGTCGTTTAAAACCCTGTAAAAAGCTATGTTGATAAAGGGTTGGATCTGCTACCCGGTGCACCGAGGGCGTGCTGCCTGTGGTGCCGCTACTTTCAAAGAGCAAGCCCTGGTTTTGGGAGGTGGGCTGCGGGTCGATCAATGGACGTTGGGGTGGGTTAGAGAAGACCCTGGCGGTCTTAAAGAAGCTGATGGGTAAAAAAGGGATTTTATCGAGGGAGCTTACTCTGGCGGGGTCTACCCGTAAGGCATCAACAAAGGCGCAGTAAATGGCATTTTGTCGGTATTGATACCAAAAAGCTTCTAAGGCCAGCTCTTCGAAGCTGTCTTGTGCTTGTTCAAAGATCTTAACATTCCATTGCTCCCTTATCTCCGTTAGTCGTGGCAAATGCTGTATTTTTGAAAGGCATTCATGGGTATGAAAAACAATAACATCTTATTAATATCGGTCTTTCTGCTGGCCGTGGCTTGTAACAAAGATAAGTTTACCAGCGAACCACAAGTACAGGTCAACTCCATACAACCTGCGGTGGTGATCAGTGGCAATGTGATCAAGTTGTTGGCAAGCTATACCGACCAAGAGGGAGACTTGGACTCTATCTACATTGTCTATAAGTGGTACAATGCGGCTGGTAGTACTAGGGCCGATACTTTACAGCGTTATCCTATTTCCAGATTGGGTTTGCCCGGTGCATTACGCAAGGCTGATATTCAATTGGAGTTCGAGTACAATACCTTTAATCAACCCGATCTGGTAACCTTGCCGGGCGTTTTGCGCGATACCACCGCCAGCTTTGGACTGGTACTGATCGATAAGACTCGCAAGCGAAGCAATTACAGCGAATCGGCCCGCATTAGATTAAAGAGACCCTGAGTTTATTACCGACAATACATACCACCATGGCCAAGTCAATTTCTAAGACCTCTGCAAAATCTATTTTGACCAACGACTCCTTTCAGTTTTTTAAAACGTATATCAACAATGCCTCTCCGGTAGGATTTGAGACCTGGGGCCAAAAGCTTTGGCTGGAGTATCTAAAGCCCTATGTCGATACTCAGTTTGTAGATCCTTACGGCACGGCGGTGGGGGTTATTAACCCTACGCACCCTTTCAAAGTGGTTATTGAGGCGCATGCCGATGAGATCAGTTGGTTTGTCAATTATATTACGGCCGACGGATTGCTTTACCTAAAGAGAAACGGAGGAGTTGATCATCAAACTGCGCCGGCCTCTAGGGTTATTATTCACGGCAAGAAAGGACCGGTCAAAGCAGTTTTTGGGTGGCCTGCCATTCACACCAGACTTGGGGCCGCAGAACAAAAAGAGCCCAGCCCCCGCACCGATAACCTGTGGTTGGATTGTGGGGCCCGCTCTAAAAAAGAGGTACAACAACTGGGACTTCACATTGGCGCTGTTGTTACGTATCAAGACGGCTTTGATGAGCTTGCCAATGGCAATTACATTGGCCGTGCCTTCGACAATCGTATCGGGGGCTTCATGATCGCCGAGGTTGCCAGATTGCTTAAGCTTCATAAGAAGAACCTCCCCTTTGGACTATATGTGGTCAATGCGGTGCAAGAAGAGATCGGGTTGCGGGGAGCAGAGATGATCGCGCGTCGTATAAAGCCCAACATCGCCATTGTAACGGATGTGACCCACGATACCACAACACCGATGATCAATAAAAATATAGAAGGAGATGTGGCAACCGGCAAGGGACCCTCCCTATCGTACGCCCCCGCTGTTCATAATAAGCTACTGGCCCTGGTCGAGAAGATCGCCGAACAAAAAAAGATTCCCGTTCAGTGGAGAGCTCTAAGTCGTAGTACCGGAACCGATACCGATTCCTTTGCGTATTCGAATGATGGTTGCCCTTCGGTGTTGATCTCAATTCCGCTTCGGTACATGCATACCACCGTAGAGATGCTGCATCGAGACGATATCGAAAGCACTATTCGCTTAATGTACGAGACACTATTACAGTTGAGTCCTAAGACCAATCTCTCTTATCTCTAACCCACTTGCCGGCTATGCAGTAACTTAGCGCGGTGGATATTAATTGTACCGAGCAAGAGAAGGCCCTGCTGCAAGAAGTGGCTATGGCGGCACGATCGCTCAATAGGGAGACCTATTTGGTGGGAGGGTTTGTGCGCGATAAATTATTGGGGCGCCCCACTACCGATATCGATTTTGTATGTGTGGGAGATGCGCTTGAGTTAGCCGGGGCCGTGGCCTCTCGATTTCAGCCTGTGCCCCACGTAGATTACTTTAAGACCTTTGGAACAGCCCATTTTTTTCTTCGATCCGGTATTACGTCGCTGCCCCCTTACGATCTGGAGTTTGTGGGAGCACGCAAGGAAAGTTATCAATCCACCTCTCGTAAGCCCTATGTAGAACCCGGTACGATTCAAGAAGATCAATTGCGACGAGACTTTACCATCAATGCGTTGGCGCTAAGTTTGAACCAAGAAAACTACGGAAAGCTCATTGATCCGTTTGGGGGGATAAGCGATCTTGACAAGGGCGTCATACGGACGCCACTTTCTCCTGATACGACCTTTAGTGATGATCCCCTTCGCATGATGCGGGCTATTCGTTTTGCCACGCAACTAGGATTTAGTATCGAGCCGGACACCTGGCAGGGAATTGTCGATAATGCCGCGCGTATCCGCATTATATCGCAAGAAAGAATTACGGATGAGCTAAACAAGATCATCGATGCTTCGGCACCCTCCGTAGGTTTCGATCTATTGTACAAGAGCGGACTTCTGGCGCTGATATTTCCGCAACTGGTAGCGCTGGTGGGAGCCGAATATAAAGACGGGCAGGGGCATAAGGATAATTTTTATCATACGCTGCAAGTGCTGGATAATGTGGCCGCCGTTAGTGGTGACCGATGGCTACGCTGGGCGGCCCTGCTACATGATATTGCTAAACCGGCCACGAAGCGATTCGAGGAGGGACACGGGTGGACCTTTCATGGCCATGAGGTAGTGGGAGGGCGCCTGGTACCTAAGATCTTTGCGGCTTTAAAGCTTCCATTGAATGAGAAAATGAAGTTTGTTCGAAAGCTGGTAGAGCTACATTTGCGCCCCATTAGTCTTACCAAAGAAAATATTACCGATTCTGCCGTACGAAGACTTCTCTTCGATGCCGGGGATGATTTTGAGTCGCTCATGATACTTTGCGAGGCCGACATTACCTCTAAGAGCAAGCAAAAAGTAAAACGCTATCTCGAAAACTTTTTGTGGGTACGTCAGCGCTGCAAGGAAGTAGAAGAAAAAGATCATATTCGCAATTGGCAGCCCCCTATTACTGGAGAGCTGATCATGGAAGTCTTTGGGCTGTCTCCCTCCAAGCCGGTGGGGGTTATCAAAGATGCCATCAAAGATGCTATGCTCGATGGCGAGATCCCTAACTCCTACGATGCTGCTTATGCTTTTATGATCAAAAAAGCAGCAGCCCTGGGATTGCAACCGCTGTCCGGTCAATAGCAGCCGCAAGGGGTTCGTATCAATTATTGTAGCTTTGTACTCTATGCCAATACTAAAATTCAGGGCTTACTTCGAAGAAGACGAAACGGTTTACCGCGATGTGGCTATCCGTCCCTCACAACATTTTAAGGAGTTGCACGACACTATCCTTAAGGCCTATGAATTTGATAATAAACACCAAGCCACTTTTTTTCGCAGCAACGACAAGTGGCAACGTGGCCGCGAGATCAGTTTATCCCTTTACGATAAACCCTATCAAGCGCCTCCTTTAATGATGGAAGAGACGACCATTGGCTCCGAGATCAAGGCCCCCAATCAACGATTTATATATGTCTATGACTTTGATAAGAACTGGAGCTTTTTAATAGAGTTGATACAAGTGATAAAAGAAGAAGATCCCGCACTCTCTTATCCGGTGGTTACTCGATCGGAGGGATTAGCTCCAAGCCAATATGGAACGAAGGCCTTGCTCGGAGAAAAATTCGCGGACATCGAAGAGAAATACGATCTCTCGGGTAGCGAAGAGGGTTTTGGAGAAAAGGATGAAGAGGGAGAAGATGTTGGTTTCGATGATATGGTCATGGGCGAAGAGGAGCCCTCGTGAGTCAGTCTTTACCAAGAATTATTGTTATTGCCGGTCCTACCGCCGTGGGCAAGACAGCGGTTGCCTTGGAGGTGGCCTCTTACTTGCAAGTGCCTATTGTTTCTTTTGACAGCCGGCAGTGTTACCGAGAGCTTTGTATTGGTGTGGCCAGACCTGAACCGGAGCAGTTAAAGCAGGTGCCGCATTACTTTATTGCCGATCATTCCATAGAGGATTCGATTAGTGCCGCTTATTACGAGCAATATGCCACCCAAAAAGTGGCAGCGTTGATAGACCACTATGGACAAGTGGTGATGGTGGGCGGAACGGGGCTGTATTGGAGAGCCTTTTGGAAAGGATTTGATGAGATTCCTGCCATCGATCCTGCCATTCGGTCTTCTATAGCGGCTCTATATGAGCAAAACGGTTTGGGGTGGTTGCAAACGGCACTGGCCGAGCAAGACCCACTTTTTGCAACCCACGGTGACATGCAAAACCCTCGTCGTGTGATGCGGGCACTGGAGGTATTTCGCTCGACCGGAAAAAGCATTCTGTCCTTTCAAAAGGAGCAAAACAAGACACAACCCTACAAGACGTTGGGCATCGGGTTGCAGCTGCCGCGCCCCGAGTTGAATCTTCGTATAGAGCAGCGGGTAGAGGCAATGATGGAGCAGGGGCTGGAGAAAGAGGCGTATTCATTAATTAAATACGAAAACTTAAATGCATTAAATACAGTAGGTTACAGGGAGTTATTTGAATATTTTAAAGAGCGTATTACTTTAGACCAGGCCATTGCTCAGATCAAACTAAATACACGGCATTATGCCAAAAGGCAAATGACCTGGTTTGGTAAGGACCCTCTGTTTACCTGGTTTACCCCATATCAGTTAAAGGAAATAATCAGCTTGCTTTAAGAGTTCAATTGTCTTTTGTACAGCTGAATGGTATTGGCCAGACCCAGATATAGGGCATCACAAATTAGCGCATGCCCAATACTGACCTCTTGTAGCCAGGGGATAGCACTAGAAAAATAGGCCAGATTGTAACGATCCAGATCGTGTCCGGCATTAAGCCCCAGGTCGCATTCACGTGCCAGGGTAGCAGCGGCGAGATAAGGCTCTATGGCCTGCGCTTTGTTGTGTAGACTAAATTGTTTGGCGTATTGCTCGGTGTATAGCTCAATTCGGTCGGTGCCGGTCTCGGCGGCGGCTTTTATCATCTCGGCAATAGGGTCAACAAAAATGCTAACACGAATGCCTTTCGATTTAAATAGGGCAATGGTCTCTCTTAGGTAATCGCGGTGTTTGATTGTATCCCATCCATGATCGCTGGTCAATTGTCCCTGTTCGTCGGGTACCAGGGTAACTTGATCGGGTTGTGTAGAAAGCACAAGATCTATGAATTTTTGCTCGCGACAATTTCCCTCTATGTTAAGCTCGGTGGTAATGATCTCTTTTATCGCGATCACATCGCTGTAGCGTATATGTCTTTCGTCGGGCCGGGGATGAACTGTAATACCATCGGCCCCCATCTGCTGGGCATCGATGGCTACCTGTAACACATTGGGGTTATTAGCCCCTCTTGCATTACGAAGGGTAGCGAATTTGTTGATATTAACAGAAAGCTTGGTCATGGGCGAGTGTGCTAATGAAGGCAAAGATACTCTACTAGCTTTCTTTCCAGGTATGATCGGCCAGGAGCTGTACGGCTGCCACAAAACGCTTAAAAGGTAAAGAGGCACCCCACTCGTTGGGGGCTACCAGCGATAGCAAGTGCTGACCATCTTTTTTCTCGTAGAGGTAATAATGTTGTCCGATATTGGGAGTAAAGGAAAGACGGGCCTCGTATATTTTATGTGACAGGTCTTTTCGCTGCTGGATCTCTTGTGCTTGCAGCGCCAGTAATTCAATTTGCTTACGAATCTGATCGAGTTGCATGTTGGTCTGCTCTTCCATGGCCACTAAGGCTTTGTGCTTGATGACCCCTTCTTCGGTGGGTTTGATAACAGCACCCGATACAGAGGCAGCGTAGGGTAGCACACTCATCTGCTTGTGGTAGTACTCTACGTCGTGATAATCTTTTCCGCTTTCGTCCAAGCCCTCTTGGGTAATGCGTAAATAGCCGTTGGGCATGATCTCGTGAACAATACGAAGAAGTTGCTCCTGTTGGTTATAAAAACAAACCTCAAAGGTGATCCCGTCAATCACCTCGGCTTTGGCCCCGTTGGTATCTCCCTCTTCAGAAAAGGCCTGGATCTGCCCGTCGGCCAAAAGGGTGTAGCCGGCAGAAAAGGCCTGATTTTCGAGACTGACCCAATTGTGAAATATGCGGAGCTCTTTTTTGTTGTCGGTAGCTTCAATACGGTAAGTGCCGCTTTTGGGGCGTTGCTTTTTTTCGTAAGTGCCCTTTTCGGGAAATAGCTGCCAAGAGGCCAGAAAGTTATAGGCTTGAACCATATGTTAACTTATTACAAAAATGGGCTCGAAATGTTGGCTCGTTCTATCTTTATGATCTAATTACACCCAAAAAAGATGGCAGGACCTTCTCGTCATGTATTATTGGTACTGGCCTTGAGCGGTGGTCTGCTGCTAGGTTATTTCTATGTGCTTCCTTGGGCTGCCGAGCAAGTGGCATCGGTAATTCCGCGCAGCAGCGAAGAGATGTTAGGCAATGCGGTATATAGTTCGCTGCAAGAAGAGGAGGATAATGCCGGCAGCGCGTTGCTGAATACCTTTTTTGATTCTCTCCATGTGGTAACCCCTTACAATATGCGGTTGGCATTGATCAATGATAAAACCGTCAATGCATTTGCCTTGCCCGGTGGTCAGATCGTGGTCTATACGGGGCTGTTGAGGAAAATGAAGCATTACACCGAGTTGGCTGCTTTGCTGAGTCATGAGTTTATTCATGTAGAAAAAAGGCATGCTACCCGTTCGATCTGCCGCAGTCTTGGTTCGCAATTCTTTATTGGGGCGTTGTTCGGCAATATGGGCTCTCTTGTTTCGGTGGCCGCGGGACATGCCGATGAGATACGCTCTCTTAGTTACTCTCGCCAATTAGAGAAAGAGGCCGATCTAAAGGGATTGCAACTACTGCTCGATCGGGGTATCGATGCCAAGGGTTTTGCCGATCTGTTCTCCCACTTGCAAGAAGAAGAATCCGAGCTGGTGCTTCCCGAGATCATAAGCAGTCATCCCGATACTGATGTAAGGGCCGCTTATATCAAAAAAGCAGCCGCCGGTCAAGAGCCTATCTCGCATCGCTCGTTAAAGCATATTTTTGATAAACTTAAAAAACCATATCCATGATCGTTACCACTACCAATGCCATCGAAGGAAGACCCGTACAAGAGTACCTGGGGCTTGTAAATTCCCAATGCATTATTGGGGCCAACATGTTCAAAGACATATTTGCCGGTTTGCGCGATCTGGTCGGCGGACGCAGTAAAACCTACGAAGGGGTAATAGAAGAGGCTAAGAACGATGCCCTGCGCGAGCTAGAAGATAAGGCCAGATCTCTTGGGGCAAATGCCATCATCGGGGTCGATCTTGACTTTGAGACCGTAGGGGCCAGCGGCAGTATGCTAATGGTGATCGCCACCGGAACGGCGGTCAGACTTTAATACATCGCTATTGTATGCGGTACTCTTATTTTCTATCCATTGGGTTACTACTGCTGGGGGGTACACTCAGGGCTCAGGAGTGTAATTTGATCAAAGAGACGGATGTCTATACCCGACAAACCCGTTTGTCTACCGGTTATATTGAACTAACGGGTGCTTCGTTAATTACTGATGCCGATAGCAAAGAGATCGATGTGATGCTCACTTTTAAGACCGATCGTTGTTTTGATGATGGCTGCACGGCCATGGTTTATTTTGAAGGCGGAAAGCAAAAGCTCAGTTTGCGCAACAGCGGCACTATGAATTGTGAGGGATTGTTTCATTTTATCTTTCGAAACAGCACTACGGTCAATTACCAGCTAAAAAAATTGGCCACACTACCTATCAGTCATATGGTTTTTACCGATCGTAATGAAAAGCCCATTCCGGTTACGCTTAGTCCTGTGCAGCAAGAGGCATTACGCAATGCCCTTCGCTGTATAGCAGAGCAAGCACCCACACTGCTTCAGCAATAAGTTAGTTTTTTTTCAACAGCCATCAACCGCCCGGTAGCGATCGGGTCAAAATAAAAAACCCCTTCTGACAGAAGGGGTTTTTGAATAGGAGATAGGGTGCTATCAATAGCGATAATGCTCAGACTTGAATGGCCCCACTTTGCTAATACCCAAGTATTCTGATTGAGGAGCGGTCAGCTCATCGAGCTCTACTCCAATCTTGGTCAAGTGCAAACGCGCCACTTTTTCATCGAGGTGCTTTGGCAACACATATACTTTGTTCTCGTAGTTCTTGTGATTGTTCCATAGCTCGATCTGCGCCAGAGTTTGGTTGGTGAAAGAGTTACTCATCACAAAAGAGGGGTGACCGGTGGCACATCCCAGATTTACCAACCGACCTTCGGCCAAAATGATGATATCATTCCCGTCTACATTGTAAATGTCGACTTGAGGCTTGATGGTATCTTTTGTGTGACCATAGTTGGTATTGAGCCAAGCAATGTCGATCTCAATATCGAAGTGACCGATGTTACAAACAATGGCCTTGTCTTTCATTAACTTAAAGTGAGCACCGGTAATCAGGTCGCGACAACCAGAGGCGGTCACTACAATGTCGGCCTCTTTAACGGCATCGATCATCTTTTTTACCTCAAATCCGTCCATGGCTGCCTGCAGCGCACAAATGGGATCGATCTCGGTAACAATAACCCGGCAACCGGCACCGGCCAGTGAAGCCGCCGATCCTTTCCCTACGTCTCCATAGCCACCTACCACCGCAATCTTTCCCGCCAACATTACATCGGTGGCGCGGCGAATGGCATCTACCAACGATTCCTTACAACCGTATTTATTATCGAACTTAGATTTGGTAACAGAGTCGTTTACATTGATGGCGGGCATAGGAAGAGTGCCTTTTGCCACGCGCTCATACAAGCGATGCACGCCAGTAGTGGTCTCTTCGGAGATCCCTATAACATGCTGTGCTAACTCCGGAAACTTATCAAGGACCATATTGGTCAAGTCTCCTCCGTCGTCGAGGATCATGTTAAGAGGCTTTTCTTTACTACCAAAGAACAAGGTTTGTTCAATGCACCAATCGGCCTCTTCGATAGTTTGTCCTTTCCAGGCAAACACCCCGATACCGGCAGCGGCAATGGCTGCGGCAGCATGGTCTTGCGTAGAGAAGATGTTGCAAGAGCTCCATTTTACTTCGGCTCCGAGGGCAACAAGTGTTTCGATCAATACAGCTGTTTGAATGGTCATGTGCAAACAGCCTGCTACACGCGCTCCTTTAAGGGGCTGAGAAGCGCCATATTCGCTACGGATGGCCATGAGTCCGGGCATCTCTGCTTCGGCAAGGCGAATCTCTTTGCGACCCCATTCAGCCAATGTGATATCGGCTACTTTAAAGGGTAAACTAAAATCGATGGATTGGGTTAATGTTGACATAATTTTTTTTATTGATAGGCCGCAAAGCTATATCATATTTAATTAATAAACCAATTGTAAGACCATTATATAATCGTTCATATAAAAGCCATGTCCTACGGCAATATCTACCTCTTTGGTAATGCGATACCCCAGCGTTTCGTAGAAATAACGTGCTTTGTTTTGTCTGTTAACTTGTAATTCAATGGTTTGTCCCTTCTTCACTTTGATCTGCTCATGAATATAGTTGAGTAGGCAGCTACCTGCACCTTGCCCTTGAAACGATGGCAAGATGTATAATTTATGGAGTTTATAGCATCCCTTTTGTACATGTTGGTAGGAGGCATAGCCCACGGGCTCTTGCATGCTGTATAGTAAGACAAAGCAACATCCCTCATTTATTTGCTGCTGTAGCGATGAGGGGCTGTACATCCAATCCATCATATACAACAACTGCTCATTACTTATAATGTTAGAGTAAGTGGCGGGCCATACTTGTTCACAAAGCGATCTGATTAAGGGAATATCTTCTAAGCCTGCTTCCCTTATAGAGTAGGGGGATGCACTCATGGCTACTTGTTATCTTTCTTAAAGAGACTTTTTTTCTTGGGAGGTTCTTCTTTGGGAGCTCCAATGGGGATTCCTTTAGGAATGGTGGCTGGATTGCTTTTTAAGACAGGGGTATCTTTTTTACAGGGGGAGTGGGTTTGCTATCTTCTTCCTCAACCGGTGTCGATTCGGGTCCCATGTACTCGGTAGGCTGAAGGTTATAGTCTTCTTCGCTGCCCACCCCCATATCTTGCCCTTGTGCACCGGGAGTGATGTCTCCCGCATTCAGCAGTATGTCTGCACTGCTCATTTGTTGGTTCATCTCGGTGGGTACCCAAAAGCGAGCTTGTCTCTCAATACCCGATTTAGCATCGGAGAGTACTTTGGACATAAATAATTCACAAATAGGTCGGGCAATGCGAGATCCGTCTCCCTCGTTGCGGATAAACCGATCATCGAATCCTACCCAAGATCCAAACAGTATTTGCGGGGTGTATCCAATAAACCAGGCATCGGCATTTTCGTTGGTGGTACCCGTTTTGCCACCCATCTCAGCGGCACCCAGACGGGCTCGCATACCGGCAGCGGTGCCAATGTCAACGGCTCCCTGCATCATGCGTGCCATGGTGTAAGCGGTAGCCTCGCTGATTACTTCTTTTCGGTTGACCCTAAAATCGAATTGTTTGATCACATTGCCATTTCGATCCTCGATGCGGCTAATGGCAAAAGGCTTAGTGGAAAAACCTCTTCCGGCAAATATGGTATAGCCCCATAGCATTTCGTAAAGAGAAAGGTCGCACGAGCCCAGCGCTACCGAAGGGAATGGCTTAATGGGGGTTGGAATGTTCAGTCTTCCCATAAACTCGGCGAACTGTCTGGGGCCTACCTGTTTCATAATGTAAGCAGTGGCACAGTTTTTAGAAAATGCCAATGCCGATAGCATCGATCCCGATCCGCCTCCGCATGCCTTACGGGCGGGAACCCATCCACTACCCGGAAAGAATTGGGCTTCATTGGGCACCGGAGTTTCGGGAGTAAATCCTCTTTCTTCTATTGCTTGCGTATACAGTAATGGCTTAATGGTGGACCCTACCTGTCTTTTAGTTTTGATATTAACGTGATCGTATTTAAAGGTCTTAAAGTTGATACCCCCCACCCAAGCTCTTATCTCACCGGTAACCGGATCCATGGCCATCATAGCCGCTTGTTCCATCTGCCGGTGATACTTGATGGAATCCATCGGTGTCATCAGGGTATCCTTTTCTCTTTTGACATTCCAGGCAAAGACACGCATGTTTGTTTTTTCGAAAAAGCTGGCCTTGATCTCTTCTTCACTAAATCCTTCTTCTTCTAGGTTGCGCCAGCGATCGGATTCTTTCATGGCCCTTTCCAAGATCTTTTCTTTGCCTTGCCAAAGTTTACCGGTCTTTACCGAAGAGCGATTGTTTACACTGCGCTGCAACAGGGCCATATGTTGTGCCATGGCCTCCTCTGCGTATTGTTGCATCTGTACATTGATGGTGGTATAGATCTTAAGGCCATCATTGTAAATATTATACGGCTCTCCGTTTGGGCCGGTGAGGTCTTTTAGGGCCTCTTTGATCTCGTCTTTCAAAATCTCTTTAAAATAGGGAGCATAGCCCGTATTCTCATCTAGCTTTTTATAGTTGAGTTCAATGGGCAATGCTTTGAGGGCGGTGGCTTTCTCGGCACTGATCTTATTGTTGACCTCCATTTGGCCAATCACCACATTGCGACGATCTAAGGCAGCTTTGGGATTGCGAACCGGATTGTATAGGGTATTGCCTTTAAGCATGCCGATCAACAAAGCGGCTTCCTCTAACTCCAGACGGTCGGGTTCTTTTTGAAAGAACGTTCGGCTGGCATTACGAATGCCATAGATGTTATTTCCAAAGGGAACCACATTGAGGTAGAGTGTGATGATCTCTTCCTTTGTAAAATTTCGTTCAAGCTTAACCGCAATGATCCATTCCTTTAATTTCTCAATTACCCGCCAGGCTTTATTGCGGCTTCCTTGGGCCAGGAGCGCCTTGGCAAGTTGTTGGGTAATGGTGCTGCCTCCACCCTCGGACCCCAGTGTGGCTACAGCCCGAAGGGTTGATCTGAAATCGATACCGCTATGACTGTAAAAACGTTCATCTTCGGTGGCCACCAGCGCATCGATGGCATAGCGCGAGAGGTCACGATACTTTACATTGGTACGGTTACCTCTTTCGGTATAGTATTTACCCATGAGGGTTCCATCTAATGCATATACTTCTGAGGCTTGCAAAATGGAGGGGTTTTCGAGCTCTTTTAAAGAAGGCATGTCGCCAAATAACCCAACATTGGCCAGTAATATCAATAAAAATAAGGCAAGCATTCCACCGGCAAAAAATCGCCAGAAAGCATGTACCGAAGGTTTCATACTGCTAAGTTAGGGCCTGTTTTTATTAAGAAAGTTTTTATACAATTCTAAATCTTTACCTCTGTTTAGTCTCTCCCAATTGTCTTCTGAGATGATCATCCAATAAAATTGAGAAACCGATAGCCAGGGGGCTATGTCTGTGCGGGTTTTTGGCTGTGCCCTTTCTTTGTATTGAATGGCCTGATCGGCATTGGTAAAAGAAGTGACTTGCACTAGTCTTATCTTTTCTGAAAAGGGTTGTAGTGTGGCATTGAGAGAGTTGGCAGCATAATTTTCTCGGTTAAACCTTTGCATGGCATTTTTAGTTTCATTGGCGAGCGCCGGATCTACATCGGTAAGTACCAATACCACCCGGTGTGGGGATTGGTCGGCTTTGATAAATTCGATAGCGCCATTTGAAGGTGGTGTGCTGTTAGAGGGGTCCGTGGTGGTGGCAGAGGCAGTAGTTGCAGGGGTAGCAGTCGATGCAGAAGGGGTGTTTGGTAAATGTAAAGAGGCCTCAAGGTTGGCTCGATTACTTAGGGCCTCAATAAGGGCTGTGGCCCTAGGTACTAGCGGGTGGTTGGGGTATTGACTACGGATCAAAGAGAGAATACGAATAGCGGTTGAATCTTGGCGTTGTTGTACATAGTAGATGGACTCTATGTACAGGAGTTGTGGACTCCAATAGGTTGCCCCGTATGCGCTATCGGCCATTTTTTTCTGGGTAAGGGCTTGTTGATAATTCTCTTGTAAAAAAAGTTCATAGATACGCTGATAGACACTGTCTCCTTTTTTGGTGTTGTCACGAGCGGCGGGCTGTTGATCAAATAGGGCAAGGGTGAGCGGATCTGTAGGAAATTGCTGTTGCAAGAGGTCCTGCATTTGCTTTGCCTTTTGCGAGTCTCCAGCTTTTTGGTAGCAGCGAAATAAATTAAAATAAAGTTCTTGCTTGGGAGTAAAGGAGCTGTCGCTATGGAGGAGACGCTCCAGCAAGGCTACCCCCCGCGAACAATCTTCCATGTCTTGTATCAAGATCTTACCTGCATGAAAGAGGGCCAAACTGATTGAGTCACGCGAGCGGCGTAGTTGCTCTTCCGAAAGCGGAAGTTGGTCGTATATCGATTCAGCGTCTATCTCACCGCCATTTACCTTTCCATTCAATGTTGCGGAATCGGTAGGGGTGCCGTTCAACGCACCATTCATCATGGCTTGCAGTGCTGCCAGACGACGCCAGTTGTCACTATTGGGCCGATTTCCCCAACGGCTTTTAAATTCCGTTTGTCCTCTTGTTCTGCTGGTGGTATTATAAAAATACCATTCCCCCTTTGCATTGCCCGGGGTAAAGAGAGTATTGGTAACGACCGGTTGCAACGGATTGATCAAACTGGTAGCAGCAGCAGGGTCGTCGGAGAGGCCTTGCTGTTTTTTTATTTCCCTTACTTGTCTTCGAGCCCATTCCCGTCGCTCTGCCTCAGGGAGTAATGCAATACGCCAAAGACTATCTTGTCGGCGAATGATATCGATATTGGGTACCAATCGTTGCAGTGCTTTTTTTCGTTGATCGATCAAGGCGAGGTCTGCAAGACTACTATCTCGTAACTGCAAGCTATCGTAAAACTGTGCAGCTTGCTTGTATTGACCCGCATGGTAAGACAACTCGGCAAGTTGTAAGAAGGCCTTGTTTCGTTGTAGTGGGCCATTGCTATTGGCTTTGGTGCTCTCCAGTAATGATTGAATGGCGCGCTCCGTGTTGCCACCGGTCAGGTCCATTTGGGCCGCCATGTAATAGATGATATCGCGGTACTCGAAATACTTATCCTGCGTAGCCATGTGCAGGAGTTCATTCACGTTTTTGTTGATATCGGCCGAAATATTTTGCTGACGATTTCTAAGGGCACCCAGGCGGGCATAGATCTCTAGTACCAGATCGGTGGTGCGAGGAATTACTTTTTGGTAATAGCGTTGGGCTTCGGCGGGCTTTTGTGCTTTTTCGTATAGCTGCGCGATCAGATACTCCCAACGCGCTCTTTCTTGTGCGTTGGCCGCTTCGGAAAGAGCCAACGTTAAGTGAAGCGCTGCGCTATCCCAATTCTCTAGTTTATAGTATTGAAGCGCCATTACCTCTTCTAGGGCTGGTTGCAGTCTTTTAGGAAAGGCCGGATCTTTTTTTAATACTTCGATGAGCGAAGAGGCCTCTGCGTATTCCTCTTGTGCCAGGTGATTGCGAATTTGCCAAATAAAGGCATCGTTTCTACTGGGCGGTACGGAGAAGATCTTCTTAATTGTATTATTCTTCTCTGCGCTGGCAATGCTATTCGATCTATTGCCATCTCTGCCGCTTCCGATCACTTTATAGTAACCATCTTTTTCTTTGGGCGCAAAGGAGTAATTGATAAATTGAAGTATCTGATAGGCCGAATCGAATTTTTGCTGAAAATAATAGGCGGCTCCCCATAGCAAATACAGGTTGTCTACCCAGTCGTTGCGCAGGTCATGCAACGCTATTCCCGAGGAGGCTTTTTGTATGACCGAATCGAGTTGTATAGAATCGGCTTTTAGTGCGGCAAGGGAGTAATTATAAAAAGAGATGAGCTTACTGTAATCATCCTTGTGAGAAGCTTTGCCCCGGTCTAATACTTCGTTGAGGATCCGCGCTGCATTGTAGGTAAAGTTGTAATGGGTAACCGTATTTTGGATGATTTTAGGAACCGTTCGCAGCTTACCCTCGGTGGTCTTTTCTGAACGCAACACCCTCTCTTCGTATTCCTTAGGTTTTGGAATGTTGATCTTAAAGCCGGTCTGCGCAAGCAGGGTAGGGCTGTTAAGCAACAGCAGCAGCCCTGCCAAACCAGCGATGCGCCATATCGTTAGAGGTTGCATATTCGCTTGCAATCTAGTTTCTTATTAACTGAAATTCAAATATTTTAGTATCTGAAACCCTTTATTTTTTGTGGGTATTTTTCAAACGCGGTTAGGGCTTTTTTGCTGATTGCCCCTTACCTTTAAACCCGACGTTCGCTATGAGCAAATTAGAACTACCATCGGGGCTAAAAAGACTTCAAAGTCGCTACCGGCTAGCGGTGATGAACGATGACACTTACGAGGAGGTCGTTACCTTTCGCCTCTCTCGACTAAGCGTCTATGTTGCCATGAGCATGATCTTTGTAGTATTGGTAGGGTTAACGGCTGCGTTGATCATTTTTACTCCCCTTAAGTACTATATACCGGGTGCCGGAACCGATTATCAGTCGGTCACCGCCCTTAAGCGTTTGCAATTTCGTATCGATTCCTTAGAAAAGCAAGATGCCCTAAAGCACCAGTATCTATTAGGAATTCAGCAGGCACTGGCCGGAAAGGGTTCTGCCGAACTAGACACGACTTTACTTCCTATACCCCCAACAGAAATTATTAACGATTAATTTAATAAAAGGCAATATGTTTAACACCAAATCAAAAACCGACATGCAAACCAACGCTACAATGCCCGCAGGTAATGCTACGCTCATTAGTGCCGGCACCGTTTTAAAAGGCGATATTTCCAGCAGCGGGGACCTTAGAATTGATGGTACCGTTATAGGAAATGTAAAGACATCCGCCAAAGTGATCGTAGGCAACACCGGGGTTGTTGAGGGAGATGTATCGGGCGGACAAGCCGATATTACCGGAAAAGTCAATGGCAATATCAGATCTAATGAACTCCTGCAATTGCGCGGTGAGTGCATGGTATCGGGTAATCTCTATGCCGGTAAGTTGCAGGTAGAACCCTCGGCTACTTTTAACGGACAGTGCCACATGGGGGCCAATGTTGTGGAGATGGCCAGCAACGAACAGCAGGCTACGCCCACCGCTACTTGGGGCTCTGTATAGGGAATTCAACTAGGTATGAGCCTTCCCTCCAACCACTCTTCGAAGCACTCGAAGAAAGACCTGTTGCGTTATACCGGACTGGCCACACAAATATTGGTGTATTTGTCTGTGGCCGTATTTACAGGTCTAAAAGCCGATCGCTGGTTGCATTGTTTTCCGTTGTTAACGGCCTTGTTGCCACTTCTGGTATTGGGGGCTGTGTTTTACAAACTATTTAAAGAGACCGGTTCGAACAAATAATAAGTATGAAAACAAATAGAGCCGATCGCACATTTGCTTTTATTTGTCTGGGTGCGTCGATGCTCTTATTGGCGGCCGTACAATATGCTTGGCTTGCCCCCGCTGCGGTTAAGGTAGTGGCCACGGCCAATCTAATGCTATACGGGCTGACCCTTTTTTTATTTAGGCGTACGCGTAAAAGTTTTACCGATCCTAATTTGCAGGTATCAATTCGGGCCATTATGAGTGGCTTTATGATCAAGTTTTTTGTATTGGCGGTCGCGGCCTTGGTTTATATTTTTTCGATGCGAAAAGAAGTGAACGTTCCCGCGCTGGTCGCCGTTGCCGTTTTGTATGTTGTATATACCGGGGCAGAGGTAAGGGCCTTACTGTTTTTGCTCAAGAAATCCACTCATGCCTAAAAAGGAAGTACCGGTAGGGTATCTGTCTCGTTATTTGCCTGCCGGTGCCGAACCATTAGTTCTCTATTACCTAGAACAGCACCGCGTGCATCTTACCATTGCCCGCAAACGGCAAACCTTGCTCGGCGATTATCGGCATCCGGTACCCGGCCGAGCGCATCGCATAAGCATAAACGGAAATTTAAATCCTTATGCTTTTTTAATCACATTGGTTCATGAGCTGGCCCATTTGATCACATTCGAGAGGTTTGGTCCGCGTGTGGCGGCACATGGCACTGAGTGGAAGCAGTGTTATGGCGTATTGCTCACCGAACTACTAAGTCAGGTGCCATTGCCCGGCGAGTTGCAAACAGAACTTAGACGATCGCTAAAGAATCCGGCCGCCAGCAGTTGCGCCGAAGAGTCCCTCATGCGCGTATTAAAAAAGTATGATGTACCAACGCCCGGAACTTGTTTGTTAGAGCAATTGCAATTGGGCGAAACTTTTCGCATTGCCGATGGAAGAATTTTTATTAAAGGCGAAAGATTGCGAAAAAGATATAAATGCACTGATGCCAAGACCGAGGCGGTCTATCTTTTTTCTCCCATCTACGAGGTAGAGCGATGGGTCTCAAAAGAACCCACGCGTTGATCTTTTTGTTCGATTTACCAATCGGATTGCCCGGCTTATTGAGGGGCCCTGCTAGGCAACGGCTTTTTTAACTAGATCGGCTGCTTCGCTAAGTAAAATAGCCGACTGTACTTTAAGGGCGCTTTCATCAATAAGTTTTTTGGCTTCGGTCGCATTGGTTCCTTGCAGACGAACGATAATAGGGATAGTGATGTTGCCTAAGTTCTTGTACGCATCGATTACGCCCTGTGCCACGCGATCACAGCGCACGATACCTCCAAAAATATTGATGAGGATGGCTTTTACGGCAGGGTCTTTTAAGATGATCTTAAAACCCG
>JBJTWT010000040.1:0-19058 GCA_046081865.1 Sphingomonadales bacterium
TAAGGTTTTTCCATCTGGAGTCAATAATACAGACGTCATCAATCCCAAAGATCCGAAACCTTGGGCAACGGTATCGGATTGAACATCGCCATCATAGTTCTTACAAGCCCACACAAAGTCGCCATTCCACTTCAGGGCACTGGCTACCATATCGTCGATCAGTCTGTGTTCATACACAATACCCGCTTGTTCGAAAGTTGTTTTGAACTCTTGCTCATAGATGGCTTGAAAGATGTCCTTAAAACGGCCATCATATTTTTTTAAGATGGTATTCTTGGTAGACAGATACAAGGGCCATTTTTTGCTCAATGCCATATTGAAACAGCTGCGGGCAAAGCCACGGATACTCTCGTCGGTATTGTACATGCTTAGGGCTACGCCGTCTCCGGTAAAGTTGAATACCTCGAAGGTTTGTGCCGGACCGCCATCTTCGGGAGTAAATGTCATGGTAAGTTTGCCTTTTCCCTTAATGACTGTATCGGTAGCACGATACTGGTCTCCAAAAGCATGTCGACCCACAATGATCGGAGCCGTCCAATTGGTTACCAGCCGCGGTACATTGCGAATAACGATGGGCTCCCTAAATACCGTACCATCCAAAAAATTGCGAATGGTGCCGTTGGGGCTCTTCCACATTTGCTGCAGCGAAAACTCTTTTACCCGGGCTTCATCGGGAGTGATAGTGGCGCACTTGATGCCTACCCCGTATTGTTTGATCGCTTCGGCCGCATCGATGGTAACCTGGTCTTTGGTCTTATCGCGATATTCAATACCCAGGTCAAAATACTTGATATCGAGTTCGAGATAAGGTAGTATCAGTTTATTCTTAATAAAAGTCCAGATAATACGGGTCATTTCATCTCCGTCGAGTTCTACTACCGGGTTCCTTCCGTTGATCTTTGTTGACATGAAAAAAGATTTATTGAAAAAAAATAGAGGCGTTATTAATATAATGCCGTGAAGCTACCATTTTGTTGATAAAGTTTACCCCAGTGATACATCCAATATCATCATGACCAGAAAACCACCTATAAACGCCAATACCGATCGGTCGGTGTAGCGGTCTCGCTGCGTTTCGGGAATAACCTCTGCTACCACCACAAAGATCATCGCACCGGCGGCAAAGGCTAAGGCAAAGGGCAAAACAGGTTGAATAAAAACAACAGCAAGTGCTCCGACCACGCCCGCTATGGGCTCTACGATGGCGGAGAGCTGTCCATACCAAAAACTTTTAAATCGACTAACGCCGTTTCTTCTAAGCGGCATCGAAACCGCGATCCCCTCAGGAAAATTTTGAATTCCAATACCAATGGCCAGGGTTATGGCGCTGGCTACAGAGGCGTCTTCCATACCAATGGCAGCTGCTCCAAATAGCACACCCACAGCCAGCCCCTCGGGGATATTATGTAGGGTGATGGCCAAGATCAGTAATGTGGTTTTGTGTAATTTGGTTTGCAACCCCTCTGATTCTTCCAATCCAAAGTTCAGATGCAGGTGCGGCATTACCCGATCGAGCATGTAAATGAATAGGGCTCCCAATAGAAAACCAACGGCGGCCGGCATCCAGCTTAGACCGGGATATAGTTTTTCGGAGATCTCGATCGCAGGATTGAGCAAGGACCAGAAGCTGGCCGCAACCATTACTCCTCCGGTAAACCCGAGCATAGGGTCCAATACCGAACGGTCCATTTTTTTAAAAAAGAAGACTAACGAAGCACCCAATGCCGTCAATAGCCACGTAAACGTGGTGGCCAGTAACGCCGACCAAATAGGTCCGATATGAAAAAAAAGTTGCTCTAGTTGTTCCATGGTAAAGATCGAGTAGTGCAAATCTAATAAAATGGTGGGTTTGTATTGCTTAAGAAGTTGTTTAAATCGAGTATATTCGACCTTAGTGAGTTGTTCTCGCCTTATACCTATCCTGTTATTCTTGTTGATGGCCTTGGGCTGTCACGAAGAGAAAACGATCTCGTTGCAAGGAGATCAACCGGTGGCACCAAAGGACTTTATTGAATTTTTTGAACCACTTACGCTTCCTTTCACCTTGGCGGATACCGCGCTTGCTTCAAAGCCCTCCGATTCCCTGGGCATTAGCTTGATCAATCTCGGCAACATGTTGCCCGACTCTGTAATAGGGCAGCTAAAGAAAAAGGGTACTACTTCTCGATTTTACGCCATTGGAAAGCTGCAAGTTCCGGATGGCGAAACCTACCTGCTAATTAGGCAACAAGTTCGTTCGGTGGCTCGCGTGCTGGTATTAGCTTATACACCAGATAATAGGTTCTTGGCCTCTCTTTCAACTGTTTCTTTGCCCCGCACAAAAGACTTGGTGCAGTCGCTGCAGATCGATCGTCGGTTCGTATTTACGATAGTAAGACAAAGAAAGAATAGCGATGGTTCTGCAAGTGAAGGCAAAGAAGTTTTTGTACTAAACCAAGAGGCAAGACTTTTTACCCTTATCATGACCGAGGCCTTAGATGAGAAGCCTACCGAACTTATCAATCCTATCGATACCCTTTCGGCCACTCATCGACATGCAGGGGACTATACCAATGGAAAGTTTAACCTCGTTTCGGTGCGCGATGGTCGCAAGCCCGATCGGATCAGTTTTTTTGTGTATTTCGAAACAAAGAATGGGGCTTGCGTTGGTGAGCTGAAGGGAGAGGCGCTATGGAAAGCCCCACGGTTGGCAGTATACCGTCAAGATGGAGATCCTTGTGTTCTTGAATTTCAGTTTACGGCCGGCGCAGTGAATCTTCGCGAGCATCGCTGCGGTTCTCGCCGGGGCCCGGACTGTCTCTTTGATGGGTCCTTTGTTCGCAGAAAAAAGCCGAGGATTAAAAAGAAAGGTTAACTTGCGGCATTGTGTAAAAAAGACACATTATGAGTTTCACATCCTTTGCCGTGCCTTATCCCGTTCAGGATTCTTATAGTAAGCGGGTCGCTTACTTCTCTATGGAGTTTGCCATTCACCAGCCGTTAAAGATTTACAGTGGTGGGTTGGGATTTCTGGCCGGGTCGCACTTACGAAGTGCCTACGAGTTACAGCAGAACATGATCGGTATCGGAATTCTATGGAAGTATGGTTATTACGATCAATCCCGCAATCAAGATCAAACCCTGGAAGTTACCTGGAATGAGAAGCAATACAGTTTTTTAGAGGATACGGGGATAAAGTTTCAAGTGATCATTCATGAGCATCCGGTTTGGGTAAAGGCCATGTATCTACCCCCAGAAACCTTTAAGACCGCACCTCTCTTTTTGCTATCTACCGATTTGCCCGAAAACGATTACGTTTCACAAACCATCACACATCGCTTATACGATGCCAATGTGGCTACCAAAGTGGCCCAGTTTATCTTACTGGGAGTGGGGGGTGCCAAATTGGTAGACCTCTTGGGTTTTCAGCCCGATGTGTATCACTTGAACGAAGCCCATGGTATCTCGGCTGCTTTTTATTTGTATCGAAAGTTCAATAACAATATCGATAAGGTTCGTCGTAGACTGGTCTTTACGACCCATACGCCCGAAGAGGCCGGCAACGAAAAGCACGACATCTATCTTTGCCACCGCATGAGCTATTTCTGTGGATTGAGTGTAGAAGAGGTCAAGCATTTGTACGCGGAGCCCAGCGACCAGTTCAATCATTCCCTGGCGGCGCTTCGTTTTGCCAGGTTAGCCAGCGGTGTTTCAAAGTTACATGGCGATGTATCTAGGGCTATGTGGGCAAAGTACGAAGGGGCCTGTCCCATTATCTCTATTACCAACGCACAGAACTGGCGTTATTGGGCCGATAAGCAACTCTATCGATTCAAGGAGGCTGCCGATCACTACGGAATGGACTATCGAAAAAAGTATCTTAAAAAAAGAGCCTTCGAGATCGTAGCCGATCAGACAGGAAAATTATTTAACCCCGATGTGTTCACCATTGTATGGGCCCGTCGTTTCGCCGGCTATAAAAGAGCCGGACTTATTACCACCGATGAGGAACGTTTTGAAAGGTTGATGACCAATACCAAATATCCCGTACAGATCATTTGGGCCGGAAAGCCCTATCCCATGGATCATCCGGCTATCAGTGAGTTCAATCAGCTGGTACACCTAAGTAAGAAGTATAAGAACATGGCGGTAATGATCGGCTATGAACTTACATTGTCTAAGCGCCTAAAGCAGGCTGCCGATTGTTGGTTAAATAATCCGCGTGTTCCCCGAGAAGCGTCAGGTACCAGCGGCATGACAGCTTCTATGAATGGTGCGGTCAACTTCTCTACCGATGATGGTTGGATCCCGGAATTTGTAAATCATGGGCACAATGGGTTCGTCGTGCCCAAGGCCCAGTACGATACGATGGCCGTGCATGAGCAAGATGAGTACGATCTTCAACAACTCTACGAAATACTCGAAGGCCAAATATTACCGCTGTACTACGAACAGTACGATACGTGGCGACAGGTGGTCAAGAACGGAATGCAAGATGTACGATTTGCCTTTGACAGTAATCGGATGGCCGATGAGTACTATCAACTTCTTTATAAAGCGAACTGACGGGCCATCTGCTCGGTATCTGCCGGCGTGTTTGTTACCTGAAGTATACGTTCTATAACGTTCTCGACCATAGCATCGGGGCAAGAGGCTCCACTGGTAATTAAGATGTTCAAAGGGCGACTGGCCGGTAAAAAAGAGCTCGAGGTCTTCTCTTGATGGGTATGCAGGTCGAAGTGGGCGATCTCTTGATCACTGATTATTTTTTCGGCATGACTGATAAAGTAGGTCGGTAATTTCTCTTGGCATAGTTCTACCAAATGAGAAGTGTTAGAGGAGTTATATCCTCCTACTACCAATGCCAGGTCGGCCCTGGTCTCTAGCAGACCCATTACAGCCGTCTGGTTATCGAGGGTCGCATAGCAAAGCGTGTCGCGGGTATCGGCTACCTGTTCTTCTTGCTGGTATCGGTTCAGTACAGTCTTTTTTAAAAAGTCGGCAATCGCCTGCGTATCGCTGGCAAGCATGGTGGTCTGATTTACCACGCCAATGCGTTGAAGATCTTTTTGCGGGTCGAAGCCGATGGAGTACTGTGCTGCAAATGTCTCAAAAAATCGTTCGGAAGAAAAGTCGGTGGCAATGAATTCGGCCAATACTTTCGCCTCTTTCATGTCTTTGATGACTAATGCGGGTCCATTGGCGGCCGCATGAGAGAAAGTGGCGCGGGTCTCTTCGTGATCGGGTTTACCGTGAATGATGACCGTATAGTTCTTTTTGGCAATCGCCTCACTGCGGTTCCATACTTTCTCCACAAAGGGGCAGGTGGTGTTGTACAATGCGGTCTGGATGCCGATAGCGGTAAGTTTGGCCTCTATATCGAGGGTCGTACCAAAGGCCGGTATCAGCACAATGTCTTCGGCAGTCAACGATTCAAAAGGGATCAACTGCTTGCCCTGGGTGTCTTGCAAGAAAGTTATGCCATGCGCTTGCAGATCGGCGTTTACCTGTGGATTGTGAATCATCTCGCTTAACAGAAATATTCTTTTTCCGGGATGTTGTGAAACGGTCCTAAATGCGATCTCAATTGCATTTTCCACCCCATAGCAAAAGCCAAAATGTCTGGCCAGCCATATTTTGATGTTTCCAAAGTCGAGCAGAGTAGGGGTAAAGTCCTTTTTCATCTTATCTAGCTCTTTTCGCTTGCGCTTTACTGCGCTGATAAGGGGACTTCGGTATATGATGGGTACATCAAAACTCTTCATATGGCAAAGATAGGTCAGGCGGGTTTTAGCTGTCTTTTAAACGAGCAAGGGTTGGGGCAATGTCGTATCTTCCAAAAAAAATCTATGCGCTCGGTCCGATGGCTATTGGCGGCATTGCTTTTTACCGCTTCTTGTAAACTGATGCCACGAAACGATTCAACCGATGCCGATCGTCTTACCGCTATGAAAGGACCATATACCGCTCCCGCTTGGGTTCAGCACACTACGATCTACGAAGTCAATTTGCGACAGTACACCAAGACGGGCACTTTCAATGCCTTTGCGCTCGAATTGCCTCGGTTAAAGGAGTTAGGGGTAGAAACGCTTTGGTTTATGCCTCTTACCCCTATTGCCAAGCAGAACCGCAAAGGAACCCTTGGTAGTTATTATGCTTGCTCAGACTACAAGGCCATCAACGAGGAGTTCGGGACTAGCGAAGATTTTAAGCAGCTGGTTAGACAAGCCCATGCAATGGGATTCAAGATCATTATCGACTGGGTAGCCAACCATACCGGTTGGGATCATGTCTGGACCCGACAGCATCCCGATTACTATCTCAAGGATTCCACTACTGGTACTTTTCAGATCGCCTCCGGCATGGATGATATCATTGAACTAGATTTTGACAATCCCAAGTTACGGTCTGCAATGATCGATGCCATGAAGTACTGGGTTACCGAGTTTGATATAGATGGATTTAGGTGCGATCTGGCTTTTTGGGTAGCGCTTGATTTTTGGAAGGAAGCCCGCCCACAGCTAGATGCAGTAAAGCCGCTCTTTTGGTTCGGAGAATACGATGAGCTCGAAAAGCCAGAATATGGAGAGGTATTCGATGCCAGTTATACCTGGACTTGGATGCACCTTGCCAAAGATTTTTACCAGCAAGGGTTACCCATCGATTCTTTATTGGGAGTGTTGCAGCGCTATGACAAAATTGGCGATAGTTCCCTTCGCTCTTGGTTTACTACCAACCACGATGAAAATAGCTGGAATGGTACAGAGTACGAGAAATACGGCAATATGGCAAAGGCCTTGGCTGTCTTTAGCATGACCTGGAACGGGGTTCCTTTACTATACTCCGGACAGGAGATCGGTAACAGAAAGCGGATTGCTTTTTTCGAGAAAGATCTTTTCGAGTCCGGCTCGGATGCGCAAATTTTGTTTGCTTTTTACCAGCAACTGCTTCGTTTAAAGAAACAACATCCTGCTTTGGGAGCCGGTGATACGCTAGTAAAAACGTATCGCATCAAGACCAGTGCCGATGATAAAGTGTTTTGTTATCTCCGAAAAAAAGAGGATCGTGAAGTATTGGTAGTGTTGAATCTATCCTCGCAACCTGACCTTCATTTTGATCTACTCGACAATCGAGTAGCCGGAACGTATAAAAATATTTTTTCAGGAGCTGCTAACGATTTTACTGCTACGCGTAGTTTTGAGATCCAACCTTGGGAATTTTTGCTGTACGAAAAATAAAAAACCCGGCGCCTGATGGCTACCGGGTTTCTATAAGGCAAAGGCGTGATGCCTTTGATACCGCATTACTCATCTTCTTGCGTTAATGTTACCGGATAGCGGTACAAACCTTCGTAGCCATCATAGAATCCTTCGAGACTGAGGTTGTCTCCCCGTAGTCCTGCTATGGCACGACTCAGTTCCTCTATAGAGGATACCTCTACACCATTGATACTCGTAATAATAAAGTCCTCTTGCATCCGGGTGCGGCTTAGCGGACCAGCTTTGTTGATCTTTTTGACCCTGATGCCGCCATTGGCATCGTTGCGTTGTGACATTTTTTTGTCTGCATCCTCTAACTCGGCACCCAACAATTCACCCAAGTTATTCGCAGCCAAATTTTGATAAGTGCCCTGATCGGCCTTCAATACCGCAGAGGTAGTGATCTCCTTGCCCTCTCTTTTGTAAGTGATCTTTACATTATCACCCGCATTGAGTGAGGCTACGGTTCCTTGCAATTCACTCCAAGAGCTGATAGGCACCTCATTGATTTTTTTGATGATATCTCCTTTTTTGATGCCTGCCTTGGCAGCGGCCCCATCGGGTGCCACATTACCTACATAGGCGCCGTCGGTTGAGTTTACGTTCTTGCCATCGGACATAATACCCAAGTAAGGCCTTTTCACATCCCCGAATTTTATCAGGTCGTTGACGATCTTTTTCGCCAGGTTTACCGGAATGGCAAATGAATATCCGGCATAGGTGCCGGTGGGAGCGTAGATGGCCGAGTTGATTCCGATCAATTGTCCATCGGTAGTTACTAGGGCTCCTCCGCTGTTACCTTGGTTAACGGCGGCATCGGTTTGTATAAAGGACTCGATGGGGGTTTGGCTTTGTCTGCCATTGATACCGATGGAACGGCCTTTGGCGCTGATAATTCCGGCAGTGACGGTGGTCTCCAGCGTTAGGGGATAGCCAATGGCCAACACCCATTGCCCAAGTTTTACGTTATCTGAATTGCCATAGACCAAATAGGGAAATCCAGTTCCATCGATCTTTAAAACAGCGATATCGCTACTGGGGTCTTTCCCGATCACCTTGGCTTTGTAATTTTTTTTATTGCTCAGGGTAACGGTGATCTCTTCGGCTACACCCGAACCCCCGTCTGAGATCACGTGGTTGTTAGTTACGATATATCCATCATCGCTAATAAGCACTCCGCTTCCTGACGCCTTTTGCTCGGGTTGCACTTGTGGGTAAGTAAAGAACTGATCAAAGAAATCATCGAACATGCCACCACGGTTGCGGTTAGGAAGCTGATTGGTGATTCGTTTGGCCGGAGTTTTAGTTTTGATGTGCACCACGGCAGGAACGGCTGCGTTGGCAGCTTTTGTAAAGTCGATGGTCTCCGTACCAGGTGCAGCGTTGCCAAAAAAGCCGGCATAGTTGACCGGGGCTTTACCATCGGCGGATTGATAGAATCCGGTGCCGGTTCGGCCGGGCATAAAATAACTATACAGTCCAACACTGCTTATGGCAGAGACCGCACTGACTCCGATAACCAGTAAAAGTTGTTTCCATTTCATAGTGACTTGCTTTTTTTTATAGGACACAAATTACATGCCCCGGCTTGCAAAATAACAAACTGTCAGCTGGCTTGGCAGGAGCCGGGTGTCAGTTTAACATTTTTTTGTTGAGAAAGGCCATTGTATTGACCCCGTCGGCATAGGTATCGACCATGGGCTGCTGGCTACTGCCAAAGGGCAGGCCTCCTTCTCCCACCAGGCACTGCAGATCTGGCTGGGCCAATATGTTGGAAGGAGTTTCGGATACGTGACCGTAAAATTCATAATGAAGTTGAGCCAAAGGGGCAAAAAGCGATTGCTGCTCTACCAACAAGATCGTATCGTTGGTCATATAAAAGTTTTTATTCAAGATCTGCAAGGCCAAATGGTAGTCATAGTTGTTCTTATACTTGTGGTGGTCGCTCAAATGGGCATATTTTTTAAAGGCCTGTAAAAGGGGAACAAAATCGTACCCGAAAGGCACATACAGCTTTGTTACGTTTCTGCATCCCATCCCAAAATACATGTGCACATCGTCTGCCAGAGCCCCCAGCTCACTAGCGCTTTCTTGGCCGCTGAGCAGCGCGACTGCCGTTCGATTTTTACGTATGATGTGAGGGTGGTTTCCAAAATAATACGAGAAGTAACGAGAGGAGTTGTTGCTTCCGGTGGCAATATAGGCATCGGCTCCGTTCAGTCTTTCTGCCACTTGGGTCCACGATGCGCAGGCGGGCTCCCATTCTTGTAGTTTTTCTAATAGATGGGGCAACAGCACCGCATCTTTAGAGGAGAGCTTTATAAGCGCCCGGTGCCCGGTTAAAAATACACATAGCCAGTCATGAAATCCCACCAGCGGAATGTTCCCCGCCATAACGATAGCCACCGTTTTGGGGTTGTCTTGTTGATTCGGAACCTGTTCTGCTTGGGTCCATTGATCTAACACTGGTCGGGTAAGCCAGTAACGAGCCATATGTTGTACAGCATGATCAATAAAGGTTCCCGTAAACCAGCCATTCTGTTGTTCGGCCTTTAGTTGGGCCGCTTGCCAAGAGGGGGTATTGGAAAGCAGGTATTCTCCCAACCGGGCCAGTAAAGAAATTCGTTGTGGTAAATTCATGCGGCTCAGTTAAATTTGTATGGCAAAAGTAGTAGTCAACTTTTAATTCATCTTTTATGGCCATCAAGATTACCGAAGAATGTATCAACTGCGGTGCCTGCGAGCCCGAGTGTCCCAACAATGCTATCTACGAGGGAGGAGTGGAATGGGCGATCGCTGACGGTACCACCGTTAGGGGTTCCTTTACCCTCATGGATGGGAATGTGGTGAATGCCAATCAAAAAAATCAGCCCATTGCCTCCGATACCTATTACATTACTCCCAATAAATGTACCGAGTGTCAGGGCTTTCACGAAGAGCCTCAGTGTGCGGCCGTTTGCCCAGTGGATTGCTGTGTACCTGACGAACTCTACCAAGAGACCGTAGATCAGCTGATGGAGAAAAAACAAAAGCTCCACATTTAGTTTTCTTACCCAGCCCATGAGCCGCAAAAAAATAGCATTGGTTACCGGTGGCTACTCCGGAGAATCGGTTATTTCTTACAGAACAGCCAATACCATCCGAAAGCACCTTGATAACGACCTGTTCGAGGTTCACTGGATCGATATTACCCGGGCGGGTTGGTTTCATGTGGACCTCGAAGAGCGGCGTACAGAAGTTTGCAAAGATGATTTTTCCGTTTCGATCGCTGGCCATCGACTGCAATTTGATGCGGCCTTCATTGCTATGCATGGAACGCCCGGAGAAGATGGAAAGCTGCAAGGGTATTTTGACATGTTGGATATTCCCTATACAGGTTGTGATGCAACCACCTCGGCTCTTACTTTCAATAAGCGGTACGCCACGGCCGTAGCCGCTGCCGCGGGTATTGCGGTTGCCAGATCGGTGTTACTGATCAAGAAACACTCAAAGGAGGCAGAGAGTCGTATTTCTCAGTTACAATTTCCGGTGTTTGTAAAACCCAATAATGGGGGGTCTAGCATTGGGATGTCAAAGGTCGATCAGCCGGGAACCGATTTACAGACCGCTCTTCAAAAGGCCTTTGCCGAAGATGACCAGGTGCTGGTAGAAGAAATGATACAGGGAAGGGAATTTACCGTGGGGGTGTTTAGTAAGGAGGGGACACTAACTGTGCTGCCCATTACCGAGGTAAAGGCCGATGCCGATATGCCCTTTTTTGATTTTGAGGCCAAGTACCAAGGTAAGTCTACCGAGACGACACCAGCCGAGATCGGGGAGAATATGGCAGCGAAGATCAGGGGGGCCGCGCAAGATGTATACCGCGCCTTTAATTGCCACGGGGTAGTGCGGATCGATTTTATTTTTCAGGAAAGGGAACAGCGCCCCTACATGCTCGAGCTTAACTCCATCCCCGGACAAAGTGAGGCTAGTATCATTCCTCAGCAAGTGCAGAGCATGGGCTGGACACTATCTGAATTTTACAAAGCACTCCTGCTGGATTGTTTATCTTCCTCTATTAAATCTTAGTCGGCATGTTCGAATTTATCACCAAACGATCATTGTGGGTTAATGTGGTGGTCGGGCTTTTGCTGGGCTTACTGCTCTTTGGTTTGTTTTTATTCTCATTGGGATGGTTAACCGGTCACGGTAATTCGGCCACCGTTCCTAACCTGGCCGGAAAGAGTTTTGAAGAGGCGAAATTATTATTGGAGAAAGCGGGTTTCGATTATAAGATACAAGACTCTATTTATGTAGACACCTTGCCTCCTCTGCATATTATCAAACAATTACCGGATGCCGACGAGGTGGTCAAAGCGAACCGCACCATTCTTTTGATTGTACGCAGTGTGGAGCCCCCCCTTGTCGAAATGCCTAACCTAGTTGGATATAGTTTTCGCAACGCCGAGGCTATTCTAGGTACTATGGGTCTCCATGTGGGCGATACCGTCTTTCGCCCCGACTTTGCAAGAAATGCCGTTTTAGAGCAGCTGTACAAGGGATCTCCCATAGCAACCGGTACCCGCATTCGAAAAGGGAGTCTTATCTCGTTGGTGATTGGCGATGGGATCGGAGATCTGCCCGTAGCGGTACCTGTTTTGGTTGGTATGGATTACACCTCTGCCAAGTTGATCTTAGATAGTTCTCGATTGGGTTTTGGCGCCATTGTCTTGGATCCCGGCCTACGCGACACCTTATCGGGCTTTATCTATCGCCAAAGTCCTGCTCGGTTTGATGAAGATGGATTTCCCGTCAAGATTCGTTCGGGCCAGCTAATCGATATCTGGCTTGGGGTAGACCGCCCTGCTATCGACACACTAAATAATTAATTTATTATGGATACCATTTCTGTAGAGGAGTTAAAGGCTCGTATGGATCGCGGTGAAAAACTTACGATCATCGATTGCAGAGAGCCTCATGAATATGTCGAATTCAATATTGGGGCTACGCTCATCCCATTGGGCAAGATCCAGTCCATGCAGCTAGATGAGCTAGAGGATCACAAGGAGGACGAGATCATCATTCATTGTCGAAGCGGTCAGCGCAGCATGATGGCCTGTATGTTTTTAGATGCATTGGGGTACAAACACACCCGCAATCTGGTCGGGGGCATGCTGGCTTGGAAGCAGCAATTCGGTAAGTAGCCTATGGTGTGCCCAGCGATTCTATCTGCTAGAGTCGGATATTGACGCCCAGCATGTAATTAATACCAGCCATTGGAAAGTAATAGTTTTCGGTCGTTAGCTGACCTGATGCTATATAGCTAAAGGTGTATCCATTGGGTTCGTATGCCGTGTTAAGTAAATTATTGACCGTACCATTGATGCTCCACTCTTTTATCTTTTTCCCCTTTCTTGTATAAACAAGACGGGCATCTTGAACAAAAAAAGGATCCAGGCTTCTGTTTACTTGTTGCGTATTGTCTAAGTACTGTCGACTCACATAGCGGCTATAAAGTGAAATGGTGGTGTTTTTAAGGGCAGAGATGGTGAGTGTTCCATTTCCGATGCAAGAAGGAGAAAAGGAAAGGGTTGAGCGAGCATATAACGTGCGTACCTGTATACCCTGATCGTAATCGTCAATGAACTCCTCGAGGTCTCTTACTTGGTTACTACTCAGCGTTAGATTTGCGCTGGCTTGGATCCAGCTCAGCAAACGTACTTGTCCTTGTAGCTCTATGCCGGTCCTATAACTGCGAGGCACGTTCGATCGGGTGTAAGCGCCCACGTCATTAATTTTTCCGGTTAGCACCAATTGGTTTTTGTAGTACATGTAGTAGCCGGTGATGCTCCACTGGTATTGCGTGTGCTGTTTTTCGAGTCCTACCTCTACGTCGTGTAGTCGCTCAGGTAAGGGGCGTTGTGTTACGCCAGCCTCAAAATCATCGCGATTGGGTTCTTTGCTTCCTTTACTATACGACAAATAAGAGCGCCATCCGTTTTTTCTGTAGGTGATGCCCGCTTTGGGATTTAAGAAGGCAAAACGAGTGTTGACGGCCAACGTTGGGTTATCTCTAAATCCATCTACACGGTATTGCACGTGGCGAAACTGAATATCATAAAAAGCAAACCAATAGGGGGCTAGTTTCGTTTGCTGCTTTACGAAGATCGATCGATCTTTTTTTAAGCCATTATTGTGATACCACTCGTGAGGGGAGGATAACCCGTGCGTGGACCAGATTAATTTTCCGTAGTGATCTCCGTCGTAAGTAGACAGATGTGTTCCAAGCATCCAATCGGTCTTCTTGTGTTGATACCGCAAGTTGAACTGCTGGCCGTAGAAATAGTTATCTAACCACAGTTGTCTGATAAAGTCGGCGCGAAATTGTGTTATGCCATTGACCACAGGAGCTGATAGCTGATAGCGCTCATATTTTTCGTTGGCGCGGTATTGTTCATAATATCCTTTGCCTCTAGTTAAAAAGAGAGTGGTGTTGAGTTGCCATTTAGCGGACAAGCGCTGCTCTGCAAACAGCTGATAATTCGTTTGGGTGTAGTTGTCCGTTTCATTTTCGTAAGGCGTTAGCGGTTGTGCCGTGCCTGCGTAGTTAATAGTGCGGTTGCCACTTTTAAGATCTGCTTCTGAGATACCATACCAGGCCTGATAGGTCTTTTCTTTTCCCGAAAACAGCGTCAGTCGCACTTGTGTATTTTTTTGTTGAAAGCCACTCGACACATAGAAAGAACGAAGATCGCTAGAGGCTCTGTCAATGAATCCGTCACTTTGAATGGCGGAGAGTCGAACATCGGTGCTAAAGCCATTTATATTTCCTGTGCCGGCTTTGAGGGTATTCTTTCGCGATTGATAGGAGCCGTAACTATTGTTGAGCTCCAAGTATTTTTCGGGCTGAGGATCGTAGCTACTCAAGTTGATGCTGGCCCCAAATGCTCCGACTCCGTTGGTGGAGGTTCCTACCCCTCGTTGAACCTGGATGCTACCCGTAGAAGACAGAAAGTCGGGCAAGTTTACAAAAAAAGTACCTTGACTCTCTGCATCATTAAAGGGCACCCCGTTGAGTGTAATATTAATTCGCGTAGCGTCGGTTCCTCTTATTCGTATACCTGTGTAGCCAATGCCGTTACCGGCATCTGAATGAGCTACTACCGAAGGGGTTGATTGAAGCAAAAACGGAATATCGGCGCCAAGATTTAGTAAGCTAAATTCTTTTTTGGTAAGGTTGGTGCGTGTAAAAGGGGTATTCTCACCGGCACGCACGGCTCTTACATCTGCAGGCATTAGCCAATAAAAGCTATCTGTAATTGTGGTGTCTTTGGAAACCCAAATTTGTTTATTAGTCGCGGAATCTATTCTTGTCGAAGTCTGTGCTCCACTTGAAAGGGCCGTGAGTGCAAAGTAGAGTGCAAAAAAAATCCTCTTCAATTTTTTTACTGTTTAGGTTAAAAAACAAGAGGTAACGCGGTGCAGAAGTGGAATATCGAACAGATCCATCCCTTCGCAGGCATTACCCTGGCCAGGTTCAACGGGTTTGATCTCAGTCTTCGACCCACGTCGAAAACACCCCGGGAAACTTGTAGCTATCAGACAGTTGTGCTTTATAGCCGATGCAAAGTTAGGAAAAAACAAAAAAAAATCTTAGCTTTGCATCATATCGCGAAGTAGAGCAGCGGTAGCTCGTTGGGCTCATAACCCAAAGGTCGGGAGTTCGATCCTCCCCTTCGCAACAGCAGGTCCGCCTCACCCGGCGGACTTTTTAATTAGAGCCCTCTTACACAATTGCGCAGGCTTACATGAAGGCAGGATTTATAAATATCTTCGGCTTACCTAATGCCGGCAAAAGCACTCTTCTCAACGCGTTGATGGAAGAGAAGCTGGCCATTGTTTCTCCAAAGGTGCAAACTACCCGCCACCGCATTAAGGGGATCCTGACCACCGATCGTTATCAATTGGTATTTTCCGATACTCCCGGAATCATTACTCCTAAGTATAAGTTGCACGAGAAGATGATGGAATCGGTGCGCAGTGCCCTGGAGGATGCCGATCTGGCTTTGTTATTGGTAGATGGTCGCGATGATTGGCAAGCGGCTCATCAAGTCTTTGAATCTCTAAAATTAAAAGTACCCGCAGTGGTCTTGTTCAATAAGATCGATCTTTTAGCGAAGGAGAAAATAGAAGAAGGGATTACCTTTTTTTCGAGCGCCTCCTATGCCCGCGAGGTCATCACGCTGTCGGCCCTCTCCGGTATTCCCCGAAAAAAGCTGATCAATACCTTGCTACAGTATATCCCCGAGGCGGATCCTTATTTTAATACCGACGATATCAGTGATCTGCAAACACGTTTTTTTGTTGGAGAGCTAATTCGGGAAACGCTTTACTCCCTTACAAAAGATGAGTTGCCTTATCATACGGCCGTGGTAGTCCGTGACTACCAAGAGAAAAAAGAGTTGTGTCGAATTACGGCCGATATCGTAGTACAACGAGAGACCCAAAAAGCCATTTTGATAGGAGAGGGTGGTAGCATGATCAAAAAGATCGGTACTGCCGCTCGAAAAAGTATTGAGTCATTCATTTCACAAAAGGTATATCTTGAACTCTTTGTAAAGGTCAAGCCTAAGTGGCGCGACAACGAATTGTATCTAAAAGAGTACGGGTATTAAAATCAACAGCGCATGTCATTTACCGTAGCCATAGTCGGAAGGCCGAATGTAGGAAAGAGCACGTTATTTAATCGGTTGCTCGAGCAACGAAAAGCTATCGTCGATGATGTAAGCGGGGTTACCCGCGATCGGCAGTATGGGGTGGCAGATTGGAATGGAAAGACTTTTAATGTGATCGACACAGGCGGGTTTGTGCATGGAAGCGAGGATATGTTCGAAAAGGAGATCGCCAAACAGGTACTGGTAGCCGTAGAGGAGGCACAGGCCATTATTTTTTTAGTCGATGCAGCCACCGGGCTTACCGATCTGGATGATGCCATGGCTGCGGTACTAAGAAAAAGTACCAAACCGGTATTTCTTACAATTAATAAAGTGGATAACAATGATCGCTTGTTGGAGGCTTCCGAGTTTTACTCTTTGGGGATGGAGCCGGTCTTTTTTATTGCGGCCGCCAGTGGTAGTGGTACTGGAGAGTTGTTAGATGCCATCACCGAGCTTATTACCGATGAACATTCCGCACAAAGTGAAGAGATGGCGGCGCTGCCTAAGTTCGCCATTATTGGTCAGCCCAATACCGGAAAGTCATCTTTGTTGAATGCTTTAATTGGGCAAGAGCGAACCATTGTCAGTAATGTAGCCGGCACTACACGCGATACGATCCATACCCATTATAATCTCTTTCAAAAGGAATTCGTGCTTATTGATACGGCCGGTATCAGAAGAAAATCCAAGGTGCACGAAGACCTCGAATTCTATTCGGTGATCCGTGCCATCAAGGCCATGGATGAGGCAGATGTTTGTTTGTTGCTTTTGGATGCAGAAAAGGGCATTACCGCGCAAGACCTCTCGATCTTTAGCTTAGCCTCTAAGAAAGGCAAAGGGATAGTGGTATTGGTCAATAAGTGGGACTTGGTAGCCAAGCAGACCAATACGGCCGTTACGTACGAGAAGGAGTTGAAAAAAAGACTCGCGCCCTTTAGTGATGTACCGATCTTATTTATCTCTGCATTAGAAAAGACACGGATCTTTAAAGCCATAGAGACAGCCCTGCAGGTGTACGAAAGTAGAAAACGAAAAGTAAGTACATCTTTGCTCAATGATGTAATCGGAAAAGCCATCGAGGCCTATCATCCACCCGTAGTAAGGGGGCATCCGATCAAAATCAAGTTCATTACGCAATTGCCAACCGTTACTCCCTCGTTCGCTTTCTTCTGTAATTTTCCAGATGACATCAAGACGCCTTATCGAAACTATCTCGAAAATCAATTACGCGAGGAGTTCGATTTTACGGGGGTTCCCATCCGGATCTATTTTAGAAAGAAATAGGCCCGCTTTCTTCGGTAAAAGGATTACTATTGTTTGGCAACCGGCTTGATGGTTTTCATTTGTATGATATCTACCAAGAAAGCGAAGGCCATCGAGAAATAGATATATCCTTTTGGAATGTGAAAGCCCAATCCGTCTGCCAATAGGGCCACGCCAATCATCAGCAAAAAGCAAAGTGCTAAAATTTTAAAGGAGGGATGCTTGTGTATGAACGCACTGATCGGAGCCGAGGCAACCAGCATGATAAGCACCGTTACGATAACGGCCGTGTACATGACCCACAACTCTTGCACCATTCCAACAGCCGTGATAATGGAATCTATTGAAAATACCAGATCGAGTAAGATCACCTCTCCCAGCAGTCTCGAAAATCCACTTACTGCTTTTTGCGTATGACGAGGGTTATTGGCCACTTCTGTTTTATGATAGATCTCTCGGGTGCTTTTGTAGATAAGAAAAAGGCCCCCCACCATTAGTATGATGGCTTTACCGCTAAACGAAATGTTTTGAAACCGGAACAGTTCTTTGTCGAGCTTCAAGATCCAAGCAATAAAGGCCAGCAAAATCAGTCGCATAATCATAGCCAGCGAAAGCCCCCAGTAGCGCAACTTGTTACGTTGGGCTTCCGGGAGCTTATCGGCCAGTATCGAAATAAAAATAATATTGTCTATGCCTAAGATAACCTCAAGGGCGATCAGCGATAAAAGCGGGACCAATGCATCGATCATAGCCGAAAATATTTTCGGCAAAATTACAGTCTAATTTCTTATTTGACCTTTCTTAGAATCTTACCCCTATACCACACGTAAGATTAAGAGTAGATAGTTGTTGTCTTCTAATCTCTTGTTCACCGCCTGTTATGGTAATCTCAAACCGTGGATTGATGTATCGTAGGTCTACATTGCTGGCACCTTTTTTAATGGCACCTCCTGAAAAGGGGCATTTGCTTTCGCTGTTTACATTGTACGAGGTCTTGCTGTGCGGTGTATTGTTTTCCATAGTCTTTAGATTAGTCGGGGTGCAAATTTACGAGGGCTTTTTTTTAAAAAAAGAGAAACTGATAAAAATCATTGTTGCAGATGCAGCGTCAATTGGCGGAGGGGCGTTTAACTTTCGTCAATATCCCAATAGATTTTTTTCTCTTCTAGCGTCATCTCACGCCTTGCGAGACTTTGATCTAGTCCGGCTATGGAGAGCATGGTAGCATATTTACTTTGAAATGTAGGATCTGTTATGAAGAGAAAAATGTGATTTCCGAGATAATTATTCCATTCGGTCATGCGATATTTTTCAAGAAATAAAGCAACGGATGGTGCGGCAATGATCTTGTCGATGATGGCAGGTGTTTCTTTTGACGACACGTTTTGTATCCAATATTTCCCTTTATAGCCCCCGCTAAAGATTAAATTATCGTGGGTGTCATCAGTATGAAGTGAAGGTCTTGATTTTGGGGTGGTTTTTTTTAAGAAAATATAAATACCCCCTTCCTCTTCAATTATTTTTGAGAGATCAATAATGAAATCTTTATCGTGTATGATATGTTTGATTATATCGTCACGGTCTTGAGGAATTTTTGTAAAAACTCGCATTAGCGATCTTTTTATAGCAATTCCCACATAGAGGATAGGAAGAGAAATTAGTGCCGAGCCTAAAAAACCAATTGCTGAGCTGCGTAGGTTCGATGAAGTAATGATACCTGAGCTTAGCCCAAATAAATAAACCATCGTAAAAATTACCAAAAACCGTAAAAGGGTGTTTTTCCAAAAAAACATGTTTTACAAAGAAAGGGTAATTTTCAGAGGTCCTTAGCACCGCTAACGCGGTGCACGGCTTTTTTTAT
>JBJTWT010000041.1:0-49079 GCA_046081865.1 Sphingomonadales bacterium
GGTAGTGTATCGGCTGCTACGGGCGCTATTTCGGTGTCTATTCCTGATAATGCGGCGGTGGGAGCTACCAGCACGCTACCGGTTACACTACCTGCTGGGGCTACGGTTACGGGTGTTCGGGTAACGATCAATGCTACACATACGTGGGTAAGTGATCTGTCCTTTAACCTACGAGCTCCCAATGGTCAGGTGCTGAACCTGTTTAACCGCCACGGCGGCAGCGGGGACGATCTGGTCAATACGGTGATCAGCTCTGCGGGCACCACTTCGCTGGCATCGGGTACGGCACCGTTTACGGGCACGTTTGCTGCTACGGCGGCGCTCAATGTGGGCGCTACGGGTCAGACCTCTACGGCTAGTGGGTTCCCTGCGCTCTATAGTGCTACCAGTGGCGATTGGGTACTATCGGTGCGCGACCACGTGGGTCTCGATGTGGGTACGCTTACCGGTTGGTCTATTACGATAGATTATACGACGCTGTTGGGCGGTCTTACTACGTATACGTGGACTAATAGTAATAGCGGCATTGGTCTTGCGGCCAGTGGTGCGGGCAATAGTATCGCTGCCTTTACGGCCAGCAATACGACCGCCGCTCCGATTGTAAGCACGGTAACGGTTACGCCAACGTATACCAATGGTGGGGTAAGCTGTGTGGGTGGAGCCATTACGTACACCTATACGGTCAATCCGATCCCGACGGTCAACGTATCTGATCAGGTGCTGTGCGCTGGTACGGCCGCTACGGTGAACTTTACCGGAGCCACTACGGGCACGGTGTATACGTGGACTAGCAGTAATGCTGCCATTGGATTGCCGCTGAGTGGTACGGGTGGTCTGAGCTTTACGCCTACCAATACGACTAACTTACCGATCAGCTCTACTGTTAGTGTGACGCCTAGCTATACCAATGCTGGTTCTACTTGTACGGGCACGCCGCGCACCTTTACGATCACGGTCAATCCGGTGGGTCAGGTAAATACGGTGCTGAGCCAGGTGCTGTGCAATGGTGCCAATACTACGGCTGTGAACTTTGCTACTGTTAACGGTGGAGGAACGGTTACACCGGGCACCCCTGTTACAGCGAGCTCTGGTGCCATTACGGTGGCTGTTCCGGATGCTTCTGCCACCGGGGTTACCCATAGCTTGCCGGTTACACTGCCTGCGGGTGCTACCATCACCGGGGTGAGCGTCAACTTCAATATGACGCACACGTGGGTGGGCGACATGGTGGTTAATCTGCGTGCGCCCAATGGTCAGGTGTTGAACCTGGTTAACAGAAGAGGTGGATCGGGCGATAACTTTACGAACACGACTATCAGCTCTGCCAGTACCACTAGCTTGGCTACGGGTACGGCGCCGTTTACGGGTACGTTCGCTGCCGATGCAGCCCCTACGGTGGGCCCCACGGGCTTTGAGGCGTCGGCTACCAATTTTGCGGCACTCTACAGTGTGGCCAATGGTAACTGGACCTTGGGTATGCGTGACTACGCTGCCGGTGATAATGGAACCTTAACGGGCTGGTCAATTACGTTCAACTACACAACGGTTGCCGGTGCTGTTACGACGTATAGTTGGACGAACACTAATGCTTCTATTGGTCTTGCGGCCAGTGGGGTAGGAAATATTGCTTCGTTTGCGGCTGCGAACACTACGGCTGTTCCTGTTACGGCCACGGTTACGGTAACACCGACGTATACCAATGGTGGTGTGGGTTGTGTGGGAGGAGCCATTACGTATACGTATACGGTCAATCCAACGCCAACGGTCAGTGCGGTGAGCAACCAAACGGTCTGTCGCGGCGCCAATGTGGCAGCGATCAACTTTGGCGGTACGGTATCGGGTACGGTGTACAACTGGACCAACAGCAATACGGCCATTGGTCTTGGTGCCAGCGGAGTGGGTAATATTCCAAGTTTTGTTGGTACCAATACGACCAGTGCTCCGATTACGGGTACTATTACAGTAACGCCGGTATCGACCATCAATGGTATTACGTGTACGGGTACTCCCCGAACGTTCACCATTACGGTCAATCCGATCCCGACGGTCAATGCGGTTAACAGCTTTGCGATCTGTCACAATAGCGTAGCGGCGGTAACCTTTAGCGGTGCTACTACCGGAACGGTCTTTAACTGGACCAATACGAACACCACTATTGGCCTTGGGGCCAGTGGTAGTGGCAATCTTAACTTTACGGCGCTCAATACAACGAGCGGACCTCAGGTGGCCACTGTTACGGTAACACCGGTGTTTGCCAATGGCGGCACTACGTGTACGGGTACACCGACTAGCTTTACTATTACGGTCAATCCGCTGCCGGTGGTCAGCGCCGGTTCGTTGCCTGCGCGCATTTGTATCAGCGATACACTGGTGGCGCTCAGCGGTACACCGGTGGGTGGTAGCTGGAGTGGTATTGGTACCTCGGGTATGAGCTTTGTGCCTACGGCTACGGCTGTTGGTACGTGGCCGATCACGTACACCTTTGCGGACCTGAACGGTTGCGTTAACCGAGCTACGATCCCTGTTACGGTGCTTTCTTGCGATGAGCGCGACAGAGACCTCAACAGCAGCGGGGTGCAGCTGTATCCGAACCCCAACAATGGCCGCTTTAACCTGCGGGTCAACAGTACGCGCTTCAATGTACTGGGTATGCGGGTGTTCAATACGGCGGGTCAGTTGGTAAGTACGAAGCAGTGGAGCGGTCTGGTCTATGCACGGGTGGTACCGGTCGATCTTTCTAATCTGCCGGCGGGCATCTACATGGTACGCTTGTACTATGGTGATGGCATGGACCGCGGAGCCGATAGGACCTTCCAGGTAATCATTGCCCGCTAAGCGGCCTTTAACGATAAACAACTACAAAGGCACCTCTTAATAGGGGTGCCTTTTTTTGTTAGCTTTACAAAGACTATGCCCAATCCCCATTTATCTAGCAACAAAGAGCAGCTCACGGCCGTTGAGCGTGAGTTCGAGAATAATATTCGTCCGGGACAGATCAGCGAATTTGCAGGACAAGATCAGTTGATTGAGAACTTGCGGGTCTTTATTAAAGCGGCCAAGATGCGAGGCGAGGCGCTCGATCATGTGTTATTTCATGGGCCTCCCGGCTTAGGCAAGACCACGCTGTCTCGTATTGTGGCTAACGAGTTGGGGGTATCCATTAAAGAAACCTCCGGCCCCGTTATTGAAAAGCCCGGCGATCTGGCAGGGTTACTTACCTCTCTGGAACCCAACGATGTGCTATTTATAGACGAGATTCATCGGCTTAGCACGGTGGTAGAGGAATATCTCTACGCAGCAATGGAAGATTACCGTATCGATATCATGATCGATAGCGGCCCCAATGCCCGCAGTATTCAGCTTACCTTAAATCCCTTTACATTAATTGGCGCAACTACCCGTAGCGGATTGCTTACCGCACCGCTACTATCTCGTTTTGCGATCAAGTCGCGACTGGAGTATTACAAGGCACCGGTGCTCAATCGGATCTTGCTTCGTTCGGCCTCTATTTTACAAGTTAACATTAGCCAAGAAGCGGTGGCCGAGATCGGTCGCCGTAGTCGAGGCACCCCGCGAATTGCCAATGGACTGCTTAGACGCGTACGCGATTTTGCACAAGTGCTAAACGATGGGCAAATTGATTTTGGAATTACTCAGCACGCACTAAAGGCGTTACATGTAGATGAGCATGGGCTAGACGAAATGGACAATCGAATTTTGCTTACCATCATCGATAAGTTCAAAGGAGGGCCGGTGGGTATTACCACCATTGCAACGGCAGTAGGAGAGGAGCCCGGCACACTAGAAGAGGTCTACGAACCATTTTTGATACAAGAGGGTTTTTTACAGCGCACACCCAGGGGCCGCGAGGTAACAGCCAAGGCCTATGAGCATCTGGGAAAGAATTTTCCTAATGCTTCGGGTACGCTTTTTTAGCCATACCGCGTTTTAACAAAAAATTCAGGAGCCATTGGGGGCGCACCCCGATTGGTTTAACTTTATTTGTATGGTACATATTAAAAATTCGCCTTATGGAAAGCAAAAAGCCCAAAATCCTTCTTTGCGAAGATGATACCAACCTGGGGTCGGTATTAAAGAACTACCTGGAATTGAATGATTACGACGTGGTACTCGAAAGAGATGGCCGGTTGGGATTAGCCGCTTTTCAGCGTGAGCATGTCGACCTTTGTCTGCTCGATGTAATGATGCCCAATATGGATGGGTTTGCATTGGCAGAAGCTATTCGAGATGTCAATCCGGATATACCCTTGTTTTTTATTAGTGCCAAGACCATGAAAGAAGATGTGATACAGGGATACAAGCTGGGGGCCGATGACTATATTACCAAGCCCTTCGACTCAGAGGTGTTGATGCTAAAGATCAGGGCTATCCTCAAACGAAACGAGGAGCAGCAAAAGGAGAATGACCATAAAGAGTTCGATCTGGCTGGCTATCATTTTAACCCTCGTTTGCGTCAGCTTGTCTTTGGCGAAAAGACTTACACGCTTTCGCCTAAAGAAAACGATCTGCTTCGTTTGTTAAGTGAACACTTGAACGACCTGCTGCCTCGCGAAAAGGCGCTCAAGAAGATCTGGGGTAGTGATACGTATTTTAACGGACGCAGTATGGATGTCTATATTGCCAAGCTTAGAAAATATTTAAAAGAAGACAGCCGTATCGAGATCGTAAACATACACGGCGAGGGTTTTCGTCTGGTCGTGAATCCCTGATCGAAGCACTTACGCCTCGCTACTTTTACGGATCTGTCCGCTGGCATCGATCCTAATCTTTTCTTCGGCCTGAAGTCGATCGATGATCCTTCGGGCCGTTTCTTTACTGATGCCATCTAGTTGTTGTAACAAGGCTGTTGTGGAGAGCGGTTTTGTTTCCAGCAGCTGCAGTACCTGCGCTTCTAGCGTTGCCATGGCAGTGGCACAGAGTCCGGTTTGTTTTTTCGCTAAACAATTATCGCAGATGCCGCACTCCGCAACTGACTCGTCTCCAAAGTAAGCCCCCAGTAGTTGACTGCGACACTGCTGCTGTTCGCTGGCATAACGCAGCATACTATCGACACTTTTATCAAAGTGCTTTTTTCTTTCGCTGTAGCGTTTATTATTAAGACTGAGATCTTCTGTTTTTATGCGATCTACCGGAAAGAAAAGCTGCGGATTTTCTTTTCTGGGTTGATAGGTAAGGATCCCCCGTTTTGCCAGCTGTAAAAGCTCGGCGGTAATCTGTGGCCACTCTTTTTTTAATATAAAGGCCAATTGTTTTTCTGCAATACCGGTGGGTCTTTCATAAATGCCCTGATAAGTGCGCAGCATGGTTTTGCATAGACTGTCTAGCGCAGGATGCGTTACCGCTAGCGACTCCAATTGCGTTCTCTCGGCCACGATCTGTACTTTGGCCGGAGCAAAAACTTGTTCGTTATACTCGACCCAGCCCTCTTGCTCTAATGATTTCATAACAGGTAGCACCGTTGCTATCGGTAGCGAAAAACGCCTGGTAAACTCAGTGAGTTCAAAGTCAAAGTACTGACCCGCTCCGGTACCCGATGGAAGTTGCAGGTAATTGGCCAGCGCCTGATACACCTTTTTGATGGTGGCCAGACTTGGAAATCGTTGGGCACTGAGACCGGCAAGCTCCTCTTCTTCTCGCTTGGTATATAGTAAGACCGCATATGCTTTTTGCAGATCTCGTCCGGCGCATCCGGCCTCTTGATAGTAACTCTCCAAACAATCCGGTATGCCGCAGTGAATAACACTTCGCACATTGGGTTTGTCTATACCCATTCCAAACGCATTGGTGCACACCATTACGGAACAGCGATCAGCTTGCCAATCCTCTTGTTTTTTTTGTCTCTCATTGGCCGCTAGTCCGGCATGATACCAATCGGCGGTTATACCTTTTGCGCGTAATTGCTGCGTGATCTCTTCGGTGCGTTTACGGCTGCGACAATACACAATGCTACTGCCCCGAACATTTTGCAGAATCTGTAATAGCTTAGGCATTACATTGTCTACACAAAAGATGCTATACGAAAGATTGAGTCTGGCAAAGGATTGCCGAAAATATTGAGCATGAGTAAAAAGCAGTTTTTCACTAATGTCTTTTTGCACTACGGGAGTGGCAGAGGCGGTGAGCGCCAATACGGGTACACCCGGCAATTGTTCTCTGAGTGTGGCAATGCGTAAGTACGAGGGCCTAAAGTCGTAGCCCCACTGCGAGATACAATGCGCTTCATCTACAGCGATCAGCGAAATATTCAATACCGGAACATAGGTAAGAAAAAGAGAGGTCTCTAACCGTTCGGGAGAAACATAAAGCAATTTGCAATTGCTTTCGGCTGCCGTAACAAGGGTAGACTCCACTTCTTTGCGATCCATCCCGGAGTAAATGGCAAAGGCGGTGATATTTTTTTTTCGTAGTTGCTCTACCTGGTCGCGCATGAGTGCGATTAACGGAGAAATGACCAGACAGAGTCCCGGTTGTAATAGCGCCGGTAGCTGGTAGCAAATAGACTTTCCACCGCCGGTAGGCAGCAGGGCCATGGTATCTTTTTTGGCCAATACCGATTGAATAATGGCTTCTTGCTGCGGGCGAAAGGCGGCATGACCCCAAACTTTTTTTAAGGTGCTTAGTGGTTGCATCAGCGTACTCTTTTTACAAAGAGTCTTACCGAATTGACAGCGAGCACCACATCGCTAAATGCCATTACCAGGGCTCCAAAGGTGGGTGTAAGAAAACCCAGTGCGGCCACCGGTATCGCTACCACATTGTAAGCAAAGGCCCAGAAAAGATTTTGTTGTATGGTAAGGTACGTATGCCTTCCTAGTCCGAGTGCCTCGGGCAATTTGTTGAGCCCGCCATTTAGCAATATCACTTGTGCACTTTGCATGGCTAGTTGCGAGGCTTGGCTCATAGCAATACCCACAGTGGCCTTGGCCAGTGCCGGCGCATCATTGATACCATCGCCCACCATGGCCGTAGGGGCTTGTTGGGTGAGAGCTGCTACGATATCCATTTTTTCTTCGGGCGATCTTTCTCCATAGATCCGATCAATGCCGAGGCGAGAGCCGATCGCCTGGCAGCGCGCCAGATTGTCTCCGCTTAACAAAATGGTCTTGATATTTTTTTGATGTAAGTAATCGATCACCTCTTTTGCTTCGGGTCTAACCTCGTCTTCTAGGTCAATCCATCCTATCAGTTCGCCTCCTTTGCAAACATAAACCTGATGATGATCGCTCACCAAAGTGTGTTTAACGGTATGATAGGAGCCCACACTGTACGAAATACCATCGGGGTCGGTGGCAAAGATCCCTCTGCCCTTTATCTCTTCTATCTGGCGCCACCGCATGTCAAAATTGGTTTTGAACTCTTTTGTAAGACATAGGGCTATTGGGTGGTTAGAAAATTTTTCGAGCGAATACACCAATGCCCTGAATCTTTCGGCAGAGATACCATCATCTAGTAGTTGCCAATCCGATACCCTAAAACTACCGGTGGTAAGCGTTCCGGTTTTATCGAATACCACTTGTCTTATCTGTCTAAAGAGTTCTAGCGAACGGGCATTGCTAAATAAAATACCATTACGAGCAGCTCTGCCCAGCCCTACGGCAATGGCCGCAGGAGTAGCCAGTCCCATGGCGCAGGGGCATGCAATGACCAGTACCGCAATACTTCTCAAAAGTGAAGCTTCGAGGTCGTTCAATACTATGTAATTGATGATCCCGGTAAGTAAGGCAATGGCAAGTACCAACGGAATAAACACGGCACTGATCTTATCGGCCAGCAGTTGCATCGGTGGCTTTTCTCCTTGTGCGCCCCTAACCAATTGAATGATGCCCGATAGTACCGTATCGTCTCCTACAGCGGTCACTTGTGCTTTAACGGTACCATCCTGAAAAATACTGCCGCCGATCAGAGCGTCTTTAGGGTGTTTATGCACCGGAAGACTCTCTCCGGTAATGATCGATTCATTAACATGTGCCTCGCCCCACAAGATCTTGCAATCGATGGGTACTTGCTCGCCTGCTTTGATCAAGATCAGATCGCCAACTTTAAGCAGGGTGTTCTCTACCGTAAAATATTGTTCGTGGTGCTGATCGTCAAAGGCGATCATGGTGGCCATTAGCTTTTGCGCTTGCACGAGTTGTTCAAGCGCGCGCTGCGTAGAGGCGATCGATCGTTCCTCTAAGTAATTACCCAGTAACACCAGCGTTATGATCGTGGTGGTGGTCTCATAGAAAAGATATTGCTCGGGCTGTCCGGTAAGACTACCATAGAGACTATAGATAAAAGCGGCCGTGGCTCCGAGCGTGATCAGAACATTCATATTGGGCATACCCGCCCGTATACTTTTAAAGGCACTGCGACCAAAGAAGTGAAGACCCAATGCAAAAACAGGAAGGGTAACACCCAGCTGAAACCATGGGTGGTGAAACAAAGTAACGGAGTGGGGTAGCAGATGGCCCGCCAGCATCACCAATGCAAAGGGCAAACAAAATAGTAGTCGTTGTTGGTGGGTGGCCAGCGAGAAAAACGAAGTAGTGGTTTTAGCGCGGGCTTCTTGCGAACTCTTTTGATCGGTCACTTCGTATCCCAGGTTGGCGATCCCTTTTTTTATGGGCTCTTCGGAAAATCCTTCTTGTGCTACAAACCAAACATCCCCGTTGGCAAAGTTTACCTTTACCTGCTGCATGCCCTGTTTTTCGAGATACTTGTGAATATGAAGGGCACAGGTATTGCAATCCATCCCACTAACCTTCCACTTGATCTGTTGCATACTGCAAATGTACCAAAACCCGTTTGCTCTGCTTTTATAGAAGTGGAATATCTTAACGGCTTACTTTTGTTGTGATGGAATTAGCATTTACCCTAGAGCAGATCGATGCCGCCGCCCGTCAGTTTTGGCAGCAAGCCGGCCATGCCCGGGTATTTGCCTTTTATGCACCCATGGGTACCGGAAAGACCAGTTTTATCGTAGCCCTTTGCCGTGCCCTTGGGGTAATATCGCCTGTGTCTAGCCCCAGTTTTGCCCTGGTCAATGAATACCAACTTGCCTCTGGGGAGTCTGTTTATCATGGAGACCTCTATCGGATAGAAAGCGAGGCCGAGGCTCGTGAGGCCGGCATCGAGGAGCTGCTATACAGCGGCTCCATTTGTTTGGTGGAATGGCCCGAAAAGGCCCCGGGCATTTTTCCTGCCGGCACGGTACACGTTTCATTAGCGATGCAGCCGGGAGCCGCTTCTGACAGTCCATCGGGGTTGGGCACTAGCCACGAGCCCGGAACGCGATATCTGCGTACATTTACAATAGCATCCTGATCGTATGTCGCAGACCAAACCAAGTATCACTACCTCGTTTAGCTACGAGACTCTCGAAGAAACGCTCGATATTCCTCCCAAGGCCGAGAGGATGTTAATTGGCATACCCCGCGAAACTGCTTTTCAAGAAAACCGAATTGCACTTACCCCCGATGCGGTCGGCGTATTGGTCAGTAACGGTCACGAAGTGATGATCGAGCACGATGCCGGCGAGGGATCGCATTTTAAAGACAAGGATTACAGTGAGGCCGGTGCCCGTATTGTACACGATAAAGCCACGGTCTATCAATGTCCCATATTGGTCAAAAGCGCTCCGGTTACCGAAGAGGATCTTTCGTTGCTTCAGTTCAATCAACTTATTGTTTCTCCCATTCACTTATCGGTGATGAAATCATCTATTTTAATGAAGATGATGGAGAAGAAGATCACTGCCATCTCTTTCGAGAACTTAAAGGATGATAGCGGATCGTATCCCATTGTTCGCAGTATGAGCGAGATTGCCGGTAGCGCCGTGATGCTGATTGCGGGACAATATCTCAGTTCTGCCAATCATGGTAAAGGTGTCTTGTTAGGGGGAATCTCCGGTATTGCGCCTACCAAGGTAATTATTTTGGGGGCCGGTATTGTAGGCGAATATGCTACGCGTGCTGCCCTGGCCATGGGGGCCTCTGTAAAGATCTTCGACAATAATATCTACCGACTAAAACGGCTACAAAATAATATCGGTCAACGGCTGTGGACCTCCGTGATGGAACCACGCTTGCTGGCAAAGCAACTTAAGACTTGCGAGGTGGCCGTGGGGGCGCTGTCTTCGGCATCCGGACGAACACCCATGGTAGTAACCGACGAAATGGTCAGCAATATGAGACCCGGTGCTGTTATTATTGACGTGAGCATCGACCGCGGCGGATGTTTTGAAACTTCAGAGATCACTTCGCACGAAAAGCCCGTCTTTACCAAGTACGGTGTTATTCACTACTGTGTTCCCAATATTCCTTCTGGATTTGCCCGTACGGCTTCGCAAGCCATCAGCAACGTGCTGATGCCACTGCTACTGCAAGCGGGCGAAGAGGGTGGATTTGAAAAACTACTGTGGCGCCGTGCTCACCTGCGCAACGGACTCTATCTTTTTAATGGAGCACTTACCAACTATCATTTAAGCCAACGTTTTCAGCTTAAGTACACCAATCTCAATTTATTGATGACGAGTAGTCGCTGATCTACTGCTTGTGGTCATGAATAGCCAGCTGCGCTTGGCAAGTAGCGTACTCTGCCGAAACGTTACTGCCGATAATGACGATTCTGTCTTTTGTAAAGTCATTTAGCAGCGATTGATAAAGCGCAATACCCTCTTTGTCTAAGTTAGTGCAGGGTTCATCTAGCAATAGCAGGGGCGTATCGGAAAAAAAGGCCTGGGCTAATTTTAATCGTTGTTTCATGCCCGACGAAAAATAGCGAATCTGTTTGTTCTTGGTCGTGCCAAGCCCTGCTAGCTGTAGTGCCGTAGCGGTATCGATACCCGGCATCAATGGTTTAAATTGTCGATGAAAATCGAGTAGCTCGGTGGCGGTCATCTCTTCGATGAGTTCCAGATAAGGGGCGCAAAAAGAAAGATAGCCATGTACCCGATCGTCGGCAATGGGCACTCCGTTTTGTTCGTAGCCGATGCTCCCTTCATTGATAAGCAATGCTCCGCTAATGGCTTGCAGTAACGTGCTTTTACCCGAACCATTGGGTCCAACGATGGCATAAGAAGTTCCGGAACAAAACTGATAGGTTAGTCGACGAAAGATCCAGTCTCTGTTATAACGTTTACCGGTATCAGACAGCGATATCGTCATCGATGGCTCCTTTAGTAAAGCGTTTGATAATGCCGCGGGTGCTCTCGCGTATAAAAGTTACGATCTCGTCTCGCTCGTCGGTGGCCGGCATTTCTTCTTCTATGAATTCAATGGCCTGCGAAGTATTCATGCCCTTGTTGTAAACAGTACGGTAGATATCGAGAATATGGTTAATGCGATCGATGCTGAATCCTCTTCTTTTTAACCCAACGCTGTTAACGCCGGCATAGCTGAGCGGGTTGCGACCGGCCTTGATAAACGGTGGAATATCCTTGCTGACCAGCGATCCGCCGCTCACAAAAGAATGTGCCCCGATCTTTACAAATTGATGCACGGCGCACATGCCCCCCAAGATGCACCAATCACCAATGTTCACGTGTCCGGCTACCTGGGTGTTGTTGCTGGTTATAACATGATCGCCCACCAGACAATCGTGCGCAAAGTGGCAATAAGCCATAATCAGACAGTTTTTGCCGATCACGGTTTTTTCTCGGTCGCGGGTGCCTCTGTTGATAGTTACAAATTCGCGGATGGTGGTGCCATCGCCAATGTGAACGGTCGAGTACTCGCCGTCAAATTTCAGGTCTTGGGGTATGGCCGAAATGACCGCTCCGGGAAAGATGCGGCAGTTTTTGCCGATTCGGGCCCCTTCCATTATGGTAACGTTAGAGCCGATCCAAGTGCCTTCTCCGATCTCTACATCTTGGTGAATTACCGAGAAAGGGTCCACTTTTACGTTGGGAGCCAGCCGGGCACTGGGATGAATATAGGCGTGGGTGTGGATCATAAACGATAAAGGTACAATTAATTGATAATTTTACTTTGTTGAGCAATTTTGCTACTATTGTTTCGTTATCCGACTACGATCCTCTGCTGAGCACTAACTAACATCCAATTGAGCATGTTTAACCGAAACTATCTGGTACTATTTTTTGGCATCGCTGCCGTATTGTTTGCTTGTACGCACGAGGCGACCAGTCCCAATGGAGGTAGCACGCCCCCTTCTTTTTCCGCTACTTGTAGCGCCGACTCGGTCTATTTTGTAAGTGAGATACTTCCGATCATCACTTCCAATTGTGCCATGAGCGGTTGTCACAGCGCTAGTTCTAGGGCCGATGGGGTGCAGCTTACCAATTATTCTACGATCATGAAGTATGTTCAAGCAAGCAGCGCCACCCGTAGTAAACTCTATAAAGTTATTATAGATCCCAGCCCCGGAGATCGAATGCCTCCCCCTCCGCGTTCTCCCTTAACGGCAACACAGATTGCCAAGATCCAAAAATGGATCAATCAAGGAGCAAAAAACAACTCTTGTGGCAGCGCTTGCGATGTCAATACCTTTACGTACGCCGGTACCATCAAGCCATTACTCGATAACAAGTGTGTGGGTTGTCATAGTTCGGTTAGTCCCGGTGGTAATATCAACCTGTCTACCCATACGTTGGTTCGCACCGTAGCACTCAATGGAAAGTTGTATGGCTCCATTGCCCATCAGACAGGATTTTCTCCTATGCCTAAGAATAGTGCCAAATTATCTGATTGCGAGATTACCCAGGTGCAACGCTGGATCGCTGCCGGAGCGCTCAATAATTAATGACAGCTATGAAAAAAAGAGATCTTTTCTTTTTGTGTTTACTGATTTCGCTTGGCTTTACGGCCTGTTATTACGATCACGAAGAAACGCTTTATGGAGCTTCTTCTAGTCTGCCTTGCACCGATACGGTAGGTACTGTTTCTTACATGCAAAAAGTAGTACCCATCTTGCAAAGCAGTTGTTATGGTTGTCATGCCGGCTCTTCTCCATCGGGCAATCAATTGATGGGCACTTATGCGGCAGACAAGGCCATGGCTCAAAACGGAAAATTGATGGGGACCATCAATCATGCGGCCGGCTTCTCACCGATGCCTAAGGGGGCTGCCAAGCTCAGCAGCTGCAAGATTGCCACTATAAAAAAGTGGATCGATGCCGGTATGTTAAATAATTAATGGTGACCTATGAAAAACAAAAAGATCCTTTTGCTCTCAGTTGTATTGGCGGGTTTATTGGTAGCACTTTATGCTTATAACGAGTACAACCGTGCTCCGGTCAACACCGCTGCGGCCACTCCCGATGTTACCATAACCGATGCCGCGCTAACGAGCGAATTTGAACAGGACGAAGCAGGTGCCACGGGTCGTTACGTAAATAAATTACTAAGAGTACAAGGCAACTTGCTCGATCTTTCCACTTCTGAGCCCACCACTGCACAAGAAAAAGAATCTTATACAGTAGTGATCGGTTCTAAAGAGGGAGCCACGACCATTCGCTGCAGCATGGATAGCGGGTTTTCACCGCAACAAACTCCTGTTCTGGTAGGAGACAAGATAACGGTTCAAGGTGTTTGCAGTGGTTACAATAAAGACGAGCTACTAGGCGCTGATATTGTTTTGGTGCGCTGTGCCGTAATAAAAAATTAGATCATCACCCTTATTTTATAGTACCCAAAAATTATCTTTTATGCTGAAAAACGTTTTAGTGTTATTTAGTGTAAGCTTGCTGACCGCTACGGCTGTTCATGCACAAAAGTTTTATACCAAGGCCGGTCGTATCGATTTTAATGCTACGGCGCCCTCTTCTCCCGAGAAGATCGAAGCTGTTAACAAGACGGTAACCTGTGTATTGGATGTGGCTACGGGCAATATACAATTTGCGGTACTGATAAAGGGGTTTACGTTCGAGCGTGCGCTGATGCAAGAGCATTTTAACGAGAACTATCTGGAAAGCGATAAGTTTCCTAAAGCGGAGTTCAAGGGCACCATTACCAATAACAGTGCGGTCAACTATATAAAAGATGGCGATTATTCGGTTACCGTAAAAGGTAAGCTAACCCTGCATGGAGAGACCCGCGAGGTTGAGAGTAGTGGAAAGATCTCTGTAAAGGGAGATAAGATCAGTGCTAGTGCCGGTTTTTCTGCCGTGCTGGGTGATTATAAAGTAGAAGTGCCTACACTGGTCAGCGATAAATTAAGCAAAACGGCAAAGATTACCGTGGCTTGCACCCTGGAGCCATTCAAAAGCTAACCACATATGAATACCAACTTGTTTTTTCGCATCGGACTATTTCTTTTTGTGGCGTTTACTCGTTCGTTGGCCATGAGTGCGCAAGATGACCTGCTCTCCCTGCTCGGCGATGAGAAGCCCAAAAAGCAGCGGGTCAAGTATGCCTTTAAATCGTCCCGGGTCATCAATAGCCATTCCATGGAGTTCATCAATCCGGGCACTATGGATTTTCGCATCTTGCACCGTTTTGGTTCGCTCGATCAGGGGTATAAGAATTTTTTTGGGCTCGATCAGGCCAGTATGCGCATGAGCTTTGATTTTGGGTTGTTACATAACCTGATGGCAGGGGTGGGGCGAAGCACCTATAAAAAAGAGGTAGATGCCTTTATAAAATATGCACCCATCACTCAATCGACGGGTCCGGGATCATTTCCTGTTACCATTGCCCTTGTCTCCGGTATTACCATAGACGGACTTCCGTGGGCCGATCCCAGCCGACAAAATTATTTTACTTCACGTCTGGCTTATTACAATCAACTAATTATCGGTAGAAAATTCAGCGAGGCACTTTCGCTGCAAGTAATGCCTACGGTGGTTCATAAAAATCTGGTACAGTTGGCCACCGATAAAAACGATATTATAGGGCTTGGCTTTGGAGGGCGTCTTAAATTATCTAAGCGGATGGCCTTTACCTGGGACTATACCTACGTAATAGATGGCTTGCCTGAAACGGGTTATTACAATCCGCTTTCGGTAGGGCTTGATATTGAAACAGGAGGCCACGTATTTCAATTGCATGTATCGAATGCGGTGGGTATGAACGAAAGGGCTTTTATAACCGAGACCACCGGGCAATGGGGGCAGGGCCAAGTGCGATTTGGATTTAACTTATCTCGTATGTTTCAGCTAAAAAAACCCAAGCTCGATTAGTCGGCTCAACTTTTTATATCTTTACGCGTCATCGAAAAACCTCCGTTTTATGAAAAAGATATGGTTCTCATGCTTGCTGCTTGTAGCCACGTTAGCCGCTACGGCTCAACCTCCCGCTGGCAATGCCAAGCCCGGCGAATTTTATGGCGAAAAAGTGAATCCCGAGGGGGCTCTCGCTTTGGTCGACGTTGTCAACAAAGTAATGGGGGGCAATGATTTTGCCGAGGTCAAGATCGTTGCTACGGTAAAGGATGTTTGTGCCAAGAAGGGTTGCTGGCTTAAGCTAGAGCTGCCCCATGGCGAAGAGGTGATGGTAAAAATGAAGGATTATGGTTTCTTTTTACCCCTGGCGGCCAAAGGCAAAAAAGTGATCATTGATGGCGAGGCAAAGATCAAGACCACTTCGGTAGCCGAACTTAAGCACTATGCCGAAGATGCTAAGAAGTCTCAGGCCGAGATCGATGCCATTAAGGAACCTCAAAAGGAGGTGCGTATCACGGCCAAGGGTATTATGATTGCCCAATAAGTATTTTTCATTGATTTTCTGTTAACTGCCCCGAAAGAGGGGCAGTTTTTATTTCGTACCTTTGCACGCTTAAAAGCCCGTCCCCATTGGCTTTAGAGCCAAAAAACAGGGTCGTTTTTCTGCTATGAGTGCCAAGTACAGAGAATTTTCAGGTCTTAACCTGCCAGCCATCGAAAAAGAGGTGCTGGAGCGCTGGAGTGCCGGTCAGGCCTTTGAGCAGAGTGTATCGCTGCGCGAGGGTGCCACTCCTTTTGTTTTTTACGAAGGTCCACCCAGTGCCAACGGCATGCCCGGTATACATCATGTTATTTCGCGCACCTTAAAAGACCTGGTATGCCGCTATAAGACCATGCAGGGTTTTCAGGTAAAGAGAAAAGGAGGTTGGGATACCCACGGACTACCCGTAGAGCTGGGTGTTGAAAAAGAACTCGGAATTACCAAAGAGGACATTGGGGTTAAGATATCGGTATCTGATTACAACAAGGCTTGTCGCGAGGCCGTGCTTCGCTACAAGGATAAATGGGATGATATTACCCGAAAGATGGGTTATTGGGTAGACCTGCAGCATCCCTATATCACATTTGAGAATCGCTATATTGAAACCCTATGGTGGTTGTTGAGCGAATTATTTAAAAAAGGGTTGCTCTACGAGAGTGTAAGCATACAGCCTTACTCGCCGGCAGCCGGTACCGGACTTAGCTCACACGAATTAAATCAACCCGGTACTTATAAAGACGTAAAAGATACCAGCTGTGTGGCCATGTTCAAATTGCTGCCAAGTGATCGCTCTCAGTTTTTATTTGAGCAGACCGCCTCGCAAGTCTCTACCGATGTGTATTTGTTGGCCTGGACCACCACGCCCTGGACGTTGCCCTCTAACTTGGGTCTGACCGTTGGTGCGCAAATAGAGTACGCTCTTGTCAGCACCATCAATCCCTATACTTTTTTGCCGATCAATGTGGTGCTGGCCACGGCTTTGATCTCGAAGTACTTTAAGCCCGAGGGAGAGAACCAACCGCTGGAGCCAGGGCAAGAAAAAAGTAAGATCTTACCTTGGAAGATACTCACCTCATTTAGTGGCTCGCAACTCGAGCACTGTCATTACGAGCAGTTATTGCCTTTCGAGGCCAATAGTGCAGCGGTCATAGAGAGTAGCACACCCGGTGCAAGACCATTTAGAGTGCTTACCGATAGTTTTGTAACCACCGAAGATGGTACGGGTATTGTTCATACCGCTCCGGCATTTGGGGCAGACGATTATAAGGTCGGGAAAAAATATGACATCGGTATTTTAACTCTGGTAGACCGCGAAGGAAAATTCGTAGACGGAGTGGGGGAGTTTACCGGTCGCTATGTAAAGGATTATAAAAATGATCCTTCTTACATCGATGTCAATATCGACATTGCTGTCAAACTTAAAAAAGAGAACAGGGCCTTTAAGGTAGAGAAGTACGAGCACTCCTATCCACATTGCTGGCGTACCGACAAGCCCATCTTATATTATCCGCTAGATGCCTGGTTTATTCGCACCACCGCTCTTAGAGATCGTATGGTGGCACTCAATAAGACCATCAACTGGAAGCCCGCCTCTACCGGCGAGGGCCGCTTTGGCAACTGGTTAGAAAACATGGTCGATTGGAACCTCAGTCGCAGCCGCTATTGGGGAACACCGCTTCCAATTTGGCGTACCGACAATGGCGAAGAACAGATCTGTATCGGGTCTATCGCGCAGTTAAAAGAAGAGATCGGCAAGAGCGTGGAGGCCGGTCACTCTATGGGAGATTGCAAAAAAGGGGCTCCCAATTTGACCGCTTGTATCGATCAATTGGTGAGCGATCTGCATAAGCCTTATGTAGACGAGATCGTTTTAGTAAGCCCATCGGGCAAGCCCATGCGCCGTGTGCCCGATCTCATTGACGTTTGGTTCGACTCTGGTGCCATGCCTTATGCCCAATGGGGATTGCCCGACACTTCTTCGGGAGCTTACGGCCCTTTGAGTCCGGAAAATTTTTTCCGCTACCATGCGCTCGATAAAAAGACCGGAGCCGATCAACATTCGTTCCCGGCCAGCTTTATTGCCGAAGGGGTCGATCAGACAAGAGGTTGGTTTTATACTCTTCATGCCATTTCGGGACTGCTCTTCGATTCGGTCGCCTATCAAACCGTTGTCAGTAACGGATTGGTATTAGATAAGAATGGAAATAAAATGAGTAAGCGGTTAGGCAATGTGGTCGATCCGTTTGCTACCATCGATAGTTTTGGGGCCGATGCCACTCGCTGGTATCTTATTACCAATGCCTCTCCCTGGGATAATCTTCGCTTTGACAGTGAAGGTATTCGCGAGGTGCAGCGTAAATTCTTTGGTACGCTTTACAATACCTATCAATTCTTTGTGCTCTATGCCAATGTAGATGGGTTTACCTATGCCGAAGCTCCCATTGCCTGGAAAGATCGTCCCGAGATCGATCGCTGGATCTTGTCTTGTCTTCACTCTCTTACTGCGCGCGTTACAGCATTGATGAATGAATATGAACCTACCGCTGCAGGTCGACTTATAGAGGATTTTGTGGATGAACAACTGAGCAACTGGTACGTAAGACTTTGTCGTCGTCGTTTTTGGAAGGGCGAGTATTCACAAGACAAGATCGCGGCCTATCAAACCCTCTATGAATGCATGGAAACTGTGCTTCGGTTGATGGCTCCTATCTCTCCTTTCTTTAGCGACGCGATCTTTACCGAACTCAATTCCATAAGCAAGCGACATGCTGAGTTATCTGTTCACCATGTGTTGTATCCGGTAGCTGACACTGGTTGTATCGATACCATGCTAGAAGAGAGAATGCAACTGGCGCAAGATGCCTCTTCGTTGGTGTTATCGCTTCGCAAAAAGGTCAATATCAAAGTGCGTCAGCCGTTGCAAAAAGTATTGATCCCTGTTCTCGATAGATCGATGCAAACCCAGTTGCAAGCCATTGAGTCGCTCATCAAGGCCGAGGTCAATGTAAAAGAGATCTCTTATCTGCAACCCGACAATACGTTCATTAGCAAAAAGATCAAACCCAACTTTGTGGCTCTCGGAAAAAAGCTGGGTTCAAAAATGAAAGCAGTGAGCGCTGCGCTGGCCAACTTTTCTCAAACCGATATTGCGTTATTAGAAAAAGAAGGACAGTACACACTCGCGCTCGAAGATGGGGCTGTTACCTTGCTTTTGGGCGACACCGATATTACCAGTGAGGATATTCCCGGTTGGACGGTGGCTTCGAAAGGGAAGCTTACGGTGGCTTTGGACATTACCATTACGCCCGAATTGGCCGAAGAGGGTATTGCCAGAGAGTTTATCAATCGGATACAAAAGATCAGAAAAGATTCATCATTCGAGCTCACGGATAGAATTCTTGTTCAGCTTATGGGCCCTGCTTCTTTAACAGAAGCGCTGGCTAATTTTAAACCCTATATTTGCGCGGAAATCCTAGCCGATAGGTTAGAATTTGTGTCATCGCTCTCGCAAGCCACAGCGATCGACATCAATGACGAAATTATGAATGTGCTTGTAACCAAAAACGGCTAATCATGGCAGTGAAAAAGAAACCGGCTCCTAAAAAAGCAGCCCCAAAGAAGCCCGCCAAGCCTGTTGCGAAAAAAGCAGCAGCTAAATCTGCAAACAATAAAAAGCCAGCGCCAAAAAAACCGGCTGCAAAGCCCGCTGCCAAAAAAATAGCGCCCAAAAAGCCGGCTGCCAAAAAAGTAGTCGCTAAACCGGTTGCAAAAAAACCTGTCGCAAAGCCATTACCCAAGTCTTCGAAACCGGCTGCAAAAGCACCTGCCTCAAAAGTGGTGTCTAAAAGCAATACAAAGCCTGCTGCCAAACCAGTGGTAAAGCCGGCTGCTAAAACTCCGGCCAAACCCCTTGCCAAGCCAGGAACTAAAGCACCCGCACCGGCTGCAAAGTCTGTGGCAAAACCGGCCGCTAACATGGCAAAGCCTGCTGCGCCCGCTGCTAAAAAGCCAAAACCTACGCCCCCCGCTCCTGTTGCTACTGCAGCCAAAAAGGGTGGTGTTGATCCCAGTTCTTTGGTTTCCATCAAGCCCAAAGTAAAGCCCGTCATTAAAAAAGAACCACCCCGTCCGGCCAAGTTGGTCATTCCTAAGACCAGCACTAAGAGTGCCGTAAAATATGAGCCAGAGTTTACCAAATCGGTACTCGATACTCGTTTGCAGCCCGTGCAAACCGGACCCACCCAGCGGTATTCCGATTCCGATCTGGTCGAGTTCAAAGAGATCATTATGCGTAAGCTTGATGCTGCCAAAAAGGAGTTGACTTATTTGCAAGGGTTGATTACCCGCAAAGACGAAGGCGGCGATATGGATGATGCTCGCTACATGACCATGGAAGATGGTAGTGTGAGCATGGAAAGAGAACAACTTTCTCAGATGGCCAGTCGCCAGATTACTTTTATCGATCATCTCGAGAAAGCCATGATGCGCATAGAGAATAAGACATATGGCATTTGTCGTGTTACAGGTAAGCTGATCGATAAGGCTCGTCTACGCGCTGTACCCCATGCTACACTGAGCATTGAGGCCAAACAGATGATGAATAAATAACCAAAAGGTTATAAAAAACTTTGCTGCTGCTTATTTTTCACAAATACCTTTGTGAAAAATACAATCTGATGCATCGTATCCCTTTTATTGTCGCCAGCTTTTTTTTCTCGTTAATACTGTCTGCTCAATCAGCGGTGGTCTCCGGCCCCATGTTAGGCCCTGTAGAATTGCGGGATGCTAAGATCTGGGTAGAGGTTTCGCCCGCCGTAAAAACCGCTGCTCTTCGTATCAATAAAAAGGGAGACAGATCTTCTTTCGACATTTTATACACTGGCGAGTTGGGGCGTAGCTTTAATCCTATTCATTTTACGGTCGGGGGTCTTGAACCTAATACCACTTACGAATATTCGCTATTGCTGAATGGTAAGACCAGTGATTATGGTGGAGAGTTTACCACCAAAATGCTTTGGCAATGGCGTTCTCCCGCACCTGATTTTAGCTTTTTGGCCGGGTCTTGTTCTTACATTAACGATCCCGCCTACGATCGCCCGGGTACTCCCTATGGTAGCAATGACTCAATTTTTTTAGCCATGGCCCGCGAAAAAGCGGCCTTTATGTTTTGGCTGGGCGATGCCTGGTATACACGCGAAGCCGATTACCACAGCGAGTGGGGACTTTGGTATCGTGCCAGTCACGACCGAGCCACCCCCACCATGCAGCCGCTGTTAAAGGCCATGTCTCATATTGGTATTTGGGACGACCATGATTTTGGTCCTAACAATATGGGGTCTTCTTATCATCTTAAAGAGACTAGCCGCAAGGTTTACAATAGCTACTTCTGCAATCCTTCTTCGGGTATGAACGGGCAAGGCATCTATACCCAATACAGTTACGGGGATGCCGATTTTTTCTTGCTCGATGACCGTTGGTGGCGCAGCGCCGACAACGAACGCGACTCGCTCAATGGTAAACCCAATCCTAACAAAGTAATGATTGGGCGCGAGCAGCTCGATTGGCTAAAGACCGCACTGCTAAGCAGTAATGCTCCCTTTAAGATCATCGCCGTAGGCAGTCAGGTGCTCAATCCTGTTTCGCCCTTCGATCGCTGGCTAGACTTTCCTGCCGAGTACTACGAGTTCATGAATTTTATTCAATCTTATGCCATTAACGGAGTTATCTTTTTGACCGGAGATCGTCATCATAGCGAGGTGATCAAAGTAGAGCGTCCGGGTACTTATCCGCTCTACGACATTACCGTCTCTCCGCTTACATCGGCTACCCATGTGTTTGGCGGAGTAGAAAAAAATAATCCTTATCGGGTGCTGGGGGTAGACCAAAAACACAATTACGGAAAGATCTCCATTAGCGGGCCCCGTGGCTCGAGGGTACTCAAGATTGAGTACATGGGCACTAAAGGAGACAAATTAGCCGAGTGGAGCGTGGGTGAAAAAGAGTTAAAGACCCCCAGGGGTTAATCAGAGATCCTTTTCCATGATCAGATGGGGAATGGTGATCTCTTTGAATTCTTGACCGGCCACCCGGTAGCCCATTTTTTCATAGAAGCCCTGGGCCTCTTTGCGAGCATGCATTGTGAGGGTCTTATACCCTCTGTCGCGGGCCAGCACCTCGGCAAAGTTCATCAGGGCCCGTCCAATCCCTTTGCCCTGCTTTTCGTTGTAAACGGCCATTTGGCGCAACCGAACGGTCTGGGGGTTTTCTTCGACTAGCATACAACAACCCAGCATATCCTCTTCTTCGAAGGCGCCGATCAAAATATGGCGCGACTCCCCATCGAGCTCCGCCGGGTCTAGGCGTAAGCCAAGGGGCTTTCGGAGAATATCCTGGCGAAGGGCAACCATCTGTTGGTACTCCTCGCTGCCGTGCTCAATTAGTTTAAGGGCCATTGTCTTGGAAAATAAGCCATTTTTAGCAGATCTCCAATGATCGGAAACGGGAGTTTTCGACTTTTTTACCGCTTTTGTAACTAGCTAGCTTATTATCAGCCGTTTAGTGGGGGTCTTGAAAATAGTTTCTTTCTTGCTTCGAATTGTCTAAATAGTATATTTTTGCTGGCTGAAACCAAAATCAAAAATCATGTCAGACATTGCATCAAGAGTTAAGAAGATCATCGTTGACAAACTGGGTGTAGAAGAAGCCGAGGTAAACAACGAAGCATCCTTTACCAACGATTTGGGTGCCGATTCTCTCGACACTGTTGAGTTAATCATGGAGTTCGAAAAAGAATTCAACATTTCCATTCCCGACGAACAAGCTGAGACGATCACCACGGTGGGTCAGGCCATCACTTATTTGGAAGAGCACGCCAAGTAAGGCAACCGCCTCCGCAGTATATCTTTCCCTAACGGAAAAAATTTGTACCGCCTTCCTGTATCTTTAACCAGATCTTCGGAAGGCGGTTTTTTTTAAAAACAAAGTTTATCTTTCCTTTATGCAATTAAAGCGCGTCGTGGTAACCGGTATGGGGGCGATCACTCCCATTGGTAATACACTCAACGAATACTGGGATAATCTGCTGGCCGGTGTATCGGGTGCAGATCTGATAACTCAGTTCGATGCCTCTCGATTTCGTACCAAATTTGCCTGCGAGATAAAAGGGTTCGATCCAACACAGTTTATGGATCGTAAGGAGGCCCGCAAGCTCGATCGATTTACGCAACTGGCCCTAGTGGTAAGCGACCAGGCCATGCAACATGCCGGATTGCACAAAGACAACATTAACCCCGACAGAGTAGGGGTGGTCTTTGCCAGCGGTATCGGAGGGCTTACGACCTTTCAACATGAGGTAACCGATTTTGCCAAGGGAGACGGCACGCCCCGATTCAATCCATTCTTTATTCCTAAGATGATCTTGGATATTGCCGCGGGGCAGATTAGTATGCGACACAACCTGCGTGGTCCCAATTTTGCTGTGGTCAGCGCTTGTGCCAGCAGCACCAACGCCATTATGGATGCGTTTAATCTGATCCGATTAGGCAAGGCCGATATTATTTTGACCGGAGGAAGTGAATCGGTGATTAGTGAGGCCGGAGTAGGAGGGTTCAATGCCATGAAGGCCATGAGTGAGCGCAATGATGATCCAAAGACCGCCAGTCGTCCTTACGATAAGGACCGCGATGGATTTGTAATGGGAGAGGCCACCGGTATGTTGGTGCTCGAAGATCTCGATCATGCCATTGCCCGCGGTGCCACCATCTATTGTGAGGTGGCGGGTTGCGGGGCTACGGCCGATGCTTATCATATTACCGCCCCACATCCCGAAGGACTGGGCGCCCGCAATGTGATGCTGGCCGCTCTTGACGATGCCGGTATGCGTCCCGAAGAAATTGATTACATCAACACGCATGGTACCTCAACACCCATTGGCGATGGCGCCGAAGTAAAGGCCATTACGGCTGTCTTTGGTGAGCATGCCTATCAGCTAAATATTAGTGCCACTAAATCGATGACCGGGCATTGCCTGGGTGCGGCGGGCGTTATTGAGGCCATCGCTAGCATCAAAGCGGTGATGCACGATGTGGTGCCACCTACGATCAATCATTTTACCGATGATCCCGACATCGATCCCAAGCTCAATTTTACTTTCAATAAGGCACAGACCCGACCCGTTCGTGCGGCCCTTAGCAACACCTTTGGATTTGGAGGTCACAATGCTTGTGTGATAGTACGTAAATACAACGCTTAACGTGCTATTGCCTTTTTTGAATCGGCTATTGGGTTTTTTTTCAACCACTGATTTTTCGAAAGAGCTTTCTCGGGTATTGGGCTATCGACCTCGTACGCTGCACCTCTATGTAACGGCGCTGACCCATCGTTCGGTGAGCGAATCGACCGATACCAATAACGAAAGACTCGAATATTTGGGCGATGCCATCCTCAGCGCATTGGTGGCCGACTATTTATTTAAGCGATATCCTTACAGAGGCGAAGGGTACTTGACCGAGATGCGAAGCAAGATGGTCAACCGGCAACAACTCAACGAGATCGCTCTTCGTATGGGACTAAAAAAGATCACTCGTTACAACCGCACCGATTCTTCGCTGCGAATCAGTCATATTTTTGGTAACACCTTAGAGGCCCTCATTGGGGCCGTGTACCTTGATATCGGATATGGTCGTACCGAAAAATGGGTTCTAAAAAAGATCATTGTACCCCACATGTTCGTGGACGACCTCGAAACCTTAGAGATCAATCAAAAGAATAAATTATACGGGTGGGCCAACCGCAACGGTTCGGTGTTGGAGTTCGAGACCATCGAAGAAAAAATAGAGAATGGCAGGAGACTCTTTACGGTAGCAGCCCTGCTTAATGGTGAGAGCTTGGCGGTGGGCAAGGCCTTTAATAAAAAAGATGCCTCTCAGCTGGCGGCACAAGCCGCGGTAGAGAAACTTGGTAACCAGCTTAATGATCCTGCCTGATCTCTTGACAGATCTCTATCAATACACCTTGGGTCGATTGCGGATGTAAAAAACAGATCAACTTATTGTCGGCTCCTTTTTTGGGTTCTTGTTGCAACAGGGTAAAGCCTGCTTGTGCTAGGCGTTTCATTTCGGCCACAATATCATCGACCTCAAAAGCAATATGATGAAGCCCCTGTCCTTTTTTGGCAATAAACTTGGCGATCACCCCATTGGGGTCGGTACTTTCCAATAACTCTACCTTGCCCGAGCCTGTCTTAAAAAAGGCGGTATTGACTCTCTCATTTTCAACCTCTTCGGTCTTGTAGCAAGGGGTATTGAGTAGCTTTTCGTATAGCGGAATGGCCTCTGAGAGCGAGTTTACGGCAATTCCTATATGTTCAATATTCTTCATACGATTGTTAATAAGTGTAAAACAATTGTAATACAATGAAATTAGCACATTCAGATAGAACCTTTTGCGATAATTTCGCGTTTTATCAATATAAAATCAGAATCAGTATATGTTGCAGTTTCCCATCTACTTAGACCATAATGCCACTACCCCTTGCGACCCTCGGGTGGTAGAGGCCATGATACCTTATTTTACCAACAGTTTCGGAAATGCGGCCAGCCGTAACCACTCTTTTGGCTGGCAGGCCGAAGAAGCCGTAGACTATGCCCGCGAACAAGTGGCCAAACTGATCGGAGCCGATCCTAAAGAGATCATCTTTACATCGGGTGCCACCGAAGGAGATAACCTGGCCATTAAAGGGGTATTCGAAATGTATGCCAGCAAGGGCAATCACATTATTACTTGCAACATTGAACACAAGGCGGTCCTCGATACTTGTCGTCATCTCGAAAAGGAAGGAGCAGAAGTAACGTATTTGAATGTAAAGCCCAATGGGCTTATCGAACTGGGCGAACTCGAAGCTGCCATTAAGCCCACCACCATTTTGATCGCTATCATGTATGCCAACAACGAAATTGGTTCGGTGATGCCAATGCGCGAGATCAGCGCCATTGCCCGCAAGCATGGTGTGCTGCTCTTTTCTGACGGAGTGCAGGCAGTAGGAAAGATTCCTGTTGATGTCAATAAGGACGGAATAGATCTTATGGCCTTTACTGCGCATAAGATGTATGGTCCCAAAGGGGTGGGAGCGCTTTATGTGCGCAGAAAGAATCCTCGTGTAAAAGTAACCGCGCAAATTGATGGAGGCGGACACGAAAGAGGCATGCGCAGCGGTACGCTCAATGTGCCCGGTATTGTTGGCTTCGGAAAGGCCTGCGAGATCTGCCTTAGCGAAATGGAATCCGATACTGCTCGCATTATCAAATTGCGCGATAAGCTGGAACAATCCTTGCTAAAAGTAGAGGAGTCGTACCTCAATGGAGACAAAGAACATCGTTTGCCCCACGTATCTAACATCTCTTTTAAATATGTAGAAGGAGAGGGGTTGATGATGGGCTTTAACAAGAATATTGCCCTTTCTTCCGGTTCGGCTTGTACCTCTGCCTCTTTGGAGCCCTCTTATGTGTTAAAGGCATTGGGGCTGGGAGATGATCTGGCACACAGTTCGCTTCGCTTTGGGCTGGGCCGCTACACTACCGAAGAACAGATCGATTATACCGTAGAGCAAGTGACTAATACGGTCAATAAGCTCCGCGATATGAGCCCGCTGTGGGAGATGTTCAAAGAGGGTATCGATCTCAACACCATCGAATGGGCACATCATTGATTTTTTTTAACTTTACAACGCAATAATTAAATAACCATGGCATATTCAGAAAAAGTAATCGATCATTACCAGCACCCCAAAAATGTGGGAACCCTCGACAAGAGTAAGAACAGTGTAGGAACCGGATTGGTCGGTGCCCCGGAGTGCGGCGACGTAATGCGTTTGCAAATTGAGGTAGACGATGCTACCGGTGTCATCAAAGATGCCAAGTTCAAGACCTTTGGCTGTGGCTCTGCCATTGCTTCTTCTTCGCTGGCCACCGAATGGTTAAAAGGAAAGACCGTCGATGAGGCTGTTAAGATCGATAACATGACCATTGTAGAAGAGCTGAACCTTCCTCCGGTAAAGATCCATTGTTCCGTACTGGCAGAGGATGCCGTAAAAGCGGCCATCAACGATTATCGTAAAAAGAACGGACTCGAAGAGTTGCAGTTCGAAGAGAAAGGAGTACACTAATATCTTATGGCTGTAGAGACCGCTACTGTTGCCGCCCCTGCTCAAATGGCTAACGTTATTTATGTAAGTGACAAGGCCCGTGAAAAGGTTTTGCAGTTACTAAGCGATGCCGGTGTAGCCGGAGATGATTCTTATTTTTTGCGAGTGGGCGTTGTGGGTGGCGGATGCTCCGGTCTTAGCTATAAGCTTGACTTCGATAATGAGAAAAGACCCCTAGATCAGGAGTTCGAAGACAACGGCATCAAAGTGGTTACCGACCTCAAGAGTTTTCTTTATCTGGTCAATACCACGCTCGATTTTTCGGATGGGCTCAATGGCAAAGGATTCTTCTTTAGTAATCCCAATGCCAGCCGCACCTGCGGATGTGGCGAAAGCTTTGCGGTGTAAATCATAAACTCATGTAAAAAGGCTGTTCTCTTGCGGGGCAGCCTTTTTTCTTGCCCTTATCTTAGTACTTTAGCACCATGTGGCCACTTTGTAAGAAAGAGCTTAGACAATTCTTCGGTAGCTTAACCGGGTATATGGCCGTGGCTGTTTTTCTGATCGCAGCCGGATTGGTGTTATTTGTTTTCGAAGACAATATTTTCGATTTCGGATATGCCACACTCGAAAGATTCTTTTTATTGGCCCCTTGGTTGTTATTACTATTGATACCGGCCATCACCATGCGAAGCTTCGCAGAGGAGTTTCGCACTGGTACCTACGAGCTATTGGCCACGCAACCCATTAGCAAGACACAAATGGTTGCCGGTAAATATCTGGGAGCGCTGCTGGTGGTAATGGTGGCGCTCTTACCTACGGTGGTCTATGGGGTAGCGGTAGAATCACTTTCTACCGGAGAGGGATTGGACAAAGGAGCGACCGTGGGCTCTTATCTGGGATTGTTGTTGCTGGCCGCCGTCTTTACCATGATCGGCTTGTATTGCAGCAGTCTTACGGCCAATACGGTGGTCGCTTTTTTATTGGCGCTGGTCTGCTGTTCGCTGCTGTATTATGGGTTTACGGCCATTAGTCGATTACCCGACCTTACCGGTGGAGCCGATTACTGGATAGAGTGGTTGGGAATCGATCAACATTATCAAAGTATCAGTCGTGGTCTTATCGATGGTCGCGACATGGTTTATTTTATTAGTTTGATTCTTTTGTTCTTTGCATTGACCATACGAAATCTGCTTCAGCGTTAACATGAGGTCGCTGCTCCATATCATCGCTAACAAGCGTTACGGAGTAGCGCTCGCCGTATTGCTTTTTATTTTGATCAATGCGGGGGCTGGTTTTGTACCGCTACGACTCGATCTGACCAGCGAAAAGCGCTACACCGTTAGCCCTGCAACAGCAACTTTGTTAGCGGAACTTTCTGCGCCACTCGATGTGCAAGTTTTTTTAACAGGAGAATTTCCATCGGGGTTTAGAAAGTTGCAATCCTCTACACAGCAACTGTTGGCCCTTTTTAAACAATTGCAACCGACGCAATTTCGCTATCAATTCATCGCTCCTGCCACGACCACACCGGCCGGTATATCTTGGGGAGATTCCTTATTGAATCGCGGAGCCCTAAATATCAACCTTACCGTACAAAAAGAGGCGGGCCAGTCCAGTAACATCATTTTTCCGGTAGCACTGATCAGCTACCAAGGACGCTCTCAATTGGTGAGTTTGTTTCCCGGGGCCAGTCGTTCTATTTCGCAAGCCGAGTTAAATACGGCCGAGGCGCTGCTCGAATATCAGTTTGTAAGTGCCATAGAGAAGTTATTACATACCGATAAACCCGGAATTGCTTACGAAACCGGTCATGGGGAGCCCGTCGATGAAAGGACCTACCAGCTGCGTATGGCCTTGCAAAATGATTATGAGTTACGCACGCTAGATCTAACCCGGCAGTCCGCTGTGCCCAAAGGGGTCTATCTGCTGCTGATCGTAAAGCCGACGCTGTCTTTTTCGGAGGCCGAAAAATTTAAGTTAGATCAGTTTGTGATGCAAGGTGGAAAGCTGCTTTGCTTTATTGATAATCTCTATGCAGAGATGGACAGCTTTTCTAAAAAGCCCGATATGGTAGCCTTTGATCGGGCGCTGAATCTGCAAGATCTTTTCTTTCGCTACGGAGCCCGGATCAACACCGACCTGCTCATGGACCTTCGTTGCGAGTTTACGTATGTGCAAGTTGGCGGCACTCCCGATCTACCACAAAACGAATTTTTGCCTTGGAATTATTTTCCATTGCTTTCTGCGGCAGAAAGTAAGCTACGCACCCCCGGCTATATCGGAACCCGTTTTGCGCACTCAGTCGATACCATTGCTGTGCCGGGTGTGGCCAAGTATCCCTTACTGTTGAGCAGCGAAAGGGCTCGCACCATCAGTACTCCGGCGCTGATCTCATTGAATGAGAACAGCACAGTGCCTGATAACGCCAAGTTTAATCAGACCGCTATTGCAGCGGCCGTTTTGCTAGAGGGAAGGTTTTCTTCTCTATTTAAGAATCGCGCTTCGCTCGCACAGCTCGATCAATGGAAGGCCAATGGGCAAAGCTTTCGAACCCGCTCCGAAAATACGGCTATCATTTTAGCTGCCGACGGAGACCTGGTACTCAATGAATATATCCCTGTGCTCGATGCATCGGGTCAGATCGATCCAAGGGGGGGAATGGAGCCGGTAGAGATGGGCTGGAACAAGTACACGCGTTTTGAGGCAATCACCCAGGGTCCTGCCGGAAAATATTTTATTCCGGTGGCTAACCGAGAGTTTTTGCTCAACGCCGTCGAATATCTGGTCAGCGATCCTACGTTGGCGCAGATCAGAAGTAAGGAGCTCGTTTTACGATTGCTCGATGGACCGCTGGTAAAAGAACAGAAACTACGTTGGCAACTGCTTTGTATTGGGCTGCCCCTGTTGCTGCTTGCACTAGGCGGCTGGGCGTATCAATCGTGGCGAAAAAAATCTTACGCACGCTAGGGGTCGTATCTTTGCACTTTACTTTTTACTATGAATGTAGATCAGCTCACCTATCTGGTGTTTGGCTTAGTATTAGCAGTGGCTCTGGCTTTTGACTTGGGGCTAATGAGCAAAAAAGAGCGCACCGTAACCATTCGACAGGCCCTGCATCAAACTTTTTTCTGGGTAACGCTGGCATTGGCTTTTTTTGTTTTTGTCTGGATAGAAAAAGGGCAGCAGCTGGCCCTCGAATACTTGAGTGCCTATTTGATGGAATGGAGTTTGAGTATCGACAATATCTTTGTTTTTATTTTAATTTTTTCGGCTTTTTCTGTCAAAGAAAAAAATTATGGCAGGGTCTTGTTGATCGGGATCTTGATGGCCATCGTGTTTCGGATTGTTTTTATTACGGTAGGAGTGGCCCTGGTCGATCAGTTTCATTGGATACTGTATCTGTTCGGTGTCTTTTTGGTCTATACCGGGTATTCGATGTTTACCGCCAACGAAGAAACCGAGTTCGATCCTCAGCAAAGCAAGATCTATGTTTTTTTAAAACGATTCTTACCGTTGGCGCCTCACGACGGGGGAGGACGCTTTATGGTCAAAGAGAACGGCAAACCGGTCTATACTACGTTGTTTGTGGTAGTGATTATGTTAGCGGCTATCGATATTGTATTTGCCCTCGATTCCATACCGGCTGTTATGGGTATATCCCGCGATCGTTTGGTGATATATACCTCTAATATTTTTGCCGTATTGGGTCTGCGATCACTTTTCTTTTTATTGCGCGGTGCGGTTAGTCGTTTTGATTACCTGAAACAGGGTATTGCCATCGTGTTGGTATTTATAGGAGTCAAGATGCTGGGTGAGCACTGGATCAATCTCTGGGTCTCTAAACAAGTGCAGGTAATGCTATCGCTGGGAGTGATCGCACTTTGTCTTTCGGGATCTATCTTCTATTCGATCTTTATGCAAAAGAAAGGTCTGCCTCCCGATCAATCCGATCCATCTGTTTTGTAATTCGCTTGACCTACACCGTTACCGATATCGTCTCTATCTTGCATGCTTCGACCACTGTGGTCAACGATCATGCAGTAGAGCATTTACTGCTCGATAGTCGAAAAGCTTTTTTACCCGCTAGCTCTTTATTTTTTGCCTTGCGCTCGACAAGAAGAGACGGTCATGATTTTGTGGGAGAGCTGTATCAAAAGGGAGTTAGAAGTTTTGTGGTTAGCCAGTCGGTCGATGCAGCGGTATTTAGCGATGCTAACTTTATTGAGGTGCCCGACACCTTACAAGCCCTGCAGCAAGTGGCGGCCTATCACCGCCGCCAATTTTCGATTCCGGTAATTGGCATTACCGGCTCTAATGGAAAGACCATCGTTAAGGAATGGCTTTTTCAGTTACTACAGCCCGATCATACCATTGTAAGAAGCCCCAAGAGTTATAACTCTCAGATCGGAGTGCCGCTTAGTATCTGGCAAATGAGACCCCATCACACATTGGCAATTTTTGAGGCCGGTATCTCACTGCCCGGAGAAATGCAAAAGCTAACGGATATGATCGAGCCTACTATTGGGATCTTTACCAATATAGGGGATGCACATAGTGAAGGGTTTCGCTCACAAGGTGAAAAGGAACATGAGAAAAGAAAATTATTTCGCTCAGCGATCCTTCCAGCCCCCTTAACAGTGCTCTCCATTAGTGCTACCGAGGGAGGTACTCGCATTACCGCACAGGCAAGTGCAACCGATACGGCGCAGATTGAGATACCTTTTTCCGATCAGGCCTCCATACAAAATGCCGTTCGTTGTTGGGAATTGATGCTACACCTTCAATACGATGCCGTCGTTATTGCAGAAAGAATGCGACAGTTAACGGCTGTCGATATGCGACTAGTTCTTAAAAAAGGGATCAACCAATGTGTATTGGTCAATGATAGCTATAGCGCCGATGTTAGTTCCTTACAGATCGCACTCGATTTTTTAATTCAGCAGGCGGGCTCTTTACCCAAAACCGTTGTGCTCTCCGATTTTTTACAACAATCGGACAACGATGCTTCTTTGTACGCGCAGCTTAAGGATAGTCTACAAAAGCGTGAGATCGGTCGTTTTATAGCCATTGGGCCACGTATCACCAAAGCGGTATCACAGTGGGAAAGCAACGATCAATGTTGTCTGGAGACCTATGCTAGTACCGAAGACTTTTTACGGTCTCCTATTGTACAGCGATTTAGCAAGGAGGCCATTTTAATAAAGGGGGCTCGCTCCTTTGCCTTTGAAAGGATCGTTCAAGCGCTCGAGCAACAGTTACACGAAACAAGGCTCGAGATCGATCTGGCAGCGCTGCTCCACAATTTGCATCAATACCAGCATCAGTTAACCCCGGGTACGCGAATTATGGCCATGGTCAAGGCATTTGCGTATGGTAGCGGTGCCAGTGAGATCGCATCGGTACTGCAGTTTCATAAAGTGGATTATCTGGGAGTGGCCTATGCCGATGAGGGCGTGGCATTGCGAAAGGCCGGTATTACTACTCCTATCATGGTCATGAATCCATCGGAAAGTGTATTTGAGTTGATGGTCAGTAGCCGCCTTGAACCGGTTATCTTTTCGTTTGAGTTACTCGATCAGTTCGATCGTTGGCTACAAAAAGAAGTGATTAGCGGTTATCCCATTCACTTGGAGATCGATACGGGTCTTCACCGGTTGGGACTGGATGTGGCGCAAACAGATGTATTGTTACGACAGTTGATGCAGAGTGGTTCTTTTGCAGTCCAGAGCATCTTCTCTCATCTGGCAGCTAGCGAAGATCCGCTACAAGATGAATTTACCGGCATACAGTACAAGCAATTTCTGCAATGTGCTTTGCTAATAGAAAGTACATTGGGTTACTCAATCATCAAGCATATTGCTAACTCGGCCGCCGCCATTCGTCATCCTCTATTGCGACTCGATATGGTAAGATTGGGTATTGGTCTTTACGGGGTAGAGACGGCCCCCGGTCTTTCGCTAGTGCCTGTTGCCACGCTTCGCTCTTCGATTGCGCAACTGCGAACCCTGTCTGCAGGCGAGAGTGTCAGTTACAATCGTCGTACCATCCTTACCCGCCCTTCTGTGATCGCAACGGTAAGACTGGGTTATGCCGATGGGTATCCAAGGGCACTTGGCAATGGCGTTGGAAAAGTTTTGGTAAAGGGTCAACTGGTTCCCATTGTGGGAACTATTTGTATGGATATGTTCATGATCGATGTAACCGATGTAAAGGATGTAAGTGTGGGTAGCGAAGTGATCTTGTTTGGAGCATCGCTCTCGGTACAGCAAGTGGCTACATGGGCCGGCACTATTCCCTACGAAATACTAACGAGCATCTCGGGTCGTGTAAAGCGAGTTTATTTTGAACAGTGATGTTCTTACATCGTTTCGGTGGTATCCGAAACCGGGCGATCGGTAACGCCGGTGGCAGCCGTTGCGATCTCGGGTTTTTCTAGCAGTCTTTTTTGAAACAGCAGCAAGGTGATAACACCTACCGAGATCGATGCATCGGCAATATTAAAGATGGGGCTAAAGAATTCAAAGGATTGACCTCCCCATATTGGCATCCATTCAGGGAACACACCAGTAAAGATTGGAAAGTAGAGCATGTCAACCACACTGCCATGCAGAAAAGATCCATATCCTTTGCCTGATAGTTCGGCCACTCCCATATATCCCACGTAATCGTTGAGTACGGGGCTATAGTGAAGTCCTTTATCGAAGATCATGCCATAGAACATACTATCAATAAGATTTCCGGCGGCACCGGCATAGATAAGACCAGCACAGATCAAAAACCCTTTATTGTATTTTTCTTTGATGAACTTTAGCAGATACCAGGTGCCGGCCACTACGGCGGCCAGCCTAAAGAGGGTTAGCACTACTTTGCCGGTCTCATTGCCCAGTTGCCAACCCCAGGCCATGCCTGAGTTCTCAATAAAGTGAAGCCGAAACCAATCGAGCCCCATGACTCTCAATACCTCTCCGGTAGGATACGTTGTCTTGATCCAGCATTTAAGCCCTTGATCGGCTATCAAAATAACAAGGATCAGAAAAAATAAATGTGATTTTTTCATAGAAATCAGATCTTTCCTACCATTTTTTCGGGACGCACCCACTCCTCAAATTGTTCGGGGGTTACATAGCCCAGTTTAACGGCCATTTCTTTTAATGTGGTTCCTTGCTTGTGTGCTTTTTGTGCGATCTCTGCCGCTTTGTAATAGCCGATCTTGGTATTAAGTGCGGTAACCAGCATGAGCGAATTATCGACATGTTTTTTAATATTGGCCTCGATCGGTGCAATGCCTACGGCACATCTTTCATTAAAGGATACGCAGCCGTCTCCTATAAGGCGGGCACTATGCAAAAAGTTATAGATCATCACCGGCTTAAATACGTTCAATTCAAAATGACCGGAGGCTCCTCCTACGTTGATGGCTACATCATTACCCAGTACTTGTGCGGCGATCATAGTAAGCGCTTCGCATTGGGTAGGATTTACTTTGCCGGGCATGATAGAAGATCCGGGTTCGTTATCGGGAATAAAGATCTCTCCAATACCGCTGCGTGGTCCGGAAGAAAGCATCCGTATATCATTGGCGATCTTCATCAAACTAACGGCCACGGTCTTTAAGGCACCGTGCGCCTCTACGATCGCATCGTGCGCGGCCAGTGCCTCGAACTTATTGGGAGCGGTCACAAAAGGAAGACCGGTAAGTCGGGCTATATGTTTGGCTACGTTTTTATCGTATCCGGCGGGCGTATTGATGCCGGTCCCTACCGCAGTTCCGCCAAGCGCTAATTCTTTTAAGTGAGCGAGCGTGTTTTTAATGGCCCTGATGCCATGATCGAGTTGAGCAACATAGCCACTAAATTCCTGGCCCAACGTAAGCGGAGTGGCATCCATAAAATGGGTTCTACCGATCTTGACTACCTTTTGGAAGGCCTTGCTTTTTTTGGCCAGGGTATTGCGAAGGGCGGAGATACCGGGCAGGGTCATCTCTACCAAAATAGTATAGGCCGCAATGTGCATGGCCGTAGGAAAGGTGTCGTTAGATGATTGAGATTTATTGACATCATCGTTGGGATGCAAGTATTTTTCTTTGTCCGTAAGCTTACCGCCTTTAAGCACATGACCTCTGTAAGCGATCACTTCGTTTACATTCATGTTGCTTTGCGTGCCGCTTCCGGTTTGCCATACCACCAAAGGAAAACTATCATCAAGTTGGCCCTTCAGGATCTCATCACAAACTCTGGCGATCAGACTGGCTTTTGCCGCCGGCAAGACACCGGCTTCTTTATTGGTGAGGGCCGCGGCTTTTTTTAAATAGGCAAAGGCCCGAATAATCTCTTTGGGCATCCGGTTAATGTCTTGGGCAATCTTAAAGTTATCGATGCTGCGCTGGGTCTGGGCCCCAAAATATGCATTGAGGGGTACTCTTACTTCGCCCATCGTATCTTTTTCTATTCTGTATTCCATAAAGTAGTCGTTGTGTGTTAACGAGGTAACCCGTACTTAAAAATTCGGTTTTCTTTTCTCTAAAAAGGCACTGACGCCCTCTTTCATCTCTGCGGTGCCAAAGCATTCTCCAAAAAGACGAACTTCTTCGAGATATCCTTGATCTCCTTTTTCGTAGAGGGCATTGACCGCCGAGATAACCCTTGCTACCGCACCGGGTCCTTTGCTGATAATAGTAGCCAGTAATTGCCTTGAACGCTCTATGAGTTCCTCACTGGTGCAAACATGGTTGACCAATCCCCATTGTAACGCCTCAGCGGCACTGAGCATATTGCCACTCATCATCAGCTCGAGTGCTTTTCCTTTGCCCACCAGTTGGGTTAGTCGTTGTGTACCGCCATAACCGGGAATTAGTCCAAGGTTTACTTCGGGTTGTCCAAATTTTGCCTGCTCGGCCGCCAGTCTGATATGACAAGCCATGGCCAGCTCGCAGCCACCCCCCAACGCAAATCCGTTGACGGCGGCAATAAAGGGCTTGGAATTTTTTTCAATTCGTTCAAAAACAAGTTGCCCTCTTCTAGCCAGCTGTTTTGCTTCGTTCGAATCAAGGGTCGTAAACTCACTAATATCGGCCCCCGCTACAAATGCTTTATTACCGGCTCCGGTAATGATCACCGCTTTTATCTGCTTATCGGTATCGACCACATCGAGTACCTTTTCTAATTCTTCGAATACGCTGCGGTTAAGCGCATTCATCTTATCGGGTCTGTTTATGGTAACAACAAGCACTCCCTCTTGCAGCGAGACAAGTAGTGTGCTAAGCGAAGATAGAGGGGTCAGTTCCATGGGGTAATTTCTTAACGTCGATGGGCGGCTACCCATTTTTTTATGTAATCGGCAATTTCTGTGGTGGGGGTGCCGGGATGAAAAATTTGTCCTACACCCAGGGCCTGCAGTCCGGCAATGTCTTCTTCCGGAATAATTCCGCCACCTGTCAACAACACATCGTCGATCCCTTTTTCTTTCATCAACTGGATGATCTTTGGAAAGATAGTATTGTGCGCCCCGGATAAAATGGAGATGCCAATGGCATCTACATCTTCTTGAAGCGCTGTATTAACCACCATGTCGGGGGTTTGCCGAAGTCCGGTGTAAATCACCTCCATGCCGGCATCGCGAAGGGAGGTAGCAATTACTTTTGCGCCCCTGTCGTGGCCATCGAGTCCGACTTTGGCAACCAATATGCGTACGGGTCTTGGGGTGGCTTGCATCTTGCGTGCAAAATAAAGCCATTTCAGGGCAACAGACTTAGGGCATACGTAATGCGTTTAGCCGTTGTGGCAGGGCCCAGTACAGTGGCAATATCAAATACCCCGGGTCCAAATTTACCACCGACCAGCATGATCCGAAATGGCAAAAGCAGTTCTCCTGCCTTGAGTTGATTTTCGGCGGCTTTGTCTTTAAAGCGTTGTTCTTGCATAGCGGCATCGGTGGCTTGTTCAAGACTGTATTGATGGGCCAACCATTCAAAGAATGCCCTTTTCTCTGTACTCCACTTCCCCGTAATGGCCGCAGTATCGATAGAGGGCGGATCGGTAAAAAAGAAACCGGCCTGTTGGTCGATATCGGTAAGCAGGATACAACGATCCTTTACCAACGCTATGATCTTAATTAGTTTTTCCCGGTCGGTAGCGGCAGGGGAATGAGTCAATAGTCGTTGCTCAAAAGCAGGAAGCAAAAGAGCGACACTACTTTTTTTGATCCACTCGTGATTGAACCACTTGGCTTTTTCATAATCAAAGCGAGCGCCCGCACTGTGAATGCGTTCGATAGAGAAAGCATCGATAAGTTCTTGTAACGAAAAGTTCTCTTTTTCACTGCCATCGTTCCATCCCAGTAATGCGAGTAAATTGATAAAGGCTTCGGGTAAGAATCCTTTTTCCTTAAATCCCTCTGTAATCTCTCCACTAACCGGATCGGCCCAATTCATGGCAAATACCGGAAAGCCATACTTTGCTCCGTCTCTTTTACTGAGCTTTCCATGGGGGCCTAGTATTAATGGCAAATGGGCCCACTGAGGCATGTTCTCTATGCCAAATAAATATTTCCAAAGTAAGATGTGCACCGGGGCCGAGGGAAGCCACTCTTCGCCACGAAAGGCATGGGTAATTTGCATTTGAAAATCATCCACGACCACTGCCAGGTGATAGGTAGGCATACCATCGGCCTTTAGTAATACTTTATCATCGAGCGTAGCGGTATCGAAACTGACTTCTCCTCGTATAAGATCGGTAAAGCTAAGGGTCTCTTGCTCCGGCATTTTGATGCGTACCACATAGGGGGTGCCGGCCTCTAGTAATTGTTTTGTTTTTTCTGGCCCCAACGATAACGAATTACGAAGTTGCTGTCTTACCTGCCGGTCATATTGCGGCGAAGGATTGGCTGGGGTGGCTAGTGTGGTGCGCATTTGTTCTAGTTCTTCGGGAGTATCAAAGCCATAGTAGGCCCATCCCTTGTCGATCAGCTCATCGGCATATTTTTTATAAAGGGCCTTTCTTTCACTTTGTCGGTAAGGTCCCCAAGCGCCTCCATGTTGTACGCTTTCGTCGGGTTCTAGTCCGCACCAGCGAAGACACTCAAATAAATATTCCTCTGCACCGGGCACATAGCGGCGCTGATCGGTATCTTCTATTCTTACAATAAAAGTTCCGTTATGTTTTTTTGCAAAAAGATAGTTGAACAGCACGGTCCTTACACCGCCCAAGTGAAGCCCCCCGGTGGGACTGGGTGCAAATCGTACCCTTACCTTTTTTTCCATAGGGCAAAGATAAACCAACCGACTGCAACCACTTGGGTCTTTTGTGCCGCTATCTTTGTAAGCGATGCCATTCTATTTTTATCAGACCCCCGGCTGGCTTGCCCGGTGCTTTCCTGAAAGGGTTTGGCGCATCAAGACCTCTTTGCCTGAGCTCTATGTAACCTTTGATGACGGGCCACATCCCTCCATTACTCCCTTTGTGCTAGATACCTTGGCCCGCTACAATGCCAAAGCCAGTTTTTTTTGTATCGGTAGCCATGTTGCGCGCAATCCGTCTCTTTACCAGCGAATAATTTCAGAGGGCCATCAAGTGGGTAATCATACCCATCATCATTTAAATGGATGGAAAACGGCTAATCAGCAATATCTGGCCGATGTAACGGAAGCTACGCGTTTTATTGACAGTCATTTATTTCGCCCGCCCTATGGCCGTCTGCGTTCTTCACAGGCTCGGGAGGTACGCGCTTTATTGCCGGGCGAAGGCCGTATTGTAATGTGGGATCTGCTTAGCGGCGACTTTGACACTCGCCTTAGCGGGCAAGACTGTTTTGCCATTTGCAAAGAAAGACTAAGGCCAGGCTCCATTATCGTGATGCACGACAGTGAAAAAGCCTGGCCTCGGTTATCGATTGCGTTGCCGCTGTTACTAGAGTATGCCCTTAGTAAAGGGTATTGTTTTAAGGCAATGTAATCAGGTAAGTAACGCCGTTGATCACTACCACCGCCCTATTATCGCAATCGCCATTACCATAGTTGATAACCCCTTGCCAACGTACGCCGCTGTTGGTATTCTCCCTTATGGTGCGTACAGTTCCCTTTACGATCCATCTGCAATTCATCTTTTTGATTATGGGATCCAAAATGGTAGCATTCCAAAAAGTATTTGTGGTGTCTCTGCGCATTTGACCACGGGCAGAACCGGTGGTAGAATACGTGTCATCCATGGCTACGTTAGGAGTAAGAGCGCCTTCTATCTGTGTGAGTACTTTTTCTCCATTCCATAGTGTAAAGTTTCCATTGCGACGAATCAATTTGCCATTGATCACATTCGTCTGAAAGCGGGGACGAATGGGAAGCTCTGTGGTATTCTTGATCCTATAGGCACCTTCTATCTTTATGCTATCCTGATAAAAATTATCAAAAGAAGTTTCCACTACAGCGCCGGGTATCAAGAGGTGATTGGTGTAGATGTGAACGATCTTTCCTTTTCTGAATCTTCCATCGCGCCCCACGCAGCCCGCACCAAAATCGAGTACAACACGCACCGGAAAAGGAAGAGGAGGAAAAGTGCGAGTAATCGTCACCGTTGGACAGGCAGTCAGTCTTCCAAAAATGCCTGTTCCACCCATGGCAACATCTTGATTGACTCCCATGGCATCATTGAATAATCCATCATAGATGATCTCAGCCTCGGCATCCGACTCACTTACCGAGCGAGAGGCCAGTGCCTCTTTTTCTTCTGCCGGATCGGGGGTGTTGGCTTGTTGTTCCTTTTGACAAGAAACTATACTGACCATTATGGCAATGGCAACAAGGGTCGATAGTTGAAGAGCATTCCTTTTCATGGAGATGAGTTTTTGCCGGTTAAAGGTAGGTATAATAGACGGGTGCAAATATCCAAAGTTTAAAGAGTGGCTTTTTTTACGGAGTTTTGTAACCCTGTATTTATGGTTTTGATTGATACTCATGCACATCTATATCTGTCTGATTTCGATCAGGACAGAGCCGCTATGCTGGAGTCTGCCCGTGGGGCAGGGGTAGAGCAGGTCTTGCTGCCAGCCATAGACTCCGAGACCCATGCCGCGCTGGTCGATATGGAACAGCAGTTTCCTTTTTGCAAGGCGATGATGGGAGTACACCCATGCTCTGTAAAAGCCGATTATCAAAACGAATTATCCATTGCCTGGGAGTGGTGGAGCCAACGAAATTTTATTGCGGTAGGAGAGATCGGGTTGGATTTTTATTGGGATAAGATTTTTATAGAGCAGCAGTATGATGCTTTTCGTATGCAAATAGAGTGGGCCCTGGAGAAAAAAGTGCCTATCGTGATACACTCTCGCAATGCTTGTTTAGAATGCGTAAAGATAATTAAGGAGTACAAGGGTAGGGGATTAACCGGGGTATTTCATTGTTTTTCGGGAAGCATAGAGGAGGCCCGAGAGATCATAAAGCTAGATTTCTATTTGGGTATTGGAGGAGTGCTCACCTATAAAAACGCCGGCCTGGGCGCAGTGCTGGCCGATGTTCCGCTTGAGCATATCATGTTAGAGACAGATGCTCCGTACCTGACTCCGGTCCCGTTTCGCGGTAAACGCAATGAATCTTCTTACCTATCATTGGTGGCAACCAAGCTTTCCGAAGTAAAGGGTATAAGCATAGAACAGGTTGCGCAGATAACAACTCACAATGCCAAGAGGTTATTCTCTCTTTAGTATAACCGGTTACCGACTTCGGTGTGCACTTTACCTTAAAAAGTAATTTATCACGTCTTTTAGGACCAGAAACAGAAATACGATGAGCCCGACAAAAATTTCTTTGCGGTACTTTTTAATCATAGTGGTATCTGCATTTTGCAATTTGGATTTCGTCGTTCACAACCCTGTAAATTAATCTATGTTCCTCGTCTATCCTCCTTGACCAGAGGCCTGCATAATTAAACTTTAATGGTTCAGGTTTTCCAATGCCCTCGTATGGGTTACTAGAGATATCCTTCAATAGTTCGTTGATGCGTTTGAGTTTTTGTTGATCGTTCTTCTGCCAGTAAAGGTAGTCTTCCCACGAAAGTTCAGTAAATACAAACCTCATTTCTCTACTAATTGTTTGACCATCTTTTTACCGGATCTGAGGGCTTCTATAGAGGCGTCAAGGCGCTGTTGATTAAGGCGAGAGGCCAATTCGTGTTGGGTGCTCTTTAAGGAGTTGTATTCCTCAAGGGACATGATGACCACCCCAGTATCTTTACCGCGGTTAATGATTAGGGTTTCAAAGCATTGTGTCACCTTGTCGAGGTAGGATTTTATATCTTTTCTGAAGTCGGACAATGTTGTAGTTAACATTATATGTACGTATTTATGTACAAATACAAGTACATATAATTATTGTAGAAAATAAAAAAAGGATTATACCTAAATGTATAATCCTTGGCTACGATTGTCAAGCCTTTATTCTATCGGTTTATATTCTTTGAACAGTGGCGGTCTGTTGGCTTCGGTATAATTTCTGTATGCGGTCCAGCTGCCAGTAAAGAATTCGTTGATCTCTTTAACTATCGCATTGACGGCTGTTTCGGCATTGGTGATCAGCTGAGCTTCGGCAGCACCGGGAACGGCGGCTTTTGCTGTAATGGCCTGTTGTGCACCGCGCAGTTGTGATAGTACCGTTACTAAAAACGGATTACGAGAAAGCCCTTGCTTTTCTTCGGTTGGCCCTGAGATCTTATCTCTAATCTTTTTGATCTGGTCTTGAATATTCTTGGTAAGCTTGCTTAACGAATCGGTAGCTTTTTTATCGGCTCCTTTTAGTTGTGCGTTGACTTTATTACAAACTTCTTCTGCCTCAGTTAGACGCTCCATGGCCGTGCTTAATTTATCGGCTGATTTTTGAATTTGCTCCAATGCTTTCTTTTGCGCTACTTTAATGTCGTTGGTATTTGTAAGACGCGGATCACCACTTACCGTTACCATCGTAGAGTCGCTTTGTGTTTTGTAGGTAAGCACCACTTTATATTGACCGGGTAACGCCGGCAATCCTCCCGGCTCCGATCCCCCTCGACTCATACCGAACTGGCCACCGCCTTCGCCGCCACCAGCGCCAGGCTGACGATAACCCTTTTCTTCCATGCCCCAAAAACGACGATTAAATCCGCTGTCTACAGCCCAGCGAAGTGAGCGAATTTGTGTACCGGCCAGATCGAAGATCCTCACCGATACGGAGTCGTTAGCAGGTTTGGTAGAAGTAGTTGTTGCAGTTGCTGCGGCTATGGGGCGAATCAAAAACGAAATCGCGGCTCCTCTGTTTCTATTCTCACCCTCATAGATACCCCATGTACTCCATTCATAGCCAGTAGCAGGACGATATTGCGCTTGCACAGCACTCGGGCTGTCAAACACCATCAAAGAGGAACTACTTGTGGTAGCTGTGCGAGCATTGGCCGCCAATTTGCGAAGAGGACGAATATCGTCGAGCACCCATAGTGAACGACCAAACGTGGCGATTGCCAAATCGGCTTCTCTCTCTTGAATGGCCAGGTCGTAAGTAGATACAGAAGGATATCCATTTTTCCATTGCGCCCAGTTACTTCCGTTATCGATACTAACCCAGAGCCCATGTTCCGTTCCTGCAAATAATAGGGAAGGTTCTGCAGGATCTTGTATTACGCACAATGCATATCCCTTTACTTTGTTTTCGTCTACCAATCGCTTCCAGGTCTTTCCATAATCGGTAGTTCTAAAGATGTAGGGCTTACCATCCCCTCTGCGGTAATCATTGGCAACCACTAACGCTTCTGCCGCATTGTGCGGAGAGGCTACTACTTGTGGAATCCAGCAGCCGGCCGGTAGCCCGGGAATCTTTCCCTGAAAACTGGTCCAGGTAGCACCGCCATCGCGCGTTAGTTGCACGTTACCATCATCAGTCCCGATCCATAGCACTCCTTTTTCTTTTCTCGACGCAGCAATGCTAAGAATGGTGCAATGCGTTTCCGCTCCGGTAATGTCAAGCGTTAGTCCACCGGTATTCTGAAAGGCAGCGATCTTAGCACTATCATTGGTGGTTAGGTCTGGAGAGATCGTTTGCCAGCTAAGCCCTTTGTCGATGCTTTTGTGAACGAATTGACTACCATAATAAATTGTTTTGGGATCAAAGGGGTCTTGCGCCATTGGAGAGTTCCAGTTAAAGCGTTGCAACAACTTTGGATCGAGTGTAGGAGGTTTGATGAACCAAGATTCTCCGGTCTTCCAATTTCTTTTGCCTAGTGAGCCACCCTGACTTTCGCTATATACCCAGCTGGCATCTTCCGTATCGGGCATCACATCAAAGCCATCACCACCACCCACATTGTTCCAATAGTAGTTACGAATACCGCCATTGGTCCATGTGTAGGCCGGTCCGTGCCAGCTGCCATTGTCTTGCATACCCCCCATAATGTTGTAGGGCATCTCGTTATCTACATTAACATGATAGAATTGTCCAACGGGAATTTTTTCGTCAAAGACCCAGGTCTTGCCTCTGTCGCGAGAAATACCAATACCACCATCATTGCCTTCGATGATAAAATGGGGATCTTCCGGATGGATCCACCAGGCATGATGATCGGGGTGAATACCGGAGTAGGGGATCAGGGTGCTAAAGGACTTACCGCCATCTTCGCTCAGCGTGATGGTGGAGTGCACATCGTAAATGCGATTCTCATTTTTAGGATCTACATAGATCTCTTGATAATAAAAGGGTCTGTCGGTTATTTGGGCCGGATCGCTGTTTACGAGTTTCCAGCTAAAGCCTCCGTCATCACTTTTATACAATCCATTTTTGGTGGCTTCAATTTTTGCATATACCCTGCTAGGCATGCTTCTGGCAAAGGCCACTCCTATTCGTCCCAATGGATCGGCAGGAATACCCTCTTCTTTGCCTAATCTTTTCCAATTCTTTCCTCCGTCGCTGGTAATGTAAAGACCACTCCCTGCTCCACCACTTTTAAGCTCCCAAGGTTTTCTTCGAAACTGCCACATGGCAGCAATGATCTTATTTGGATTGGATGGATCCATTACCATATCGGCACACCCGGTAGTATCGTTCACGTACAGAATCTTGCTCCAGGTCTCTCCGCCATCGGTCGTTTTAAAAACACCACGATCGGAATGCTCCGCATACGGGTTACCAATCGCACCCACGTAGACCGTTTTTGGATCGGTAGGATCTATGATTACCCGGTGAATGCAAACTGTTTTATCCAGTCCCATTTTTTTCCAGCTGCGACCGCCATCGAGGGTGCGGTACAACCCGGCGCCAAGGTTGAGCGAGTTACGCGGATTACCCTCACCTGTTCCCACCCAAACTACTTGCGGATTGCTTTGCTGAATGGCAATGGCACCGATATTTTGCAGGGGTTGGTCATCAAAGACCGGAGTCCAGGAATGACCGGCATTCTCGGTTTTCCAGACCCCTCCCGAGGCAGCGCCAATATAAACGATGTTGGGGTTCGATACTACAGCATCCACTGCCGTAATACGGCCACTCATTCCGGCCGGTCCAATGTTGCGGGGTTTCCAATTTTTGAATTCGGCTGTGTTGAGGGGCTGGGCCCAGGCCATGCTAGTCAGTAGAACAAACAGGCAAAGCGACAGAAAAAAAGGTTTCAAGTGGCAAAGATTTAGGCGACGAACTTACAAAAGAGAGGGCAGAATCGCTAACAATATTATCAGTCTTTTGTTATGGAATAAAAATCAGGCAATCATGTATACAGACCGGCTACGTTCAAGTATCGATCCGCTCCGCCAAGAGATAATTCAACATCCACTCTACCGCTCCATTAATAGTGTCGAAGCGCTCCGTGTGTACATGGAGCATCACGTATATGCGGTTTGGGATTTTATGTCGCTGCTAAAATCCTTGCAGCGCAAACTCACTTGCATTTCGCTTCCCTGGTTGCCGGTGGGTTCTGCCAATACCCGGTTTTTGATCAACGAGATAGTAGCCGGAGAAGAATCCGATGTAGATGCCGAGGGTAACCGCATCAGCCATTTTGAATTGTATTTGCAGGCCATGGAAAAAGCGGGTGCCGATACAACTTCTATACGTCAATTTATCGCGGCCCTTCAGCAAGGGCAGTCTGTGAGTCATGCGCTCAAAATAGCCCATGCACCACAGGCGGCTTGCCAATTTGTATTAAATACTTTTCAGTTGATCGAAGAAGATCAATCGCATGTGCTATCGGCTGTCTTTACGTTCGGAAGAGAAGATCTGATTCCTGAGATGTTTCTTAGTCTTATCAATAAGATCGAAACTTCTATGGAGGCCGATATTGCTGTATTCAAATATTATGTAGAAAGACATATTGAGGTCGATGGTGGACATCACTCTCAATTAGCGCTGGAGATGACGAGTGAACTTTGTGGCGACGATCCTTATAAGTGGCAACAAGCACAAGCTGCCGTTGAGCAGGCGCTTCGCTCTCGTATTCAGTTATGGAATGGGGCGTTGCAAGAGATGCAGACAGCGCCTTTCGCCTTGGTAAGTTGATCCAATTAATCGGTTACCCTACCGCCGGCGTTGATCCAGGTTGTAATGGCTTGCTTCTCTATGGCAGATAAAGGCGATTGAGGAGCTGGAGGCATAATGTTACTAGTAGCATCTACGGCTCTGGCCTTAATTCTGTCTTTGGCAGAGACAATATTGCAATCACCATCAAGGTTGATACCCCCATTACCTCCGCTGGCACCATGACAGCTAACACATTTGGCGACCACAATAGCTTTGACCGCCGTAAATAAGGGTCCAGCCAGTCGTTGCCCCACGGTAATAGAACCCTGGGTAGAAGTGCATCCATTGGCATCTCGTACACCAATGGTATAAGTGCCCTGATTTAAATTCGAAAATAAATTGCTGCTCTGGAATTGCGTGGTGCTATTGATGCTATAGGTATAGGGGCCGGTGCCTCCGTTTGCCGCAACGGCAATAGAGCCGCTAGCAGTTACACAGGGTGTGACACCGGTAACGGTGGGAGTAATATTGATAATTACACCCGTACAACCGCCCGTGGCAGTGAGCGTAAAACTTGCCGAGCCGGTACATCCGGCACTGCTCTTGGCGGTTACGCTGTAAGAGCCGGGGGCCAGATTAGCGAACTGTCCAGTTGCCTGAAAAGCCCCACCATTTAAACTATATGTAAACCCCGATGCGCCGCTAGCGGTCGCAATAATGTTGCCGTTACTTGCACCTCCGGTGGGATTGTTAGTAGTTCCGGTTACAGAAATGGTTACACCCGCACAAGGGTCATTAGGGGCGGGATCGCCTTTGGAACAACTTCCGATCAAAAGGGTAGTAGATAGAAACAAAATCAGATACGCGGCTGTGTGCTGCGTTGTCTTACAGGGGTTGAACGGTAGTTTCATAGGTGTTAAATTAGTTTATTTTTTATTAATGGGAAGAGTGTTCAAATTTTGTGTTCGATAAACCGGAAGAAAATCTTTTATTAAGTAAAAATGCTTATAAATTTTTATTGCCATTGTTCAGAAACCAATCAGCCGAGTAGTTATCATTCTTTACCTTTATTAGTTACATCAACTCGTACAAAAATGCGATTCAATCGTGCAGCTTCTTATTGCCTTTTTTTACTTTTTGTTTTGTGTGGAAACGTAAAATCTAGTGCTCAAGTTTGCAACTATTCTCAAATTCCCACCAATTTGATAACTGGGTTGGTCGCCTATTACCCCTTTTGCGGCAATGCAAATGATATTAGTGGCAATAATTATAATGGAGCAATTGTTGGTGGCTCTGTTCCGTTTGTAATTGATAGGTTTAATAACAGCAGTTCAGCTGCCCAACTGGGAAGTGGGGCTATTACGGCGAGTAGTTCTGTTTTTAATTTTTCGCGCACGGCATCTTTTACAGTTTCTTTTTGGTTTACAAAAGAGACTGCTGCAAATGGCGGTCGCCTTATATCCACAGAATGCCCTGAGGGAAATTTTAGAGTAGCAGCATACAACGGTGGTCAATATGCTGTTCAGTATGGAGACTATATCACTGACGTAGTTGTATTAAACGAATGGACCCATTTGTCTTATACATATGCAAATCGGGTAGAAAAAGTTTATATAAACGGGGTTTTAAAATACACTAATAATGACGCCTCTACAGAATCTTTAAACTATTGCAGTCCTTTTACCATCGGAGCTAAGGCAAGTAACACCTCTGCTGATAGGTGGGTTGGTAAAATAGACGATCTGTTAGTTCATAGCAGGGCCCTGTCGGATTGTGAAGTTAACCAGCTGTTCACTGCAACTGCTTCTGCCATTCCGGCCCTTTATCCTCCGAATACTGTAAGCACTGCTTCTTCGACACCAACGTTGTGCATTAACAATACACTCACAAGCATTACCCACACAACTACGGGCGCTACGGGTATTGGAACGGCAACTGGACTACCAACCGGATTAAATGCTACCTGGTCTAGTAATACAATCACCATTAGTGGTACGCCTACACAAGCCGGAACGTTCACTTACACTATTCCTCTTACCGGTGGTTGTGGAAATGTAAGTGCTGCAGGTGCAATTACTGTTACCGCCGCTCCCAGTGCGGGTACACTCTCTGGAACACAACAGGTTTGTTTAACGGAAAGTTGGACCCTGGAGTCAACCACTGTTCGGTCGATGACAGCAGGTTGGGCCATAACACTTCAATCAACTGATCCCAATAAACTTTATAAGGTCGAGGTTAGTGGCACTTGGGGTATTGCAAATAACAATTTACATAGAGATGCCGCTTATGATTGCGGAAGCAGTAACACAATTGGAGTGACAGGCACTCCCCTAGCTAACCGTGGGTGTGATGCTAACTGGTCTTTAAATGGAAGCTGTCCACCTCCTGTTCCTAATTTACCTGCCGGCTATTCAACCAACAACACGTATACCTATATCTTGTGGAGTGGGACTACGAGCGGGACTTCTGTCTCTTTTTCAGATGGCAGCTATGGAGACAACAATGGTTCACTGACTTTTAAGTTGTATAGCATGCCAGCGAACAATACAACAACATTTAGTTCATCAGTATCGGGGGGAAGCTGGAGCTCATCCGCTCCGCTAATTGCTGCTATACATCCCACAACTGGCGTAACTATGCCGCTCGCAGCTGGTGTAACTACTATGACCTATACAGTGGCTGGTACGGGAGGCTGTGTTAGTGCTACTGCTACTAGGGTCCTTACTGTTTCAGCGCAGGCATCTGCAGGAACAATAACCGGAAGCCAGTCTATCTGCGGAGGGAGTTCCTCTACTTTCACTTCTACCGTTTCTGGTGGCACGTGGTCAACCACAAATGCTTCTATTGCTAATGTAACTTCCGCTGGTGTTGTAACCGGTGGCACAGCAGGCACGGCCACCATCACCTATACCGTAGCCGGAGCGGGTGGCTGTTCGGATGCTATTGCACAATTGGCAGTTACTGTTACCGCTCCTCCCAATGCGGGCACCATAACAGGGACATCGGCCCTTTGTGTAGGAAGTGTCACCACCTTAACTTCTACAGTAAGCGGAGGCACTTGGACTTCTACCTCTATTAATATTGCTCCAATAAGTAGTGCGGGTGTGGTTACGGGCACCGCTACCCAGACCATTATTTTTTCTGAAAATATGGGTGTGCCCGCTACTACCACCTCTATAAATACGTATACAGGATGGCAAAATGCCGGAACACTTGTTTTTTCTGACGGTCAACAAGCGACACCGGCCGATGTGAGAATAACTAGTCCCTCTGCCGGTTACACCAATGCATCTGGTGGAGGTAATGTTTTTTTTACCACTGCTTCTACCAATGCAGGGGGTTTTTCTATTGAGAGCATCAATGCGTCTTCTTTTAGAAATATGACCCTCAATTTTGCGTATAGAAAAGAAAGCGCAACCGCTTTTGCTGACTTTGCTGTTGATTACTGGAATGGCACGGCTTGGGTCAATTTGGGTAACACTTCGGCTGCTCTTTTTAACGAAACTGCCACTGCTGCAACAGGGTGGTATTCTGCCAAGACGATATCGCTGCCTGCCGCAGCGCAGATCAATGAATTAAAATTTCGCTTTATTCGCAATACAGGTGCTAATGTCGCAATAAGGATCGATGATGTGGTGCTTTCGGGTACTCCTATCACAGGTACTGCCACCATCACTTACACCGTTAACGGAACTGGTGGCTGCCCAAATGCATCTTACTTTGTAATAAATGTTACGGCTCCTCCCATTTCAGGTACTATAACTGGTACTGCTGCTCTTTGTGTAGGAAATGTTACTACTTTAGCCTCTACTGCCAGCGGA
>JBJTWT010000042.1:0-4089 GCA_046081865.1 Sphingomonadales bacterium
CGGCTCGGTACGAATAATCTGGGTGGGAGGATGACAATGATAGAGAAGCGCATAATCGTCACTAAACCCTTCGGTCGAGAACAGCTGTTCGCTGTATAGGGCACCATCGGGCTTTCTGAACTGTGTATGCCGCTTGTGCGGAATGGAACCTAATGTATAATAATGGGGCATGATTGATTTTTAAGAAGACACTTACATCCCTGGAAACCAAGCAGGATTACCAATACCCGAACGGAATGGCCAGGGCATGGCCGCGAGTATCATAAGCAAAGAGATCAGTAGCATGTAGGCGACAGACTTAAATGCAAGGACTTTAGCTTTGGAGCGGGCCCAGGTAATCAGCACAATGGCAGCGATCATTAAAATAGGGTGCTCGATTAAGTAAAAACGGTAAAATCCATTCTTCATAACAGATTCGCCACCGGGTATTTTACCCCAAGAGTAGCGTCCGCCAAGCACCTGATAAAGCCCGATTAGCAGCATGGTATGGGCCGCGATCATCAACAAAAGACTAGTCGACTTGATGGCCTCCTTTTTGGTAAAAGCTTGAAAGATGGAGAGCAGTAATAATAACATGACCACCCAGCGAAGCGCGTTATGAAGATGCAACAGTCCGGTTTCCATAAGTTTGATTTTGTGTAAATCAAATATAGGAAATCTATTAGCTTATTCTACCCAGTCGGCCACAAAGACATTGGTATCGCGCGTACCACCATTATTTCGGTTACTGGCAAAAACGATCTTCTTGCCATTGGGCGAGAACATCGGAAAAGCATCAAATCCCTTATCGCGGCTGATCTTTTGCAGATCAGTGCCGTCTTCGTTGATGGTGTAGAGATTAAAGGGAAATCCCCGCTTATACTCGTGGTTGGAGGCAAAGATGATCCTTTTGCTATCTGGCATAAACACGGGTGCCCAGTTTGCCTGTCCGTATTGCGTTACCTGACGGGCATTGCTGCCATCGGCATTGGCCACCCATACTTCCATATTGGTGGGAGCCACCAGGTCTTGCGATAAAAGTTCTTTGTATTCACTTATCTGCTCCGGGGTTTGCGGGCGAGAAGCGCGCCAAATGATCTTTTTGCCATCGGGGCTAAACCAAGCACCTCCGTCATAGCCCAGCGTAGAGGTGATACGCTTTTCCTGGCCAGTGGCCAGCTCCATAATGTAGAGTTCGATATCACCATCCTTGGTACTGGTGTAGATCATCTTTTTTCCGTCGGGAGAGATGGTGGCTTCGGCATCATAGTACGGAGAAGTCGTAAGCTGTTGCTGAATCTTGCCATTAAGATCGGCCAAAAAAATATCGTACCCTCTGTACAATGGCCAAATGTACTTGTTGCCATATTTTGAACGGTCGGGTACTGCAGGACAAGCTTCGCCAGACAGGTGCGTAGAAGCGTAGATGATATGTTTGTTATCGTGCGTAAAATAGGCACAGGTCGTTCTACCCTTTCCCGTGCTCACCATTTTGTACGTAAAAGATTCATTGGCTTTTGCAGGCACCTTGCCTATAAAGATCTGATCGCAGGGTATTCCGTCTTTGACGGAGGTTCGCTGAAAGACCAACATCTTACCATCAAAGCTCCAATAAGCCTCGGCATTATCGCCACCAAATGTCAGCTGACGAATATTGGAAAGGTGGGTTTCGTCGGGATACCTGAGCGTGTCGCTGCCGGCAGTCTGTGCTTGCAACCGAGTAGTGTCAGCTACTAAGACGAACAATAAGCTCGTTAACAATACGTTTACCCTAGCTAGATGCATCATAGATTTTCGTTAAGAGAGGCAAAGCTATCTTTGTAGCGATAAAAGACTGTCAACGAAATGTCAAACCTTAAAAAATGTTACGCAAGTTTTTTTTGATCGCTGCACTTTCGGGGGCTGGTTGCCAATCGCCCACAGCCGATAAGACAACAGAAGTTCTAGATAAGGAGACTCCAACCCCTATAAGTGAAGACAGCACCAAGAGAGTTCCCGCCCTACAAGTGATCTATGCCAAAGCACTGCAATTGGCCGTACAAGGCGACCCGACTACTCTTTTATTATGTGATTCTTTACTAACTAACCCAGGACCCGGGGCAGGAGCAGAGCCCTACTATTATAAAGGCATCTATTATGGCACTACCGGTGACCTTTCTAAGGCGATCTCTTTTTTTGATAAGACCATTCGCAGCGATTACAGTTTCTATGAGGCCTACATAGAAAAGGCCTCCTTACTAATTGAGGCAAAGCAATTCGAAGCAGCGCTAAAAGAGTTGGAGTTGCTACGCACCTTGTCGCCCCGTTATGCCCCTGTGCATTACTGGCTGGGCAAGTGGGCCGAGTTGCAAGGAAAAAAGCAAATGGCGACGGAGCATTATCAGCTAGCCCTCTCGCTAGACAGCTCCATAACAGAGGCCCAAGAAGCCCTTAAAAGGCTTAAAAAATGATCAGTATCTTGCACCTATGGCACTTATAGCCCCTTCGCTTTTATCGGCCAACTTTTTGCAACTGCAAAAAGACTGCGATATGCTCAATGGCAGTCAGACCGATTGGTACCATCTTGATGTGATGGATGGTCGCTTTGTACCCAACATCAGCTTTGGCCCCATGTTGATTCAGTTCTTTAGAAAAGCCACCAACAAAACCTGCGATGTGCACCTGATGATCGAAGAGCCCGAGCGTTATGTAGAATCGTTTCAGCAGGCCGGAGCCGATATCATCACCATTCATGCCGAGGCCTGTACCCACTTACATCGCAACATCCAGCAAATAAAGAGTCTCGGCGTAAAGGCCGGCGTGGCGCTCAATCCTCATACTCCCGTTCATGTTATTAGCGAGATCATTCGAGAGATAGACTTGGTCTGCCTAATGAGTGTAAACCCCGGTTTTGGCGGTCAACAATTTATTCCCCATACCCTTGTCAAGATCCGGGAGTTAAAAGAATTGATCAATAGTAGTGGGGCTGCTGCACAAATAGAGATCGATGGCGGCGTAACACTCGAAAATGCACCATCGATAGTAGCTGCCGGAGCCGATGTGCTGGTGGCTGGCAATACCGTCTTTAAATCGGCCGATCCGGTAAACACCATTGCACTGCTTAAAAAAGTGGGTGCCCCCTAAGTACATGCGTTGGGTATTAAAAACATTTCAAGAATTATTACCCGAAGAACTCTACGCGGTGCTTCGCTTAAGAGCGGCAGTTTTTGTAGTGGAACAAACCTGTGCTTTTCAGGATCTCGACAATAAAGACCAGTCCTCCTATCATTTGCTGGGTTATATAGATGACGAACTGGTCGCTTATACCCGGCTGGTTCCTCCTGGTATCTCCTACACGGCAGCTTCCATTGGCAGAGTAGTTACGTCGCCTGCTTACCGAAAAAGAGGGCTTGGCAAAGAACTCATGCAAGTCTCGATCGACCATTGTAACAGACTTTTTGCTTCAGCTACGATCGTGATCGGGGCGCAGTGTTATCTAGAGAATTTTTATAGGTCGTTTGAATTTATACCCTCTGGCGAGATCTATCTCGAAGATGGAATCGAGCATATAGAGATGACCCGCAAAGAACGATCGAAGACTCAGTGAAGTTCGGCCGCTAAGAACCGTGCGGTATGCGTATCGCTGGTGCGAACCATCTCTTCGGGAGTGCCGGCAAAAAGGATCTTTCCGCCCCCGTCACCACCTTCAGGACCCAGATCGATAATATGATCGGCCAGTTTAATGATATCCATGTGATGCTCGATAACTAGAACGGTGTTGCCCCGATCGACCAATCGGTTTAGCACCTCGGTTAGTTGACGAATATCCTCAAAATGTAATCCGGTAGTAGGCTCATCCAAAATATAAAAGGTCTTTCCGGTATCGCGCTTGGCAAGTTCGGTAGACAACTTTATACGCTGCGCCTCTCCCCCACTCAAGGTAAGTGCCGATTGTCCGAGTGTGATATAGCCCAATCCTACTTCAAACAGAACTTTAATTTTTCGGTATAAAAAAGGAACCGGCTGAAAAAACTCCATGGCTTCCTCGACGGTCATAGCCAGCACATCGGCAATCGATTTACCCTTATAACGAATCTCGAGTGTTTCTCTATTGTATCGCTTACCGTTGCA
>JBJTWT010000043.1:0-17203 GCA_046081865.1 Sphingomonadales bacterium
ATTATCGGGATGTTGGCGCACCTTGTCTTTGAATGTAACCGTTTTTTCCAGCTCGCCCACATAAGCCAGCATATTGAGCAGCAAATAGAGTTCGGCTGTTTCGGGCACATGGCTCTGGCAATAGAGCACAGCTTGCTCCGGATCAAGTCCGCAGGCTAGATTCTCTGCCAACACACGTAACACCTGCTCTTTGAGCAAGGCCGTATCGGGGTGGGTGGTCAGTGAATGCAGGTCGGCGACCATAAAAAAGCAGCTGTATTCCTGTTGCAGGCGCACATAATTGCGCACCGCCCCAAAATAATTGCCGAGGTGCAAAAACCCGGTGGGACGAATACCGCTCATCACAATTTGCCTCTTCTTGTCCATTGGGGCGAAGATAGCTAAAAGGGATGGGTTATCTTTGCACCCGGAGTCAAAAACACGCTATGGCAGAAGGCATCATTCACCTAGAGCAAATCAAGAAAAGTTATTTCATGGGCAAACAAGAGTTGCCGGTGTTAAAGGGTCTTTCGCTCGATATCTTCAAAAACGAATATGTGGCCCTGATGGGTCCCTCCGGATCGGGAAAAAGCACGCTCATGAACATCATAGGTTGTCTCGATACCCCTACCGAGGGTCGCTATGTGTTGAACAATAACGATGTGAGTAAGATGCCCGACGATTCGCTGGCCGAGGTCAGAAACAAAGAGATCGGGTTTGTGTTTCAACAATTCAACTTGCTGCCCCGCCTAACGGCGGCCGAAAATGTAGCCTTGCCGCTGGTCTATGCCGGCATGGGAAAGAAAGAGAGAATTGACAAAGCCATGCGAATGCTAGATATGGTTCAGCTTACCGATCGCAGTCATCACCGCCCCAATGAGCTCTCCGGAGGACAGTGCCAGCGCGTAGCCATTGCCCGAGCCCTGGTCAACGATCCTGCCATCATTTTAGCGGACGAGCCCACGGGTAACCTCGATTCCAAGACATCGCAAGAGATCATGGATATTTTTGAGGCCATTTACAAGAACGGAAATACTATCGTAATTGTCACGCACGAAGAAGATATCGCCAACCACTCGCGGCGTATCGTTCGACTTCGAGACGGGGTCATAGAGACTGACCAACTCAATCCCAAGTTCGCAAAAGGTTAAACAAGAAATTTTTGAGGCGAGCCGAACCTTCATGGTCGGGCATTGTTACGTTACTTGGCAGACCTATTTGCACTTAACCACTCGACATGGCCCTTAAAATTTACACCAAGACGGGAGACGACGGAACCACTTCGCTGATAGGTGGCACTAAAGTTCCCAAATCGCATTTTCGGATCGAAGCCTACGGCACCGTCGATGAACTAAATTCTTATGTAGGACTCTGCCGCGACCTGTTGACAGATGCCACATCGCTCCCAGTAATGGCAGAGATACAAGACCGGCTCTTTACCATTGGCTCCTCGTTAGCCTGTGATGCCGAAAAAGAACCTGGTATGGCCCTGCCCGATCTGGTAGAAGATGACATCAAACTGCTCGAAAAGGAGATCGATCGCATGACCGACCTTTTGCCCGAAATGAAACACTTTATCTTACCCGGCGGATCGTTAACTGTCTCTCATTTGCATGTTCTTCGCTGTATTTGCAGAAGAGCAGAGCGTTGTTGCGTTCGAATGCAATACGAAGGTCTGAGCGTGAATGAACGGGTAGTGAAATATCTCAACCGCCTAAGTGATTACATTTTTGTACTAGCCCGTTACACAGGGCAGCAACTGGGAGTAAAGGATAATTGTTGGAGACCTCGTCTAAACTAATCTAAGCCAGCATTCCATCTCGCATGGTCCACACCCTATCGCATCGAAGAGCCAACTCTTCGTTATGTGTTACTACTAAAAAGGTTTGCCCGGTTTCGTCGCGCAGTCTAAAAAACAATTGATGCAACTCGCGCGCATTGACGGAATCCAGATTGCCCGTTGGCTCATCGGCCAGTACAATGCTGGGTTGATTGATTAGGGCACGAGCCACTGCCACGCGTTGTTGTTCACCACCCGAAAGTTCGGAGGGCTTGTGATCGAGCCGGTGTGAGAGACCGAGTTTGTCGAGTAACCGAGTGGCCTCATCGCGAACTACCGACTTTGAGCGACCGGCCAGCCAACCGGGTATGGCCACGTTCTCAAGAGCACTAAACTCCGGCAACAGGTGGTGAAACTGAAAGACAAATCCAATATGGCGATTTCTGAAAGCAGCCAGTTTTTTAGGACCCAGCTGCATCACATCGGTGCCATTGATCAGTACCTGGCCCTGATCGGGTCGATCGAGGGTGCCCAACACATGCAATAAAGTGCTTTTACCACAACCGGAGGGGCCCACAATAGCAGCCACTTGGGCTTTTTGCACCTCAATGCTTAATCCCCTCAAAATATCGAGGGTTCCATAGCGTTTGTAAATGTTAATTCCGTTTAGCAATGCGGTAAATAATCTTCATCGAAACTATAAAAAAATTCTAGCCCGGGGCTAGAAACAATTAAGGTTATTTGGAAAATTCCCCAATCCCTTTACATTTGCGCAAAAATAGACTTCGATTACCTACTAAACGTATCCTTATGTTTTGGACCCTAGAACTGGCCTCTTACCTCGAAGATGCTCCCTGGCCTGCTACCAAAGATGAATTGATCGACTACTCCATTCGCTCCGGAGCCCCCATCGAAGTGGTAGAAAATTTGCAGGAGTTAGAAGACGAAGGAGATGTCTATGAGACCATCGAAGACATTTGGCCCGATTATCCCACACAAGACGACTTTTTGTTCAACGAAGACGAATACTGATCAACGATCGTATTAAGGCGTTCCCATCTTATCGATCACTTGTTGTGTTACGCCCGTAAAGCTGAATCCGCCATCGTGAAAAAGATTCTGCATCGTTACATATCGGGTCATGTCGCTGAATAGCGTTACACAGTAATTGGCACAATCGACAGAGCCGGCATTACCCAGCGGACTCATGGCCTCGGCATAATTTAAAAATCCATCGAACCCCTTTACCCCACTACCCGCCGTAGTAGGGGTGGGAGATTGTGAGATGGTGTTAATGCGAACTTTTCTTCTCACTCCATAGTGATAGCCAAAGCTGCGGGTAACGCTCTCGAGCAAGGCCTTGGCGTCGGCCATCTCGTTGTAATCAGGAAACACCCTTTGTGCCGCAATGTAGCTGAGCGCGACCACACTACCCCACTCACTGATGGCATCCAGATCCCAGGCCGTGCGCAAGACCCGATGAAGACTCATGGCCGAAATATCGAGTGTCTTACCATTCCATTCATAGTTCATCTCCGTATAAGGCTTGCCTTTTCGAACGTTCAGACTCATTCCAATGGAGTGCAATACAAAATCGATCTTGCCCCCCAGATGTTCCATCGATTTCTCAAATAGCGCCTTTAGGTCGTCCATATTCGTTACATCGGCTCCGATTACCGGGGCATTGCCACATAGTGCCGAAAGCTTATTGATCTCTCCCATACGAAGGGCCACGGGCGCATTGGTCAGCACCAGTTGAGCGCCCTCCTCGTAACAACGAAGCGCCGTTTTCCAAGCAATGGAACGTTCATCGAGCGCCCCAAATATGATACCCTTTTTTCCTTTAAGCATTGAATAAGCCATGATGGTTGATTTACGAGGTAAAAATAAGCACTTATTTTTTGTCGACTGTTCACTAACACCCGTTATTGTCTTTTGGGGTTATATTTACAAAAGCACCTTTTATGTAATTGTGATGATGCCTTTGCAAACTGTCATTACCGGAACGGGCTGTTTTATTCCGCCCGTTATAAAATCTAACCACGATTTTGTTCGGCAACCCTTTTATGCCGAAGACGGCAGCTCAATTGATGCTCCCGGAGAGGAGATCGTTCAGAAATTTCAAGACATTACCGGAATAGAAGAGAGACGCTATGCCAGCGAACAAATGACCTGCTCCGATATGGCTATCGAAGCGGCCACACTAGCCATTGCCGACAGCTGTGTCGATCCGGAGACCCTCGATCAACTTATTGTGGCACATAATTTCGGCAATGTGATCAGCCACACCGTACAAAGCGATGCCGTGCCGTCGCTGGCCAGCCGGGTCAAGCATGCGCTGGGAATTACCAACCCCAACTGTGTGGCCTACGATATTTTGTTTGGATGTCCGGGCTGGTTGCAGGGGGTAATACAATCGGATGCCTTTATAAAAGCCGGGGTGGCCAAAAAAACGTTGGTCATTGGCACCGAGACCCTGAGCCGCGTAATTGATGTTTACGACAGAGATAGTATGATCTTCTCCGACGGTGCCGGTGCCGCGGTGTTAGAGGCGCGCCCCTCAGACCAAACCGCTGCCGGCATTATGGCCTGCAGCATGCAAAGTCACTGCACCCAAGAGGCATACTACATTTCTTTTGGAAAGAGCAACCTGCCAGGAGCCGATCCCGGGTTGCGCTACATAAAAATGAAGGGCCGAAAAGTATACGAATACGCTATGCAACATGTCCCGGCCGCCATGAAAGATTGTCTCGATAGGGCGGGCGTACCGATCGAATCGCTCAAAAAAGTATTTCTGCACCAGGCCAACGAAAAAATGGATGAGGGCATCATCAAAAGACTTTACAAACTCTACGGAAAGAAAGAATTGCCCGAACACGTTATGCCAATGAACATTCACAAGCTGGGCAATAGCTCGGTGGCTACCATCCCCACCTTGTTCGACATGGTCAAAAAAGGGCATTGGGACATTCATGACCTGCAAGCCGGCGATATTGTACTTTTTGCTTCGGTGGGAGCCGGCATGAACATCAATGCGGTTTGTTATCGTATGTAGTCTTGAGGGTGTACCGCTTTCCTTTATCTTCGCAAACAGTAAATTACCGGAGAGAACATGACCCTTTCTTACCAATGGCTATTGGATTATTTACCTGCTCCTGTTCCCGTTGAGCAACTCAGTGAGATACTCACTTCTATCGGATTAGAGGTAGAGCGCGTTAGCACATACGAAGAAGTAAAAGGTGGCTTGCAAGGACTATTGATCGCAGAGGTACTCGCCACCGAAAAACATCCCAATGCAGACAAGCTGACGCTTACTAAAGTTGCAATTGGCCAAGGCACCATCTTATCGATCGTATGTGGTGCCCCTAATGTAGCGGCCGGACAAAAAGTGGTAGTAGCTCCTGTTGGCGCTACGATCTACCCTGTCAACGCACCCCCCTTGACCATGAAAAATGCCAAGATCAGAGGAGAGGAGAGCCAGGGAATGATCTGTGCAGAAGATGAAATTGGGCTTGGTGACTCCCACGCAGGCATCATGGTTTTGCCACCAGAGGCCATAGTAGGCACTAGCGCCGCTGATTACTTCTCTCCTTATACCGATACGATCATCGAGATCGGACTTACACCCAACCGAATGGATGCTATGAGCCATTGGGGGGTAGCCCGCGATGTGTGCGCTTACCTCAATCATCATCAGCAAAAAAATTGGCAGCCTCGCTGGCCACAGAGCATTTCTTTTTCTGCTACGTTGCCTCCTTGCCCCGTACAAGTGCACATCGAGAACAAGAATGCCTGCCCCCGCTACAGCGGACTTTGCATTGACAGCATACAAATAGGTCCTTCTCCCGTCTGGATGCAACAACGACTTAAAGCCATTGGAGTAAAACCTATCAACAATATTGTAGATATCACAAACTATGTACTCCACGAGACCGGGCAGCCGTTGCATGCGTTCGACAGAAGGGCCATTGAGGGTCAGCAGATCGTAGTAAGAAATGTATCTACCCCAACCCACTTTATCACGCTAGACGGAGTGGATCGCAAGCTCTCTGCAGAAGACCTGATGATCTGCCATGCTTCACAACCCATGTGCATGGCGGGGGTATACGGCGGTTTAGAGAGCGGTATCAATAATACCACCACCGATCTTTTCTTGGAAAGTGCTTTTTTTGATCCTGTCACCATACGTAAGACATCATTCGGTCACCAGTTGCGTACCGATGCGGCCACGCGTTTTGAAAAGGGGACCGATATAGGAGCTACGTTGCCGGTCTTGCAACGGGCCGCGCAATTGATCACAACCATTGCCGGGGGTATGGTCAATACAGCACCGGTAGATTGTTATCCATCGCCTCAAGCGCGTAAAAATGTTTCGCTTAGCTGGGCTTACTTAAAAAAGATCAGTGGCAAAGACTATGTGCCTGCAGCGGTATGCGGCATTCTTGAGAGTTTGGGCTTTACCATCATAAAAGAAGAGTCTCACGCCATTACCGTTACCGCACCCTACCATAAGCCCGACATCACGTTGGCGGCCGACCTGGTAGAGGAGATCTTACGAATTGATGGATTGGATAATATTCCTATTCCTGGCAGCATCACTATTTCTCCTGCCGTTGAACAACCTTCTTTCTACAGCAAAGAGACCTTGCGAGAAAAAATTTCCGATCAACTGGCTGGCATGGGTTATCACGAGATCATGACCAACTCCATTACTAACAGCGCTTATTTTCCCAATCAGGCAGCTACGATGGTGACCATGATCAATAGTCTGAGCACCGAGCTCAATGCCCTTCGGGTCACTTTGCTGCCCACGGCACTAGAGGTAGTGGCCCGAAACCTCAACCATCGCAGTCTCGACCTAAGACTTTTTGAATTTGGCACCACCTATAGCAAAGAGGTGCGGGGAAGCTATCTCGAAGAATCCAAACTTTGCTTGGTGCTTAGCGGGCAAAGCCGAGGTACCTACTGGCAAGAGCGCAGCACCCCAACCGACCTGTATACACTCAAAGGAGCAGTAGAGCTGATCTTGTCGGCCTTGGGCATTAGGGGCACCGCTATAGCTGGTGAACATCCCAATTTGCAACAAACACTTTATTGGCAATGGCAAGACCGTCAACTGGGTGTTGGGGGGCTGGTGGCTGGTAGTACCGCCCGACCCTTTGGCATTAAGCAACCGGTCTACTATGCCGAACTAAATTGGAATACCCTGTCCGCACTAGCGGCGGCAACACCGATACACGTGCAGGAGCTTCCGCGCTTTCCTTCTGTCGAAAGAGACTTGGCCTTGGTGGTGTCCGCCTCACTTCCCTGGCAAGACATTGAACAATGTCTGCATAAGATCCGCATCAAAACGCTGCGAGATATCAAAGTCTTTGATATATTCGAAAGCGATAAGCTGGGGGCTGGTAAAAAGTCGATTGCCATCCACCTCACTTTTTCGGATCCTGAAAAAACACTTACAGATAAGGAGATCGAAGGCTGGATGAATAACATCATCAAGACCCTCGAAAAAGAACTCGAAGCCGCGGTAAGAAAATGAGCAACACAACAGAACTACAACGGATCAAACAGAAGCTCAAGCAGCTTATTGAGCAACATCATGCCCTGCAAAACGAAAAGCGCCGCTTAACGACCGAGATAGAAAAAATTCGGGAAGCACTCTCCGTCCAACAACAGCAAAACCAGGGGTTGAGCGATCAACTATCGGCCGCCAAAGTAAATACCTCGAATTTGGATAAGGAAGAAAAAGCGGCCATTGAAAAAAAGATAAATCACTATATAAAAGAAATTGACCGCTGTATTGGACAGCTGGGCAATTAAACCTTATGAGTCAGGAATTAATACCCATCGCTGCTCAATTGGGTGATCGCACCTACCGGATCAAAGTTGAGTCTCAGCACGAGCAGCTAGTGCTTGGCACGTTGAAACAGATTAACCAGAAACTGCTAGAATTTAAGACCCAATACGCCGGTAAGGACATGCAAGACTATTTGGCCATGACCATGCTTTGGTATGCCACCCAGCCAGCGGCCCCATCTGCCGAAACCAGTATGCCAACTCCCCCCGATCCTGCCCAAGAAAGTGCACTGGCTCAAGAGTTACAGTTGTTGGAGCAACTGCTCGATGCTGAAATAAATAAGCACTAAAGGGGCTGACCCATTTTTTTCGTACCTTTATCCTATTATTGTTGACAGACCCGCTCGCTAACCCGGGGTCTTTAAAACAAGTATTGTGAACCCCCTAAACCTAAACATCAATGGACCCCAATATACTGTACGCCCTTATAGGCGTATTCGCCGGAGCAATTGGCCTCCTGGCTGGCCGCTTTGTTTTTGGCAAAGCCAGTGACAAGAAAGTTCAAGAAGCAGAAATTCAGGCACAAACCATTCTTAAAGAAGCCGAATTAAGGGCCGAGACCATTCGTAAAGAAAAGGAACTCGAGGCCAAAGAAAAATTCGTGCAGCTCAAGGCCGCGCACGAAAGAGACGCGCTGGAGCGCAATAAAAAGATCAATGACGCCGAAAACAGGATCCGTCAAAAGGAACAATCGGTCAATCAAAAGGAAAACAACCTAGACAAACAGCTCAAGGACAACGATGCGATAAAAGAGAACCTTAATCGTCAGATCGAATTGGTCAACATCAAGCGCAGTGAATTCGAAAAACATCAAGAAGAGCATGTTCGTCGCTTAGAAAAGATCGCGAACCTTTCTGCCGAAGACGCCCGTAACCAATTGCTCGAAAGTCTTAAAAGCGAGGTACAGACCCGTGCACTGGCCCTGCAACAAGAAATTATCGAAGAGGCCAAACAAAAGGCCGGTAAAGAGGCCCGCAAGATCGTGATCCAGACCATCCAGCGTACAGCGGCCGAACAAGCCATCGAAAATTCCATCACCGTATTTAATCTCGAAAGCGACGAGATCAAAGGCCAGATCATTGGTCGCGAGGGTCGCAACATCCGCGCCATCGAAGCGGCTACCGGAGTAGACCTGATTGTTGATGACACGCCGGAGGCTATCTTACTTTCGAGCTTTGACCCTTTGCGCCGCGAGATTGCTCGTCTTAGCTTGCAACGACTGGTCAGTGACGGCCGCATACACCCGGCTCGCATCGAAGAAGTGGTCGAAAAGACCCGCAAACAGATCGAAGAGCAAGTGATGGAGATCGGAGAACGAACCGTAATAGAACTGGGCATTCATGGGCTGCATAAAGAACTGGTTCGTATGGTAGGGAGAATGCGCTTTCGTTCCTCGTATGGTCAAAACTTATTAATGCACAGCCGTGAGACGGCCAACCTTTGCGCCACCATGGCTGCCGAGTTGGGGCTCAATCCAAAGCTCGCCAAAAGAGCCGGTTTGCTGCATGACATCGGTAAGGTACCCGACGAGGAAAGCGAACTGAGCCACGCACTGCTTGGGGCCAAACTAGCCGAAAAATATGGCGAAAACCCTGCCGTTGTCAACGCCATCGCCGCTCACCACGACGAGGTAGAAATGCAGTTTGTGATCTCTCCAATCATACAGGCTTGTGACGCGATCAGTGGTGCCAGACCCGGTGCCCGTAGAGAGATCATGCAGCAATACTTGCAGCGTATCAAAGACCTCGAAAATCTTGCTATGGGCTACACGGGTGTAGAAAAAGCGTACGCCATACAGGCGGGACGCGAACTACGCGTAATCGTTGAGGCAGAAAAAGTGAGCGACCAAGATTCAGACCGCCTCTCATTTGAGATTGCGCAAAAGATCCAGACAGAAATGACCTTTCCCGGACAAATAAAGGTGACCGTAATCCGCGAGAAAAGGGCCGTTAACGTGGCCCGTTGACCTTGCCTGCGAGATCCGAAGACTAGCTATTGAATTACAGCCCGTTGTGCAAACAGCGGGCCTTTTTTTTCGGGGCTTTATTTTCGGATCGGTCAGTTTGACCATTCGGTATAATTTCCCTACCTTTGCCTCCCTTTAAATCATCGGATTATGAACGCTATTGCCTACGTACACGAGCAACTCACCGCCAAAAAGCAATTCCCCGCTTTTAAGCCCGGTGACAACATTACCGTTAACTACAAGATCATTGAAGGAAATAAGGAGAGGATCCAGTCCTTTAAAGGTGATGTGATCAAAAAGCAAGGGTCAGGCCACACTGCCAGCTTTACCGTAAGAAAAATATCTGATGGTGTAGGGGTTGAAAGAGTGTTTCCTTTCTTTTCGCCCAATATCGACTCGATAGAGATCAACAAGACCGGACACGTGCGTCGCGCCAAGCTGTTCTACCAGCGCAGCAGAAGCGGAAAGAGTGCCCGTATCCGTGAAAAGCGTATGGCTGTAGCCGAAGCATAACACCTTAATTTTTTCAATATCCCGCAGCCATATTCGTTTCGCTGCGGGATTTTTTTTTAAAAGGCATCTGCCCAGTTTGTATCTTTACCGGACAATCGAAAGCTATGACTAATCCTATTTTACTGGGAATGCTCGGCACCAACGAGATCATTATCATCCTTGTAATTGTTTTACTGCTGTTCGGTGGTAGAAAAATACCTGAATTGATGAGAGGACTCGGAAAAGGAGTGCGCGAGTTTAACGATGCCAAAAGCAACGTAAAACGAGAGATTGAAGAAAGCGCCAGTGATATCAACCACTCTGTTAAAGAGTAAGCGAGCGTCTGCTACTTTTTTGCGGACCCTAGCTTTCCCTTATTTTGTACGGGCCGCTCTCTTGCTGTGGTTGTATACCCCCTATACCCTCTTAGCACAATCAGCTGATTTCTCTACGGACTCTGCCAGCTTGCCGCCACGCGGCTTTACCCAACTTTTCGAAAACGTCCCCAAAGCGGATAAAACCGCTACCCGGCTACACCCGATGGCCGTTGGCTTTGTAGAAAGCTATATGGAGCGCCATGGAGGCGGATTGCGAAAAATGAGGGAATGGGGCCGCCCCTATTTTGATATGATGGACCAGGTGCTTACCCAATACGGTCTTCCTTCCCAATTGAAATATCTGGCTGTGATTGAGTCGGGACTTAAATCGACGGTCGTCTCTTGGGCCGGAGCCGTGGGCCCATGGCAGTTTATGCCCGCTACCGCCAGACGCTATGGGTTAACGGTTAACCACTCGATCGATCAGCGAACGGATTACCTAAAAAGCACTCATGCCGCCGCACAATACTTGCGCGACCTCTACGGAGAGTTTCAGGATTGGTTGCTGGTAATAGCGGCTTACAATAGTGGTGAGGGTCGGGTTCGGCAAGCCATTCGGCAGAGCGGTCATACTGATTTTTGGAAACTGCAGTATCAACTGCCTACCGAGACCATGAATCATGTAAAAAAGTTTATTGCCACCCACTATGTGTTCGAAGAAGACGGCAGTGAAACCACGCTAACAAAAACCGAAAGACAACAAAAGGAAACCGAGACCGGTCCTTCGCTTAGCGAAGAAGAAAAAAAGCAAACCACCACACTGCTGATATCGGGCCGATACAAGAAAGAGGCGATCTTAAAATATACAGAAACGGACCGGCTGGAGTTTATTCGTCTCAACCCCAACTTCGATGAGCAGCTTTCGTTGCAAGGAAATTATCTGTTGCGGCTTTCGCCAGCCTGTATGCAGGTCTTTATGGAAAAAAAGAGCGTCATTGCAGCAGAGAGCTTACAATTACTATTGCAAGATGTTCGTCGGTAAGCAGAGAACGATCTTATAGGCACGATCAGAAATCATCCTCTTCGTCATCAAATCCTTTTTCGTCAAAAAGGTCTTTGAACTCGTCGTCCTCAAATTTAAAATCGTCTTCTTCCTCTCCCTTTTTATCGGAGGACTTTTTTCCCTTCGATTTAGGAAGATCGAATTCATCGAAATCAGGATCCCACTCTTCTTCTTCCTCCTTTTCGCCCTTCTCCCAATCGTCGGTGAGATCTTCTTCTGTCTCTTCGTCTTCGTCCCGGTCCTTTTTCTTGCTTTTTACAGACTCTTTTTTCTCGGAGGTGCGAGTAGACTCTTTACCAGCGGAGGATGTTGCCTTGTTAGACTTTTCAGGTTTGGTAGCAATAGCTGAACCAGATTGGTAGTGTAAATTTTCGGCGAAGTTTTTAAACCGCCAAATTTTAAAAACTTTTTTTTCGAAACAAAAGAGGCGGCCGATCAGGGAACAGCGACCAGTTGATCGCGACCAGGTCCATTTGAGATAAAGCGAACGTTTACGCCCAGGTACTCGTTGATGAAATTGACGTATTGTTTCATGGTCTCGGGCAGATCGGTGTAGGTCTTGCATTGATCGGTAGGCGTATTCCATCCTGCAAACTCCCGAAGATTGGCCATAGGCTGACTTCGTTCCAGTTGATAAGGCATCTGTGTAGTCTCATTACCCCCTACAGAATAAGAGGTACAAACGGCAAGGGACTTGAACGAATCAAGTACATCAGCCTTTGTCATGACCAGTTGTGTAACACCGTTTATCATGCAGGCATAATGCAAAGCGACCAGATCGATCCACCCGCAACGTCGCGGACGACCGGTGGTGGCGCCAAATTCATTTCCGATCTTTCTTAACTCTTCGCCTGTCGCATCGTGGAGCTCGGTAGGAAAAGGGCCGCTGCCAACACGGGTACAATAAGCCTTTGTTACACCGATCACTTCGTTGATATAGCGAGGTGCCACGCCCAGCCCGTTACAAACACCGGCAGAGATGGTATTGGAAGAAGTTACATAGGGGAAGGTGCCAAAATCGATATCGAGCATACTGCCCTGCGCACCCTCGGCAAGTACCCGCTTGCCCGCTTTTAATTGCTCATTGATAAAATACTCCCCGTTAACGATATTAAGAGTCCGCAAGAACTCAAGGGCGGTAAAGAATTCTTCTTCCCAGTCGCTGATATCTTCTTGAAAACCGAAACTATCGAGCAATCGCTGGTGCTTGAGACGAAGCTTGATGTAATCGGTGGTAAAATTCTTGTCGAGCAGATCTCCCACGCGCAACCCGTTGCGACCGGTCTTGTCCATATAAGCCGGGCCAATACCCTTTAAGGTCGACCCGATCTTTTGATTTCCTTTCGATAATTCGGCGGCCTTATCGAGGGCGCGATGGGTAGGTAAAATAAGATGCGTGCGATCGGCAATGAATAGATTCTTCTTTAGATCGACCCCAAAGGGTAAGACACTGTCACACTCTCTTTTTAAGGTAACAGGATCTAATACTACCCCATTGCCAATAAGGTTAATGATACCCGGGTGAAAGATCCCGGAAGGAATTTGATGTAAGACCAGCTTTTTATCTTGTACGTACAAAGTGTGACCGGCATTGGGTCCTCCCTGAAAACGGGCCACTACTTGATAGTCTTTTGCAAAGTAATCGACGATCTTTCCTTTTCCTTCGTCTCCCCACTGGAGTCCCAGAATAACATCCACCATAATAGTTGTAATAAGCCGGGCAAAAATAGGTCTATTTGATCAGCATTATGGTCCCTTTTTTCGTGATCACGCGATCGTCTTTGGTGAGTCCTTCGATCATCCACACATAAATACCCTCGGGTTGCAACTGACCGCCAATGGTACCATCCCAGCCCTCATTGAGTGCCCGGGTCTGAAAGACCACTTGCCCCCAACGATTAAAGATCCTAAAGTAATTGTAGCTCTTCATTCCCACCGGAAAAGGAGTGAACTTATCGTTTTTGCCATCGCCATTGGGCGTAAACCCTGTTGGAACATAAATGTCAGGACCTTTATACACTCGCACATTCACATAGCCCTCACCCCTGCAACCCGCCACGGTAGATGCCACTACCTTATAGCGAATATCATTGCCGATGGCGCCGACCGTAACGGTGGGGCTGGCTACCCCTGCATTACTAAGCCCCACCGACGGGGTCCATACATAAAGGGTGGCATCGGGATCGTTAGGGACGGCCAGCAACTGAAACTGATCTCCCGGATATCCAATGGTATCGGCAGGAAAGGTCTTGATCTGAATAGGAGGCGTTACATCTATGGCTACTGTGTCTGTAACCAACGCAGCACAACCATTTGCATCGGAGAGAATGGAGAGCACATAGTAGATATTGCGATCGGGAGTAGAAACGGCATTAGCAAGATTAGGATTGTTCAAGTAGGTAGAAGGAGTCCAGCGATATACGGTTCCTCCCCTGCCATTAAGGGTAGCGGTTTGACCATAACAGATAAAGATATCACTACCGGCATCAGGAATAGGGGCAGGATTGACGGTTACCAGTACAGTATCTCTAGAAACACAGCGACCCATAGTGAGCGCCACTATATATTGCGTTGTTACCCGAGGAGAGGCAACCGGATTGGCAATATTGACGGCCGACAGCCCTGATGCCGGGGTCCAGTCGTATTGAAGTGCATTGGAGACAATTTGCAATTGCGTGGATTTGCTTTCACAAATGGTGACATCATTTTGTGGTGAAAGGGTCAGGTCGTTAGTAAGCCCTACCACGGCCGGCAAAGCTAACGTGCAATTGAGTTGATCTTTGACAGTAACGGTATAAGAGCCCGGAGCCAAATTGAAGCTATTGGATGTTTGCCAATTGATGCCACCATCCAAAGAATAGCTGTAATTACCATTTCCCCCAGTGGGCGTTAGACTCAACGCCCCATCATTACCCCCGTTGCAGCTGGCATTACTGGTAGAGACCGTCCCAGCCAGCACAGGGGGTTGGCTCATTACCACAGGTAGTATCCGGGTACAGTTATTCGCATCTTTTATGGAAAGTGTATAGGTTCCCGCCGAAAGCGAAAACCCATTGGACGTTTGCCAGTTGGCACCACCATCTACACTATACTGATAGGGAGCCATGCCCCCTGAAGAGATAACCGTAAGTTGGCCATTGGATTGACCATTACAAACTACCGGTACGGTAGTGGCTGAAAGGGTAATGGCTGACGGCTCTGTAATATCGATGGAGGTACTTCCTACACAACCATTGGTCTCTCTAAAACGGATCGTATAGGTGCCTGCCATCAGTCCGGTAAATTGATTGGAGGTTTGCCAACCAATTCCATCCAGCGAATATTGGTAGGGCGCCTGACCAATAGTGGGAGGAGCTACGGTTATGTTACCTGTGCTACCGGCATTGCAAAGGGCAGGTGTTGATGTGGCGGTGGTGACCAGCGGAGGTCCCGCCACTACCGTTGCCGGTACGGCATTGCTTTGACAGCCCTGTGCATCGCGGACGATCACCTGATGAGGACCGGCTGCCAAATTATTGAAGGTAAAGGGGGCCGCACCCGAAACAAAACTACCTCCATCCAAAGAAAAAGTAAAGGGGGCGGTACCACTAAGAGGAGTCACTACCAAATTACCATTTACCGCTCCGTCACAAGTAGTAGCCGTGGGCGATGCACCGGCTAACAAAGGAGGTCCTGCAGGAACAAATACCGTACGGGTAAGTGCGCAACCAAAATTATCTCGAATTACAACCGTATGCGAAGTAGAGGGTGCCAGATTTGAAATGACTCCGGGATTAGAAAGCGGCAGCTGAACTCCTCCGGATAATTGGTACGTAAATGGAGCGGTTCCGCCCAAGACATTGACAGCAATACTGCCATTGCTTACACCCGGACAAGAAGAGGCGGCCGCTGTGGTGGTAGTGGTAGCCAAGATGCCCGGGCCGGAGGGAACGTTGATTGTTAGATTACCGGAACTGCATCCTGTTGCTACATTGGTAACGACCAGCACATGGTTGGCAGGAGAAAGATTCGTAAACGTTCTTGGTATGGTGCCTTGTCCCATAGCAACGCCATCTAAGGTAAAACTATACAGTCCGGAACCTGCAGCTGCGCTTATTGTAAAAGAGCCATTGTTAACTCCGGCACAAGCAGAGGGCACTGGAGCCGAGACCGTAGTGGAAAGGGTGGAAGAGGAATTTACCGTAACGGGCAGTGTTGCGGTGCAAACACCAGAGGCATCCCTTACCGAGATAGTATAGGTTCCTGCGGCCAGCCCCGAAAAGACATTGCTACCCTGCCACAAGGCACCCCCATTGATGGAATATTGATAGGGAGTAGTTCCTCCAGACACCGCATTTACACTAATAGATCCATCACTGGCGCCACAAGCGGGCGGTGTTACCGCCGGGGTGGCCAGTAATGTAGAAGGCAATCTGGTCAAAGTAACCGAGTCCCGAAACGTAACCAGATTGCCAGGATTAAGACAGTCTGCGTACGTTACTTCGAGATGATACAAAGCACTGCTGGTCGTTGGGCACACGTTAGGAAAACTAATGCTGAGCTTTCCGGGTGCAACGGTACTAGTGTCGGGTGTGCTTGATACGATATTTCCATTCAAGATCAGCTTGGCTGAACGAAATTGTGGTGTGCCACTCGAGGGGATAAAGCGATAGCATTCGTTCATACCTGTCGTTCCCCATTGAGAGGCATTTTTGCCGGGGGCTGCCACGGCTCTGGTTCGGGTACCATCTTGCATACCCAAAATGGCATTACCGCTATTCCATAGTGTACACACCGGCTTATCCTTGATGTAGACTTCAACGATACCGGTGCTCTCATAGAGTACCATTTGATGGGTGGCCCTTTGCGTGGTACAGGAAGTACCAAAGTATAGAACATCATTAAAACTGGCAATGAATCTTCTGGTAGGCGCCGTTCCCTCCACTCGCCACTCGATCCGTCTGTTGGCAGAGGTGATAGCCGGATTGATATCGTGGTAGGGGCCAAAGATCATGTTGGGAGCGTAGCTGGTATTGGGTATCGCACCGGTGGTAGTACTAATAGAATAACCACTACCCGACCCCGCCCTGGAAATATCGAAAGTGAAACCCGAATTGGATCCCACTAAAATGGAGAGAAACGTGTTTCCGTAATAACAAAAATTAAATCCAATGGGTATCGGTTGACTCCAGGTATCGTCAACGTAAATTGAAGATATGACGGTACCAGTGGTGGTAGAATATGAAAAAGGCAGATAGGCCGGAGTGGTTGTTACATACTCGTTGGTCTGCTTGATATGAGGGACGGTAGCGGCGACAGTTACGCAGTTGGTGCCACAGGGTATACCAATATCACGCGTGGGTATCTCGAAAATGGTTGCCGGGTTTTGCGCTGTGGCATAAAAAGAGGAGAGCAGCTGAATGGCGATGACCAAGCACAAACCCCAATGATATCGAAGGGCTTTTATCATATTGGCACAATATAAGAATTTAGTGATTGAACAACCTCTCTTAGGCCGGAATATCTTCCATATCGTAGCGCTCTACCGATTCCACTCCCGAGAGCTGGTGCAAGGAGGCCACTAATGTCTCTAGCTCTTCTTTATCATGCACATAGAGCTTTATATTACCCATAAAAAGACCTTCTTTGGCCTCGATGGTAATGGCTGCAATATTGATCTTTAAATCGCCCGAGATGAGTTGGGTAATCTTGCTGACCATACCCACGTCGTCGATGCCTACTATCTTGATACCGGTCAAAAAAGAGATCTC
>JBJTWT010000044.1:0-37270 GCA_046081865.1 Sphingomonadales bacterium
CTTATCGAGCCCCCAGGTCAACTTATTGTGAAGGGTTTGTAAAAAATTATTTTCGCTAAGGCGAATCAGGTTGACAGAAAATTGCTCTTTACGAACGGCCAGCTGTACATCTTTGTGCACGATCTCGCGACGCGCGTCGAGTGCACAGATTACTTGATCGCTTCGGCTCTCTATGGTAAAGGAGATAACATGATCGTCGGGCACCACGATCGGTCTTGCGTTTAGATTGTGAGGTGCCACCGGGGTAATGACCAAACAATGAGCATCGGGAAACACAATAGGGCCATTGCAACTAAGCGAATAGCCGGTAGATCCGGTGGGGGTTGCCACGATCAATCCATCTGCCCAATAGGTATTTAAAAATTCGCCATTGAGATACGTGTGAATCTTGATCATGGAGGTCACATCGCGCTTGTGGATCGAAAACTCATTGAGACCATAAGGCACTTCTCCAAAAAGCGGAATGTTAGCGTCAAGATGAATGAGTGTCCTTTTGTCTTCGATATAGGTGCGATCTGCGACAGCCCTTACCGCCATATCAATTTGTTCTTTGCCAATACTGGCCAAGAATCCCAGACGTCCAAAATTGATCCCCATAACCGCGATCTTTTTGTTACGGATCAACGTAATGGTATCGAGCAAGGTACCATCACCCCCCAAACTTACGATCACCTCGATCCCGTCGGTCAGGTCGTCGGCACCAGAGAACGTGGCCACTTGCTCGGACAATTGAACCCTGTCTTTTATCTGCCGATAGAACGGGTCATAGATGACCGGCTCGATCTGACGAAGACGCAAGGCCTCGAAAAAAAGTTGTAGGGGTAATTGCTGATCCTCCTCAAAAACACGGCTGTAAATAGCGACCCTCATCAAAAACTGATATTACGGTGTAAAAATAACCCGTTTTGACCTAACTGGTTAAAGCTGTACTCGAAACGAAAGGTAACGTCATAGAGTGTCAACAGGTCAATGCCTATTCCTCCGGCGTGTAACAGCTTGTTGTTAAGTTGATTGAGACCGGGGTTAGGATTATGAACATAGCCGCTGTTAGCAAAGACTCTGGCAAAGATCCGGATTGGCACGTTCGTCAACCCCTTCTTTCTGCGAATGATCTCCGGCAACGGAAGACGAACCTCGGCCAGCTCACGGGTAAGCGAAGCACGCAGGTATCCGCCGGCTACTCCATCGATCACATTGTATTCGTACCCGCGTAAGAAAATATCACCATACCCTAAAAATCGCCGATTAAAAAAAGGCTGATTAAACGGCAGCTTGACACCCCCGTATGCCTGCATCGATAAAAAGTAATCGGCTCCCACTTGCCAACTGCGAAATAATTCTCCATGTAGTTGCCAAACCCTGGTATCGCTGTTCCACCCGCCCTTGCTAAATCGTATCCGGTAAGCCAAACCCGTAAGAGGATAAGGAATATAATCTACTTTTTGATAAGAGAATCGATAAGAGAACTCAGGAAATTGCACCTGGGTCAGTCCTCCAAAAAAATACTGCGGATTCATCCATACGATGGTATCGAGTACTTGTTCCTTAAAGAAAGTAAGTCCGAATTGATGACGAGAAAATAATTTTTTTCTATAGGTTAGCTCGCCTCCATAATTAGAGAACTGTCTGGCAAATTGAACATCGCTGCGCCAGAACATTTGTTTATCGTCGATCGTGTTATAATTGATCTCTTTGGCCTTAGCGGTGTTGATGAATAAGCGATAGCCCCAGCGAAGTTTTTTATCGAAATAGGGCCTTTCGTAACTGATGGAGGCCTGTTGGGTGTAACCGGTAAATAACCAGACCCTGATCTTATCGTTTCGGCCAGAGACGTTATTATAGATCAACTTGGTACCATAGTTGACCCGTTTAAGACTGGCTTTTTGATCGATGAGCCATTGATTAAAATTGCGATCGATCAATTTGAAGTATGGAAAGGGAAAAATATACCAACGCTCTGCCACCTGTACCACCACTTCTACGCAATTGCCATCAAATTGCCCCGCAGAAACCGTAACGGTATGAAAAAGCGTGGTATTCATCAGCTGCTGTTGCGCGGTCTCAAACAGCTCGGCCAATTCTTGTAAGCCATATGTTTGGCCCGGCAAAAAGGGGATCTCGCGGATAATGATGTTCTCTTTGGTCTTCTTGTTTCCTTGCACGGTAATGGAAGCAATCAATAATCGGGTTCCCAGGGGCACCATGACCGTCTCCATTCCCCTGATGCTGCGAGCAGCCGTATCGGATAGCAGGGGCAACGGTGCTTTTTCTACAGAGGGGGCATCTTGCTGGGCATGGCTATACCACACCGATCCAACACTTAAGGTTAGCAAAAGCAAACGAAGGAGGTTTTCTTTCACAGTAGTCGCAAAGTTCAGCATTCCTGTGAAAGATCGGGCATTTGAATGGGTAATGAACGATCAGATTTTTAAGTAATGCATGAGATGATCGTAATTATTGCGCAATTGGTTGGTGTATTGCTCCTCTCCTGCATAGAAACAAACCTTGTAATCATAGCGCTGAAACGTGGCCACAATATCGGATATCTCAGGTTTATTGACCCGTAGGGTAATTTGAATAATTCCTGTTTGGAGATTGTTATGCGTGTTTAGCTGAGTGACCTGTGCATCGTGGGTCTCTACCAGCTTACTGATCTCGCTAAAAGAATATTGATGGGAATCGCGTTCAAGTACTAACAGACCGCCTCCTTCTTGCAAGCCCAAAAAACGAGCCAGTTCTTGTAGCAACGAGGGCAAGGTAAGTAGTGCCGACAATTCCCTTTCTTCTGTACCTACTACCGGCAGCACAGACAATTGTTGCTCGGTCATCAGGGCGAGTGCTTGTAAAAAATGATGTTCTCCGCTCACGGCCGGTGCCGGCAGCTGCGACAGTAAAGTCTGTAACGTGTCTTCCGATAAAGGATGCTCGAGTAGATCCTCTTCACTGACCAGGCCCACGTATACACCGCCTTCCGTTACGGGCAATTGCTCGCAATGATGCTCTTGCATTAATTGCAACGCCTCGGCTATGGTATCGGTAGAGGGCAGCCATGGAAGCGAAGAAGAAGGAATGTCTCGTACCAGCATGTAGATCGTTATGAGCGTTTAGGCGAATCGTTATCGAACTCGTTCTCTATAACCCCTTAATTCGATTTAAGTTTATTAAGGAACGTTTGTAAGATCTTGTTGAACTCACCGGGCACTTCCATCATGGGCGCATGACCACACTTATCAATAAAGTGTAATTCGCTGTTGGGAATTAACTTATTGAACTCCTGCCCCACAAATGGCGGAGTGATGGTATCGTTGTTTCCCCAGACCAATAAGGTGGGCACCTGAATCTTGTTCAGCTCCTCGCCAAGGTTATTGCGAATGGCGCTCTTGGCCAAGGCGATGATCTTGATCACCTTTAACCGATTATTGGTAATACTATACACTTCGTCGACCAACTCCTTAGTGGCTACGTTGGGATCATAAAAGGTGAGGGCCGTTTTGTTCTTGATGTATTCGTAATCGCCCCGGCGAGGATAACTGTCGCCCATTCCGTTTTCGAAAAGTCCGGAACTGCCTGTCAAAATAAGAGAACGAATACGCTCAGGATGCTTGAGGGTATGAACCAAGGCCACGTGACCGCCCAATGAGTTGCCCAATAAATGGACACCCGTAAGATCTAACGCCTCTAAAAAACGATGTACATATTTGGAAAGCCCTCCCACCGAAGTGTGCAAGATATCCATATCGAGCAGGGGTAGTAAGGGAATGATAACACGGTTATGAAAACGAAAATATTCGATAAGACCAGAAAAATTACTCAAGGCACCAAAGAGACCATGCAGCAATACCAATGGTTCGCCGTTACCCTCCTCTACATAGCGAAATTTATCTTTCTCTCTGATCTCATAATTCATAGGCGGTATATAAGGCTGATTCCTTTGCTAAAATAGTTGTTTTCGATCAATCGACGCCCTATTCGGGCAGATATCACCATTTGGTAAAATGGTTAGCGTTATCGAGAGGGAAATTGGGCCCTTACATCCGAAAAGAATTGTTGCAAAGCAGAGAACATGTCCTTAAACAAGGGAAATACAATGGCCATCTTTTCGATGGTCCAGGGACCGAGTTTCAATAAAACGCTGATGGTTACGGAGTCTTGTATGGTCTCTTTGCTAAATAAGCCCATTGAAGAAAGATAAAATAGTACCACACTATAGGTAAGGGTAAACAACGCAGCATACAATAGTACCCCTCCTACCTTATTGGCCCAACCAAGGGTAATGACCTTGACCGCCTCTTCGATAGCGTTGGCGGCCAGTCGTATCAACAACACCACCGCAACAAAAACAGCGAAAAAAGAGAGCAGTGGAATCCACCCGCCGGCAAGGGAAGTATACTGACGCATATAATCGGAGGCCACCACCGATAGTTTGACTGCGGCCGCCAATCCTACCAGCACGGCGACAAACGAGAAGACCCCAACAATCAGACCTCTTTTGTAACCTTTAATGCCGGCTATCAACAAAAGACCTAACCAAAGCAGATCGATCAGCATGTTTTTTGAAAATAATTTTTATCAAGTGCCCAATAATTCCTTTACAAGGGCCGCTATCGTCTTTCCATCGGCCTTTCCCGCCAACTCTTTATTGGCAGCCCCCATTACCTTACCCATATCGGCTGCTGTAGAGGCCCCAACGCGCGCTATGATGGCCGTCAATACGGTTCGTAAAGAAGCTTCGTCCATCTGCTTGGGCAAGAACTTTTCGATCACAGCGATCTCTTCGATCTCTTTTTGCGCCAACTCCGGACGAGCTTGTTGCTGAAAGATCTCGAGCGAATCCTTTCGCTGTTTGACCATTTTTTGTAGCAGCTTTATCTCATTCTCCTCGCTTAGCTCACCCGTGGCTCCCTCTGCGGTTTTAGCTAATAATATAGCCGCCTTGATGGCACGCAAACTACGAAGGGCGGCTTCGTCTTTTGCCAGCATAGCCGCTTTGAGATCGGTCATGATTTTTTGTTCGAGTGATATCATTTTTATTGGGCTTTATTTTCTTTTAATTGTCTTTCGCGAAAACGAGTGTAGAATTCGCGAGCGAAATGTTTCATCTCATCGACCTGATCGTTGTACTGCGTGGCTCTTCCATAGGTGTCGGCCATGGTCATCAGGGTCTGGTAAAAAAAGTCGGCCATCTCATCGACCATCATATCTTGTGTCCATAGGTCAATCCGCAAAGCGGCTTTGTCGGCAGCATCCCAAAAGGAGATCATCATTGCCTTAGCGGCTTGTTTTTTATCGGCGCCTGTATCGGACGCACTCCAATGTATAGCGGCAGGGATCTTCTTTTCGTCAGTTTGCACCTCAACGGTAATAGTAGATAAAGTCATGCAGTAAAGTATGTGCGGCAAAGATAGGCAAGCCCGTTTAAGCCCCTGTGGCAGAAGATACCGACCCCAGTTGTTGCAGTTGCTGGTGGAGCGCAGCGGTAAGCGATGATATATTGATGTCTTGCCAACACTGATGACCTTGTCTTATCAACTGCAATCGTAACGATTCGTCCTTATAGATCTGCATCATTATGTTGGCCAAGGCTTCTTTGGTAGATTCGGCAGCAAACAACACCGATTGTTGGGTATGGCCCCCTAAACCGGTCTCTGGCAGTGCTAGTAATGGAATGCCCACACGCCATGCTTGCAGGGTAGCGATCAAGACGGTTCCCGGAGAACCCAGTGCCATCAGTGCATAAGCCGCTCCCGCGAGTTGCGCTACTTGGCTGGCAGAAATCGATTCTGTTATGATCAGCGAACTACGATACTTATATTGATCGATCTTTTTGGCAAGGAGGGGGTAGTGGCTGGAAAGCGAGAAAGGCAATACCAGCCGCATCCCACTTTGTTGCCGATTTTTGAAGATCGAAAAAGCCTGCAACAAAAAGGTCAGCTGCGCCTCGGAAGGCAGGGGCCCTGTTAGCATAAAATATTCCCTTCCAAAAACCCATTGCTCCTTGACCACATGCTTTTGATCGGCGCTTAATGAATTGTAGTCTGGCGAGGGCAGCGGCATAAAAGAAATTTCGCCATCGGGGGTTGATATAGCGGCCATTGCAGAGACCCGGGCTTGCTTAAATCGAGAGGAGAGGCGCTGAGCGGGATGGGCGTTTATAACCAACTGTGGCTGAAATGAAACCAATTTTTGATACAGTAGGGTGTCGCTCCAAAAGGGAAAAAAGGAATAACGGCGAGGCAAATAGACTACCGATACCTGATTAGGAGGTAGAGCTTCGTGATACCCCTCCAAGGGATATTCGCTTAGTAAGAGATAGCGGTCTTCGGGGTATTGCAAGACCAGTGAATTAACCCACGACATCACAATGGCCGCTACCCCGTCCGTAACCGGATTACCTATACAAAAAGCTACACGCATTGAGGGCAAAGGTAGGGTGCCCCAAAGCCAGTTGTCCACTCATACCGTCTTTCTTACCTTTGTAGACTATGGAAGCTCAGAAAATGGAGTACAATACCATCCGCAATCACCTAATTATGCGGGAATATGGTCGCCACGTGCAACGTATGATCGAACATGTACAGCAGATCGAAGATCCCGAAAGACGCCAGCGCAATGCCCAGGCCGTGATCGAATTGATGGGGTTTTTGAATCCACAGTTAAAAAACATGGAGGACTTTAGACACAAGCTTTGGGATCATCTTTTTTTGATCGCCGATTTTAAACTCGATGTGGAATCGCCCTATCCTATACCCACTCGCGAAACGCTTAAGGCCAAACCTAACCCATTGGCGTATCCAAAGCGCCATCCTCGCTACTCCCATTTAGGAAAGAATCTCGAACTCGTTATCCATAAAGCGCTAGAAGAAGAGCAACCCGAGAAAAAATTGGGGTTTGCCAATGCTATCGCCTACTACATGAAACTTGCCTATAACAATTGGCATAAAGAGCTCGTTTACGACGACGCTATTCAAAGCGAGCTTAACGCTATTACCGACGGCCAACTGACCTTTACCAATACTCCTTACATTAAAGCGTATCGACCCCAACAAGAAGGACGCGACATGGGTAGAGGTGGCTATGGTAAGGGTCGAGGAAAATATCGCCCCGGTAATCAACGCAGAGACAATCGCTCCGGAGGCAACTTTAAGAAAAAACGCTATTGATCTTCGACTGCCGAAGATCACTCTATGTCGTCACTGCTACATAAGCTCATCATCATTGCCGCACCTTCCGGAGCCGGTAAGACCTCTATCGTCAAGCATTTGCTGGCTGCCTTACCCGATCATTTGGGATTTTCTGTTTCTTGTGCTACCCGCTTGCCGCGAACCGGCGAATGCAACGGGGTCGATTACTATTTTATCTCAACCCAAGAGTTTGTCCAACGCATCGAAGCCGGTGAGTTCGCAGAATGGGAGATGGTGTACCAAGATAAATACTATGGTACGCTACACAGCGAGCTCAAGCGGATCTGGGGCCGGCAACAATCCCCTTTGCTAGACATTGATGTAAAAGGAGGGCTGCGAATCAAAGAACAATATCCGCAAAGTCTTTCGATTTTTGTTGAGCCACCATCCCTAGGTATTTTACACGAGCGGCTGGCTGCACGGGGAACCGAAACAGAGGCCTCCCTGCAAATGCGACTTGCCAAAGCCGGCGAAGAATGCAGTTACCGCGATCGATTCGATCATATTATAGTCAACGATCAGCTTAGCGTGGCCTGCGATCAGACACTGCAATTGGTCCGTGACTATCTGTCGAAGTGATCCCATGGAAGTAGCATCCATCATATGGTTTTTGATCACGTTACTGATGATGGGATTTTTTGCCGCGATCGAAATGGCCTTCTATAGTGCCAACAAGCAGGGACTAGAGCGGTACAAAAAAAAACAACCTGTCGCTTATCGGCTTATTGCCCGTTACTATGAGCGACCCGATCGATTCTTAGCTACCACCTTACTGGGCTTTACCTTGTTCTTGGTACTATTGGGATGGCAACTCAGCGGCGTGACCCAATGGATCTGGGCTTATTTTCGGATCGGCTCCGATTTGGCCAGGATCGTGACAGAGATCTTCTTGGTAACCCTCATTGTGCTTTGCTTTGCCGAAATTATTCCACGGGCCATTTTCAGGATTCATGCCAATCGGCTGCTGCTCGTTACAGCCCCTGTCTTTGGATACTTGTACAAGCTGTTGGAACCAATGGCCGAGAAAATGATGAAAGCCGCAGAGTGGACATTGATCTATGTATTCGCAGTCAGGGTCGATCCACACAAAGAGGCTTTAAGCAGATCGGACCTAAAATACTTATTCTCTCCTATTAAAAGAGATGAAAGAAAAGAATCCAATACGCAATTACTAGAAAACGCCAGCGAACTTCCCAATGTACGGATCAGGCAATGCCTGGTGCCCCGTAAAGAGATCGTTGGGATCGAACAGCAGGCATCTATTGAAAAACTCAAGCAACAGTTCATCGACACTAAACTCAGTCGTCTGGTCGTGTACCATAAAAATATCGATCACATTGTGGGCTATGTACATCAACTCGATCTGTTTACGGGCCCTGCTAGCATCAGTGAGATCTTATACCCCATACCGGCCGTTCCGGAAAGCATGACCGCGGCCGACCTGATCAGCCAGTTTACTCGCGAGCAAAAAAGTATTGCCTGGGTAGTCGATGAATTTGGAGGTACTGCGGGCATCATTACCCTAGAGGATGTGCTCGAAGAACTATTCGGAGAGATCGAAGACGAGTACGACACCGAAGCGCTACTAGAGAAAAGACTGAGCGAACAAGAGTTTATCTTTTCAGGTAGGATCGAGTTGGACTATCTGGATCAGAAGTATGGGCTTGACCTGCGGCAAGAAGAGGCCGAAACTCTTTCGGGCTATATTATCAATTCTTATAAAAAAATTCCCCGCCAAAAAGAAAAGATCACCATTGGGGGCTACGAATTCGAGATCATCCAGGTTACCGATACCCGCATAGAGACCGTGCGGGTAAAAAGACTTTGGTAATGCTCCATGGCAATAAGGGGGTACTCGTATATTTGTTGCCTGTAACTACACATGTCCTTACTTAACTTTTTTACCCGAAGAGATAACAGCCCCGCAGGCGAGATGACCTTTATCGATCATCTGGAAGAACTTCGCTGGCATATCATTCGGTCGGTTATTGCAGTGATGATTTGTGCGATCGTGATCTTTATCAACTCGGACTTTGTGGTGAGTGAGTTGATCTTTGGACCTACCCGACCCGATTTTATTGCCTCGCAATGGCTCTGCAGCTTTGGACGGAAGATCGGCATTGGAGAGGTGCTCTGTTTTCAACAGATCGAAGCCAAATTTTTGGAAACGACCATGACGGGACAGTTCGTGGCGTCATTCACACTGGCCTTTATCGGAGGGTTCATCATTGCGTTCCCTTACATTTTTTGGGAGTTCTGGCGCTTTGTAAAGCCTGCGCTCTCCACCCAAGAACTCAAAGACACCCGTGGCGTTATCTTTTGGGTCTCCCTGCTTTTTTTTACCGGTGTGCTGTTTGGTTATTTTATTTTGACCCCCTTTATGGTCAATTTTTATTTTAATTACAAATTGAGTGAGCAGATCCAGATCATGCCCAGCTTTTCGGACTATCTGGAAAATCTTATCTATACCACGGCCGGTATCGGTTTGTTGTTTCAGATGCCGTTGCTCATGAGCCTGCTGGCGCGTATCGGTATTGTATCGGCCCGGTTTTTGCGACAATACCGAAGGCATGCCTTTGTGATCATTTTGATCGCAGCGGCCATCATTACTCCCTCGACCGACCCCTTTAGTTTAACCATTGTTACCATACCGCTCTATCTGCTTTTCGAGGCCAGTATTATCATACCTGCGCGTATCGATAAACGCCGTGCGAAACAAGAAAAGCAGTGGAGCTAATACGCTTCTATGATGTCTACTTCATTCGATCAACATCGCCCCGTTGCCATTGGCTGTGACCATGCCGGATTCCATTACAAAGAAAAGATCAGTGCATTACTGCGCGAACAAGGCTGGAATGTTAACGATCACGGGGCTTATAGTACCGATTCGGTAGATTATCCCGATATGGCTCATCCGGTAGCCAAACAAGTGGCCACCCAAGAAGCCGCCTTTGGTATTTTGATCTGTGGCAGCGGCAACGGAGTGGCTATTACCGCCAACAAAGAGCCCCAAGTAAGAGCGGCCCTTTGTTGGGAGCAAGAGTTAGCCAAATTGGCTCGGGCCCATAACAATGCCAACATCATTTGTATTCCGGCACGTTTCGTGTCGGAAGACCTGGCGCAAAAAATGGTTCTTGATTTTATAGCTACTCCCTTCGAGGGAGGGCGTCATCAAAATCGTGTCCATAAAATTGCCGGTTGCTGATCTTCTAACTTTTTATCTTCACCACAAACACCACCCCATGAAAAGGATTTTTGTCTTTGCCATCTTGCTTGCTCCGATGGTTCTCGTTGCACAAAAGAAAGACAAGGCCGCACTACAAGCGGCTGCGACCATCACTGCCCAAGACATGCAAAAACATTTGTACATCCTGGCAGGTCCTGAGATGGAAGGACGTGATACCCCATCGCCGGGCTTAGAGAAAGCGGCCGGTTATATCGAAAATCATTTTCGTCAATTGGGGCTGCTTCCGGGCAACAATGGCAGCTATCGGCAGTACTACCCCCTTTATAAAGACTCCATGACATCGGCCTCACTCGAGGTCAATGGTACCAACTACTTGCTGAACGAAGATTTCCAACCGCTGTCAGGAAATTATAGTGCCTCGATGCGTTTTTCGGAGATCGTATTCGCGGGCTTTGGAATCAGTGACGGAGAACTGCGTAACGATTACAAGGATCTTCCTGTTTCGGGTAAGTTGGTAGTGGTGATGGATGGCTCACCCGAAGGATATAAGTCTAGCGTGAGTGGATTTGCTTCACCGAGTTCTTTGAATGGAAAACTCAATGCCGCATTAAGCAGAGGGGCTGCCGGCCTACTCATTATAAACAGCAACTTCCCACGCAAGCCATCCCCTATTGCCAGTAACTGGAGTTTGAATGGCTTTAAGGCAACGCAGTCATTGTTTGGATTTTACATCTCTGCCAAGGTAGCGGCCGGATTATTAGGTGCAGCTTCCGAGTCGCTGATCGAAAGGATCAAGGCCAATAGCTTTACGCATAAACCTTATCGTGCACTCACAGCGCTTAGCTACGGCAAGCAGACTATTACGGCAACCGTATCGAATGTATTAGGAGTGATCGAAGGCAGTGACAAAAAAGACGAGTACGTCGTTATTACCGCGCATTACGACCATGTGGGTAAACGCAGTGATGGTACTATCTTCTATGGTGCGGATGATGATGGCAGTGGTACCACCGGTCTTTTGGAATTGGCCGAAGCTTTTAGCGCCGCCAAAGCGGCCGGCAAGGGACCTCGCCGTAGCATTTTACTCATGCCCGTGAGCGGAGAAGAAAAAGGACTTTGGGGCAGTCAGTATTATGCGGAGAATCCTATTTTTCCGCTAGAGAAAACAAGCGTAGACCTCAATATCGATATGATCGGAAGGATCGGCACCGAGTATCTTAAGGATAAAGATTCGCTCAATTATGTCTACACCATTGGGGATGACAAACTAAGTTCCGACCTGGCGCCCATCACCGATAAGGTCAATAACACCTATATAAACATGAAACTAGATCGTAAATACAACGATCCAAAAGATCCCAATCGTTTTTATTATCGCAGCGACCATTACAATTTTGCCGCCAAGGGAGTGCCGATCATCTTTTATTTTAACGGGGTCCATGCCGATTATCACAGAGCTACCGACACACCCGATAAGATCAATTATCCATTAATGGCCAAACGAGCTCAACTGGTATTTTATACCGCTTGGGAAATGGCCAATCGTGATGAGATGCTCAAAAGAGATATGCCATTAGGGATGCCTCCGGGGCGTTGATCTATTAAGAAAACCCGTTTTTTCACCACCGTACCCTACCACCCCAGCACCCAGGCAAAGATCAAGGGCGCAACAATGGTAGCATCACTTTCTACAATAAACTTTGGGGTATGAATATCTAGCTTACCCCACGTGATCTTTTCGTTGGGAACGGCCCCCGAATAAGAACCATAAGAAGTAGTAGAATCGCTGATCTGGCAGAAATAACTCCAGAACGGCACATCATGCCATTCCAGATCTTGATACATCATGGGTACGACACAAATAGGAAAATCGCCTGCAATACCGCCTCCGATCTGAAAAAATCCAACGCCTTTACCCGCCGAGTTAGCGCGATACCATTCTGTAAGCCAAGCCATGTACTCGATTCCGTTCTTTACGGTCGATGCCTGAAGCTCTCCCTTAATTACATAACTGGCAAAGATGTTACCCGTGGTAGAATCTTCCCAACCGGGCACCACTATAGGCAGGTTGCACTCTGCGGCCGCCACGATCCAACTATCCTTAGGATCGATCTCGTAATATTGTTTTAACTCGCCCGACAGAACAACTTTATAAAGAAACTCATGCGGAAAATAACGTTCGCCCTTGGCTTCGGCCTCTTTCCATTGTTTCACCAAATGCTTCTGTAATCTCCGAAAGGCCTCCTCTTCGGGAATACAAGTATCCGTTACACGGTTGTAATGATTTTCGAGCAGGTCCCACTCCTCTTGCGGGGTCAGGTCCCTATAATTGGGAATTCTCTTATAATGGGAATGGGCCACTAGGTTCATTACGTCCTCTTCGAGGTTGGCGCCGGTACAACTAATGATAGCTACTTTACCCTGACGGATCATCTCGGCAAGAGATACTCCCAGTTCGGCAGTGCTCATAGCACCGGCAAGGGTGACCATCATCTTACCTCCTTCGAGCAGGTGTTGTTCATAGCCCTTGGCCGCATCTACTAAGGCAGCGGCATTAAAGTGACGATAATGGTGTTGTACAAATTGAGAGATGGGTCCTTTTTGCATGGAGGATGGGTTTGATCCGCCTTCAGATCACAAAAGGGTGAGACATGGCGGGAGCAGCAAAGATAAAGCTGAATGAAAAGCGAAATACATGCAACTTTGCTGGTATGAAACGTCGCCTAAGACTGAGAGGTCTAACTCTATATGTTTTGTTGGCTACTCTACAGGTGGCATGGGCACAAAACGATCCCATGCCATCCGCGTTGTACCGGCAACAAGAGGCCGAGCTCGTGATCAAGGGCGGAACTTTAAAAGGCACGCTATTTACTCCCTCCGCGGCCAAAAGACCGCCGGTGGTGCTTATCATTGCCGGGTCGGGCCCCACCGATCGCGATGGCAATAGTTCTCTGCTACCCGGTAAAAACAATTCCTTATTACAGTTGGCAGACAGTCTCGCCGCTCATGGCATTGCATCGCTTCGCTACGATAAAAGAGGGGTGGCCAAAAGTCAGATCAAAGAACTTCGAGAAGAAAATATGCAATTCAGCGATGGGGCCGATGATGCAATTGGATGGATCCGTTGGCTTCGTGAACAAGGATTTCGCAAGATCTATGTGGCCGGGCACAGCGAAGGCTCGTTGGTAGGGCTACTGGCAGCACAAACCGAAAAGCTCAATGGGTTTATTAGCTTGGCGGGAGTGGGTCGCAGTATCGATAAGGTACTACGCGAGCAATTCGCGGCGGGGGGAGGGCCCGATTCTTTAAAAAAATTAGCCGGCCGCTACCTCGATACGCTATTGATGGAGCAGCGAATTGCCAAACCCCATCCCTTATTGTTCTCTGTTTTTCGCCCTTCGGTGCAACCCTATATGATCTCTTGGCTTCGCTATGATCCGCAAACACTGATGCGATCGCTTTCCTGCCGTGCACTTATCATACAAGGAACCAACGATCTGCAGGTAAAAGAGGTCGATGCACAACTGCTAAAACAGGCAAATCAAAAAGCAACATTGGTGATCATTGAAAAGATGAATCATGTATTAAAAGAGGTCGAGAGCCAGACTCCGGCAGCAAATATTGCCAGTTACTCAAATCCAAAATTGGCAGTAATGACCGAGCTGGTTATCTCCATCACACAATTTGTAAAGGGTAAATTCAACTAATTTTGAAACATACAAGATCAACGTTGTTCCATTTTATGAGATTTATTTTTATGATGATGTTGATGGCAGCGCTAACGGCTTGTCAGCAGCAGAAAAAAAATACGGAGGGGCCCGATACGATCGACCCCCTTGAGAATCGCCACGGTGGCATCGCTATCAACCCCTATGCCACGGTCGATATTTCGCCTATGGATATGAGTTATTGGCCAGTAGACTATCCAAAACTTCGAATCGGTGGCGAACCACAAACAGCCCCCTTGGCAAGGATCATCTATAGCCGTCCGCACCTGCAGGGTCGAAGACTATTCCCTGATATCATACAATATGAACAGGGCTGGAGACTGGGAGCGAACGAAGCCACCGAACTGCAATTGTTCAAAGACGCCACCATCGAGAATCAGTCCGTAAAGGCGGGTCGTTACACCTTGTACTGCATCCCACATCCCGATACCTGGACCTTTGTATTAAATAGTGCTACTGACATCTGGGGCATACAAGAGGACCATGCTACCGATATTGCCCGATTCGAAGTGCCGGTATCAAAGACCGCGTTGGCCCTTGAATACTTTACGATGGTCTTTGCAGAGAACGAAGAAAAGGCAACGCTGGTAGTAGCCTGGGAAAATTGGGAAGCAAGAATTCAATTTAAATTCTGAATCAACTCATATGGCAGCAACCAAAAAAAATTGGGGCCCGAACACCACTTTCGTACACGCCGGAGCCACGCCCGATCCCTCTACAGGGGCGATCATGACACCGATCTTTCAAACCTCTACCTATGTGCAAGAGTCGCCCGGTGTAAACAAGGGATTTGAATATGCCCGCAGTCAAAACCCGACCCGAAAAGTACTCGAAGAGGCCATTGCCATGCTCGAGCAGGCCAAACACGGATTGGTCTTTAGCAGTGGGGTGGCTGCTACCGATGCTGTCATAAAACTACTGAGCGCCGGCGACGAGGTGATCTGCGGAAACGACATGTACGGAGGAACCTACCGCTTATTCACCAAGATCTTTTCACGCCTGGGCATCGTCTTTCATCAAGTCAATTCGACACAACTAGACGAGATCAAAAAAGCGATCAATGCCAAGACCAAACTCATCTGGGTCGAGACTCCAACCAATCCGATGATGAACATCTCCGACATTGCGGCCATTGCTTCGCTGGCAAAAGAAAAGGGCATCTTACTCGCCGTTGATAACACGTTTGCTTCTACCGCCTTACAACAACCCCTTACGCTCGGGGCCGACATAGTCATGCACTCCGCGACCAAATACCTGGGGGGGCACAGCGATGTTATACAGGGCGCGCTGGCCACCAATAGTGATACGCTACGAGAGCAACTTTTCTTTATTCAAAAAAGCAGCGGTGCCGTTCCGGGACCCATGGATTGTTTTTTAGTACTGCGTGGTATCAAAACCTTAGGGCTTCGTATGAAGGCCCACTGCGAAAACGGTGCCATCATCGCGCAGTGGTTAGCCGATCATCCTAAAGTAGAGAAAGTGTACTGGCCGGGTTTTGAATCTCACCCGGGACATGCGATCGCCAAACGACAAATGAAAGGTTTTGGAGGAATGATCTCGTTCGAGTTAAAGGATAATGACCCTGCAGCAACAAAAAAAGTATTGTCAGCCACCAAGCTTTTCTCACTGGCAGAAAGTTTAGGCGGAGTGGAGTCGTTGATCAATCACCCCGCCACCATGACGCACGCATCCATACCAAGAGAGGAGAGACTGCGTAACGGGCTTTCCGATAAATTGATCCGGCTTAGTGTGGGGATAGAAGATGCCGAAGACCTGATTCAAGACTTGGCCAACGCCATTGGCTAAGAAACCGCCAAGCATTGACTAAGAACGTTTTTCGAACATCAGTTTTTGAACTTTTTCTTTGTCTTCCTTTTCGTTCTTTAGATCGAACATGGTACCAAATACCAAGTCCCACAGCGTGGAGCTGACCCCAAACCCATGGTGCTCGTTCTTATAATGATGCAAGTGATGGTTACGCCAAAGGGGCTTCATCCATTTAAAAGGAGGATTCCAGGCATGTATGGCATAGTGCATAGAGGCATAAAGTAAATATCCCAATAAAAAACCCGGAAAGAACATCAGCGCATAAGACCCCATCAACAAATAAAAAGTTCCGAAAAGAAGGGAGGCGAACAAGATGCTGGGCAACGGCGGCATAAAAAGACGCTTGCGATCGCGAGGAAAGTGATGATGATTGCCGTGCATGGTATAGACCACTTTGGTAGCAAAAGAAGTGTTAGGTACCCAATGAAAGAGAAAACGGTGAGCGATATACTCAAAGAGGGTCCAGCAAAAAATACCCAGCAAAAAATAAAGCGCCAGCGAAGAACCTCCAAAGCCCTGGCTTATATGGGCCCGATAAGGCAGATATAGTAGCACTGGAAGATACATTCCCCAAATTACCAATGGATGTGCTTTCGTTAGCGCTTCGAGAAAATCACTTTTAAAGAGGCGAGCCTGCCCCTTATTGTGTATTTTTTCAAATTCCATGCCGCAAAGATAATACGAGTAGCGAAAATTTTGCGATGACCATCGTCATAACATCTTCTTAAAATCGCATTAACCTTGCTACCTTAGCGGCAGCGAAAAAGCTGCTTATGAAACTGCTCAGTTACCTGCGAGAAGACCGAGAACAATTGGGAGTGCTTATCGAAGGGTATATATACGATATGGAGCTGCTACATCCTGAACTTCCGGGTAGTATGAATATGTTCCTGAACTATTGGGATGATTTTTTTCCGCTGGCCCAAGCTGCCGAAAAAATGGTGCGCGAAGGCGGCCCCTTTGCTAAACAAGGAACTCCGATCGCTCAAGTTAGTTTACTGGCTCCGGTTCCCTTTCCTCCCTCCTGTCGTGACGGATATGCCTTTCGGCAGCATGTGGCCGCAGCGCGCAGAAACAGAAAGGTAGACATGATACCGCAGTTCGATGAATATCCCATTTTCTATTTTACCAATCATCATAGCATTCAAGGACCGGGGCCTATTCGTTGTATGCCCGATCATTTCGAAAAACTAGACTTTGAACTCGAAGCCGCTATCGTAATTGGCAGACCCGGCCGCAATATTCGGGCCAGTGAGGCCGATCGGCATATTGCCGGTCTCATGATCATGAATGATATGAGTGCCAGAACCCTGCAAATGGAAGAGATGTTACTGAATCTGGGGCCTGCCAAAGGAAAAGACTTTTCTACCATTATCGGACCCTGGCTGGTAACCCTCGACGAGCTGCAACCCTTTGCTATCGATGCTAAGACCGGTCATACCGGATTGAACTGGAATCTCGAGATGCGCTGTAGTGTCAATGGTAAACAAGTAAGCCATGGTAATCTCGGCGATATGGATTGGACTTTTGCAGAGATCATTGAGCGGGCTTCGTATGGAGTAGACCTGTATCCGGGAGATGTTATTGGAAGTGGTACTGTTGGTACCGGGTGTTTTTTGGAATTGAATGGTACCGGAAAATTGCAGGATCCTGCTTACCCCGAGCAGTGGTTGCAACCCGGCGATACCATCGAGATGACCATCGATGCGTTAGGCACCTTATCGAACAACATCGTCAAAGAAGAAACGGACTGGAGTATCTTACGACAGAAAAAAAATCAGCCCTGCTAATATGCTATTCGACCTGTCACTATTACCCACGGCAGAAAAACAGTACTATCTGCAACAGGTCGTAGCACCACGTCCTATCTGTTTTGCATCGACCATCGACAAAGCAGGACATGTAAATCTGAGTCCATTTAGCTTCTTTAATGTATTCTCTACGCAACCTCCTATCGTTATCTTTTCTCCGGCTCGAAGAGTGCGCGATAATACCACCAAGCACACACTGGAAAATGTGCAACAGATACCCGAAGTCGTGATCCACATGGTTACCGAGGACATGGTACAGCAACAATCGCTGGCCAGTTGCGAATATCCGCCAACCGTGAACGAATTTGTAAAAGCAGGCTTTACAGCCGAGCCGGCAGTAAAGGTGCGGCCGCCCATGATCAAAGAGTGCAAGGTAAAGATGGAGTGTCGTGTACAAGAGATCAAATCGTTGGGCACAGAGGGAGGAGCGGGTAATCTTATTATTTGCGAAGTACTATTGCTTCATATAGACGACAGCTTGTTGGATCAAGATAAAAAAATGGACCCGCGTCGTTTACCGCTTGTGGCGCGATTGGGGGGAGATTGGTACACGGTTGTCAATGAGCAAAGTCTCTTTCAAGTAGCCAAACCCAATATGCAACTGGGGATGGGTATCGATGCTCTTCCGAGTGCTATTCGCAATAGCCGAATCTTTACCGGAAACGATCTTGGTCAGCTAGCCAATTTTACACGAATACCCGACATTGATCCCGCCTTCGATGATGCCCACCTTAAACAGATCGTTCAATATTTCTCCATCAATCCGGAGGAGATGGAACAAGAACTGCATCGCTATGCAAAAGAGCGCTTGCAAAAGGGTCAGCCCGAGGCAGCCTGGCAGATCTTGCTGGCAGGTTAGTGGCCCTGATCGAGCATTTTTAATATATGTAATTGATTTACATACATTTGCAAACATTCCTTGTTTTCCGAACATCGCTTGAAGATTAGCAAAACCTAAATATCTTTGCGCGCAACATCCTAAGGGATAAATTCTTAACTTAGAAAGTCGTTATCAAACGAACCAAACAGACTGATATGAAAAAAATTTGTTTCTTGCTGGCTTCTGCTGCGACCCTGCTTTCACTTCCCTCTTTTGCCCAAAAAGCCAGTGTTGGCTTTAGCGGAGGCGTTACATTGGCCAACCAATACGGAAAGAAAGGTGGAAAACTCATAACCGATGATCAAAAGATCGGTTACACCGTAGGACTCGAAATGGATGCTCCTATGTGCAAAGGCAAATTCAGTTTTCATCCTGGCATTTTCTACACACAAAAGGGTCGTATCGAAAATGTGAGCTTCAAAGAAAAGACCTACTGGAGTCTTCGTTATGCTGAACTGCAAGCAAACTTTCTCTATAACATGACGCACAAAAAGACCAATACCTTCTATGTTGGCGGCGGTCCTGCTGTTGCGGTCGATCTACCCTCTTTTGCCGAGACTCGCTTATTGAATGGAGATCCGCTGCTAAGCAATGACTTTGTAAAAAGCGGTAAGCGTTCGGTCAACTTTGGTACACTTTCTAACTCCAATTTTGTTGGACCCGATTGGGGTGTCAATCTGATGCTTGGCTACCGTTTGGCAAATGGATGGTCAGTAGGATACCACTACACTATCGGTCTTCGCAACATCAATCCTAATGCGACCGGAAGCGATGGACTGCGTAATCACTTTATGGGATTGCGTATTGGCTATCTGGTAAAGAATAAATGATACTCCCCGCAATAGCGGGAAAAAGAAAGCCTCCTGTTACGGGAGGCTTTCGCTTTGTAAGGACCTGACGAAACAATAACTTTGCGCACGAAAAATGTGGTACTCATGAGTGCTCCGATCCTCTCAGAACAAGAACAACTGCGACGCGAAAAACTGGCCGAACTCATTATGATGGGTATTGAGCCCTACCCGGCCGCATTGTTTCCGGTAAACTCCTTTTCGACCGATATCAAGGATAATTTTAGTGATGAGAATACGACCGCCTATGCAGACTGCTGCGTAGCCGGGCGTATCATGAGCGTTCGAGACATGGGAAAGGCCAATTTCGCGGTCATACAAGATACTAAGGGCCGAATACAACTATACATTAAACGAGAGGAGATCTGCCCTGGCGAAGACAAATCGCTCTATGACATCGTTTGGAAAAAATTACTTGACATCGGAGACATCATTGGCATAAAAGGGTATGCCTTTCGTACCAAAACCGGCGAAGTAACCATTCACGTAAAAGAGTTCACGCTACTATGTAAGTCACTTCGTCCGCTACCGATCGTTAAAGAGGCCGAAGGACAAACGTTTGATGCCGTAACGGATTCGGAGTTCAAATACCGTCAACGCTATGCTGATCTGATCATCAATCCCGCCGTTCGGGAAACCTTTATCAAAAGAACCAAGCTGATCAATTCAATACGCACCTTTTTAAATGAAAAAGGAGCGCTAGAGGTCGATACTCCTGTCTTACAATCGATCCCCGGCGGGGCCGCTGCACGTCCATTCATTACCCATCATAATGCCCTTGATATTCCTCTATATCTACGCATTGCCAACGAACTTTATCTGAAACGCTTGATCGTAGGGGGATTTGACTGGGTATATGAGTTCAGTCGCAACTTTCGAAACGAAGGCATGGATCGCACGCATAACCCCGAGTTTACCATCTTGGAATTCTATACGGCGTACAAAGATTATTTCTGGATGATGGAGACCACCGAGCAATTGCTCGAGCGGGCCGCCCTCGATGTATGCGGCAGTACCGAAGTGCCGGTTGGTGATAAGACCCTCTCGTTCAAAGCACCCTTTAAGCGGATCAGCATCCTTGATGCCATTCAGGAACATACCGGCATCGATATAAGCCGGATGAACGAAGAACAGTTACGCTCCGTTTGTAAGCAATTGCATATTGCCGTAGACCCCACTATGGGAAAGGCCAAACTCATTGATACCCTTTTTGGAGAAAAATGCGAGAAGCATTATATCCAACCCACTTTCATCATTGATTACCCGGTAGCGATGAGTCCGCTTACAAAAAGACATCGCCATCAGCAAGGCCTCGTAGAGCGCTTTGAACTCATGATCAATGGCAAAGAAGTGGCCAATGCCTATAGTGAGCTGAACGACCCTATCGATCAGCGCGAGCGTTTCGAAGAACAAGCGCAACTCGCAGCACGTGGCGACGATGAGGCGATGTTCATAGACCAAGACTTCTTACGAGCCCTCGAATATGGCATGCCTCCTACCGCGGGTATTGGATTTGGTGTCGATCGACTTTGCATGCTACTCACCAATAGCCCCTCAATACAAGATGTGTTATTATTTCCGCAGATGCGTCCGGAGAAACATCATAACGAACACTCAGAAAGCAGGCAAGAGGGGTAAATCCAGTCTAGCCAATGCAGGTATTGATTGACCAATATTGGCTTATTGAAATTTGAGAGTACTGGATCAATTCACAAAAAGATCATTGAACAATTGAGCACCGGGAACAACCGAATAGGACGACAGGTCGCTAAGTCCTTCTTTAGCCAATACGGTCTCGTCAATAAATAAATTACCCGTACAGTTGGCAGCCGGCTGTCTTACTATATAATAGGCCGCATCGGCAAGGATCTCGGGTGTGCGACTCATGTTGGCCAATGCTTGCCCCCCAAGAAGATTTCGAACAGCGGCCGTATCGATAGTAGTACGAGGCCAAAGAGAATTAGCAGCAATGCCGGCTTCCTTAAATTCGGCGGCCCACCCCAGTGTCATCATACTCATATTGTACTTGCTCATAGTATAGGCCACATGTCCTTTAAGCCATTTTGACTGCAGATCGATGGGAGGAGACAGCGTTAAGATATGCGGATTACTCCCCTTACGTAAAAAGGGGATACAAGCTTTTGTCATCAAAAAAGTACCTCGCACATTTATATCGTGCATAAGATCAAATCTTTTAGACTCGGTCTTTTCGGTATCGGTAAGCAAGATGGCCGATGCATTGTTGATGAGAATATCAATTCCACCAAATTTTTCTACGGTCTGTACGACTACCTGTTGGATCTGTTCTTCGAACCGAATATCACAGGCTACTGCCAGTGCCTTTCCGCCGGCCGCTTCCATTTCGGCAGCCGCCGAAAAGATAGTTCCCCCCAACTTTGGATTTTCTTCTACACTCTTGGCGGCAATGACAATATTAGCTCCCTCGCGAGCCAGTCGAAGACCCATGGCTTTTCCGATGCCTCGTGTGGCTCCGGTAATAAGAACGGTTTTATTGGCAAAAGACATGCTGTATTGAATTAGTGGATCAAAAGGAATGACTGTTTTCGATGTTCGGGGTGCAGATCAGTATTCGGGCAACACCGGTTTTGTCTGTACGATGGTCTCGATACGCTGCATCACCTCAGTGGTTAGCTTTTCTACGGCAGACAAAGAGTCCAGATTTTCGAGTAGTTGCTCTTTTTTTGTAGCCCCTAAGATGGTGGTAGTTACGTTTGGGTTTTTGACACACCAGGCAATACTCAACTGCGAGGGTGTAATAGAAAGTTCGGCGGCCAGCTCGGCAATCTTGACAGCCTTAGCTACTAACTGCTCTTGCATTAAACGGTCGCGCAGCCACTCAAAACCCGTAATGGCAAATCGGCTATCGGCAGGAATGCCTTTATTGTATTTTCCGGAGAGTAAGCCCGATGCCAACGGACTCCAGATAGTGGTGCCTAATCCCACCGTCTTATAGATCATCAGATACTCGTTTTCGATCTTATTGCGCTCAAAGAGATTGTACTGCGGCTGCTCCATACTGGGGCCGATCAAGCCGTAGCGCTGTGCCACTCGGTGCGCTTCCATAATTTCTACACCACTCCACTCGCTAGTGCCCCAATAGAGTATCTTTCCTTGCGTGATTAGGTTATGCATGGTCCAAACCACTTCTTCGATCGGCACATTCTTATCGGGACGATGACAGAAATAGAGATCGAGATAATCGGTTTGAAGCCGTTGCAGGGCTTCGTGACAAGCTTCTATGATATGCTTTCTGCTAAGTCCGATTTGATTGGGCTTGTTCTCTTTGCCTCTCCATCCCCAAAATACTTTCGAGGAAACGACATAAGAAGTACGATCCCACCCTTTTTTACGCAGCACTCGACCCATCATTTTCTCACTTTCGCCCAGCGCATATACCTCTGCATTATCAAAGAAGTTGACTCCGTTATCGTAGGCCAACCCCATCAATTCGTCAGCGACCTGATCGTTTATTTGCTTATGAAAACTAACCCAGCTGCCAAATGAAAGAACACTCAGTTGCAGACCGGTCCTTCCCATGTAACGATATTCCATGTCAATAAAATTTTAAAAAACAAAGGTAGTTGTTATTCCCCTTGGCGCTATGGTTGATCGGGCGACTTTAGGGACCCCGTGGTACTTTTAAAAGTGATTCGCTTTAGGTCTTGTGTGGCCTCCAGCCCCTTTCCTCCTACAATCTGGTGATCACGGCTTCGGTAAATGGCATACTTCTCGGTCGTAAATAACTGGGTATTCTGGTCCCACCAAAGCTCCGGAGAAATGAGGGTATCGCCCTTTTGTGTGATCACGACCACGCTGTCTCGTAAAAAGACCTTATTGAGATTTTCGTAATAGACCCCATACCGAGCATCAAGCCGGGAGTCGATACGAAGACTATCATCATAAAAATCGCAATGTACCGTACGGGGAAAGATCATGGAAACGGTATCGCGATTTTGTTTCATCATAAAGGGAGCCAAGATCCTCGCCTTGCGTTTTCCGCTTTGGCTAATGTAGCTCTCCATATCGGTCGCTTCTTCGGCTAGTGTAATGGAGCGAGTCCAATCAGTAAGTACGCGGTCATCGTTTTCGCAGGCCGCAAATCCGAACAAAGAAAAAAGAAGGATCGACAAAGACCATTTAGTCATACTGACGCTTGATAAACCAGATATCGCTCAATGAGAAGCCCAATGAAACACGAAACAAGTTTTCTTGCAATAAGTTACTGTTATTTCCTCTGCGAAGAAACTCAAAAGCGAAATTCACGAAAGTTACCTGATTAGGCGCTTGACGACTGATCCCCACCGGTAAGCCCAGCCCTAAGCTGGCACCCAATTGGGGAAGCGTGCGACCCAACTTTACATAGTCGGGACCTACAGAGAATCCAAAGCGATACGATACATTGGTAAAGTAACTGCGTTGCGGAACGGGGCTAAGCTGTCCGCCAACGCGCAATTCCCATTTATCGCGTAACGAGTCAGACTTCCCGTAAAAACGATATTCACTCCAGGGCTGCGCACTGTAATCAATTCCAAAGAGCCATCCTCCTTCTTTATTGGGAACAGCAAATTTTTGCAACGTAAATCCGGCCGTGTAAGAAGCCGGCAACTGTACTTGACCTGCAATATCCCGAACATCCGAGACGCTGTCGAGACGAAGCTGGCCCTGACTTTGATCGAAGAAGAAGGTCTCTCGCACCAGATCTTGGCGCGCCTTGAGCGTTTGTCCTAGTTGCCCGAAAGCACCCAGCGTAAGTGATAATTTTTTATTCAATGGAATTTGATACTGCATGCCGGCTTGCAAACTCAAATTGCCGAAATTGGTCGTGTTTTGAAATTTGGCTTGATAATAAGAAACCGTATCATTTAAAAAACTGCGCCGGGTCATATAATTCTTTCTACCGAACAGATATCCCACATTGAAACCCAAACTCAGTTTCTCTTCGAGTCCGTTGCGATCTTTGCTGTACAGAGAAATACCGGTTCCCATCGAACCCAGATACGACCCACCATCGCCCTCGAACTGGGTAACCGTGCTGTCGATGTTGGCACCCGTTACCGGATCGCGCAGTCGTTCATAACTATCGATCTTGTAGCTGATCCTCGAAATGGGACGAATACCAAAACTCATTCCCCAATTCTTGCGCAACGGAACGCCGATCTGTACATAAGAGAATAAGGCATTACTGGCAGTAAAGCGTTGTTCTTTTTTAGGATCTCTCAACGTGCGGTTATCGATATTGACCCCCATATCAAGCACCACCCGACCCGAACTAAGTTTGTTGGACTTCTTTTCTTTCCATGCCTGAAAGGCGGCAAACGAAGCGGGGTTATTAAAGTTGACCGAAAGTGCATCGGTGTAGCCGGCCGAAATTCCGCCCATGCTTCGGTTGCTGATATTGGTAGAGGGAACCAAGTCGCCGATGCCGTAACGTGAGTAGGGTGAATTATCCTGTGCCGACAACATGCCGGTCATCAAAATAATGAGCCCGAAAGCCACCCCTATTCTAATACGTAACTCGTTGATTTTCTTATAGATTATTGACTTCGCTAATAGCATACAGGCCCTTATAGATTAGATCGGGGTCTGCAAATATCTTGTTTTTACAGTGGGCTGCCAAAAAGGGTATATCCCCCCCGGTTAAGACCACGTTAAAGTTATCATAACGGCTTTTGTAAGAATCGATAAACCCGTCCATCTCCAGCGCCATCCCCAAAATAACACCAGATAGGATATTGGTAGTGGTATCATAGCCGATCAAGGGCACATCGACAGAAGGGGCCACCAAGGGAAGCAAGGTCGTATGCTGGTGCAATGATCGAAGTCGCATTTCCAACCCAGGCGAAATACCACCACCCAAAAATTCATGACGGGCATTGATAAAATTATAGGTTATGCAAGAACCCAATGCAATGATCAGACTGTTCATGCCTGGATAATAGTGAACCGCTGCCGCACATATTGCCAATCGATCGGCTCCGATGGTAGCGGGCTTACCAACGGGAGTGGTAAACGAAAGTGTAGTGGTATGATCGAGCTTATGAAACCGAGTGGTGGAGGCAAGCAGGCTCTCCAGTGTCGGACTATGGGCAATAACAGAAGACAGAATGGATTTCTCGGGACGATAGTGTCGAAGTAATTCAGTAATGGTATTATCCGCATCATCGGTTAGCTGAATGGCCTCGCGCAAAACAGCACCATCGAACACGGCTACTTTTTTTCGCGTATTTCCAAAGTCAAAGCAAAGGGTAACCGACATAAGAGTGTATTAAAGATTAAACCCGCTCAGATTTTTAAAATGTCCGTTAAGCTGTATCCGTTGTTTTAGTTGCTCTACACCAGACAAGAGCGGTATGGCCTTTTGCAAATGTCGCCGAATAAATTCTTTTCGCTGCTTTTCGGAAAAAAGTTTTAACAGGTCGAACTCTTGTTCTATAGTAAGACCGATATGATGGGCAATGGCATAACTATCGAGGACTTCATCGGGGCGACCAAAATCTTTGTTCACTTCGAGCAATCGGTGAAGCTCGCGTACTTTTTTCATGAGTCTTACCATTACTATCTCGTCTGTTGCCGTGTCATTATCGGGATACGTAACGATAGCTCCGCTGTATAACTTTTCCGGGATCTCCCGAACCAGCTCTAACAGACGAAATACTTTTACCCCACGGGTATGAATGTCCATCTCACCGCCCTCGTATTGCTTGGCAATGCCTTCGATCGTTACCAAGGTACCATACTCCTGCATCTGCTTATTGAGCACCACCGGAATACCGAATGGTTTTTTAAGGACAAAGCACTCGTTGATCAATTGTTTGTAACGAGGCTCAAAGATGTGAAGATTCAGCGTCTCTCCGGGATAGACCACAATACCCAGCGGAAAGATCGGTGTAAAGTTCGTCATGGGTCAAAGGTATTGCTTTTGACAGGCAGCATAATACTGTAAGAGGATGCTGACCGATCGTTCCCAATTAAAATGTGTCTTGATAAACTGCTCGGCACCGGTGGCTAGTTGCATGCGTAGCATCTCTTGCTCAAATAGCCGACTTACGGCATGCGCAAGCGCTGTCGCATTTTTGGCAGGTACCAGCAAAGCCGTCTGTTCATGAATGGCATAATCGGCATGCCCTCCTATATCGGTGCAAACGACCGCACATCCGCAGGCCATAGCTTCGGCCGGTGGCAGCGCCCATCCCTCACCCAAGCTGGCCGACATAAAAATGGTATGCTCATTGTACAATGTTGGCAAATCGACAGGACGTTGATGGTAAACGATCCAAGCGGGTAATAGTGCCGGGCGAGGATAGACCCCGAATAAGGTTGCCCGGAGCTGAGGATATGATTTCTTGACTTGCTCCAATGCCTCGATGGTATACTGCGATCCTTTTCTTTTTTCTTCTGAATACATTGAAATGACAGTGAAAGGAGACCGATTGGCCTGTGGCGTTTTCAGATAAAAGAGATCGGTATCAATAGCCAAAGGCAATAACTGAACAGGTTGTTCGCACGTTGTTTGTATCAGGTGCTGTAACCAACGAGAGATAGCCGTTTGAAAAAGAGGCAAGCGATAGGAGTCCATTACGAGCGATGCCTGTCCACTCCATTGCTCAAAATCTTGTACGAGATTGATCCGTATCCCTTTGGTACGAGAAAGTAAGGCTACTGCATAGCTCATTTGCCACCAAGTAGTCAGCAGCAGATCTCCATCGGGAACAAATTTATCGGTGATCTCATCTACGATCAATGAACGACAATCCTTATGCAGCGAAAACCAGTGCGGCCGCTGCGCCCTTCTAGCCCAAAACACAAAACGCTTAAACCAAAGCGGAGAGCGCATCTTCTTGTATGGTCTTTTTAGACTATGTAATAGGGTTATGCCATGTCCTTGCGCTTGCAACCGGTTGGCAAACTCGTACATTATTTTGGCACCTCCCACCGGTTTGGTAACCGGAAAAGGCAAAATAATATTGATGCGTAACGGCTGCATTTTAAAAGGGCTTAGCGGGTCTAAAGAAAATGGAGGCCATGCTCGCCTTCCAGTTGATCGTCACAAAAAGCCAACGATGATCTTTTCTTTTTTTAACAATGCGAAATGGAATAACCAGTAGTTGCTTTAGCAAGCTGTTCCAAAAGGCCCTCTCACCTTTCCAGAGGCGTCGGCAATACAAATTATTGCGAATGCCGTAAAAATGCTTTTGCGCCTCACCAGGCCGTGCGCTAAAAAGATCGGCACTATAGTTGGTTATTGTTTTGTGCAGCACCACACTGGACGACACATAGCCCCCTAGAAAGCCGGCTCGGGTAATACGGGTGGTATACTCAATATCATCCGCCCATATAAAAAACTCCCTAATAGGATACCCGCATTGATCGATCGCTTGCCTCGACACCAATAAGGAAACAAAACTGGCTGAGCGGACCAGTAATACGCCCTGTTCATCGAAACGATTAAACGGCAAGGACCCCAGCACTCTGTGAACTTCCGGTAAATTCATCCAATGAGGATGACCATCGGTAAAGATCGCCTTGCTTACCAAAAACCCGAGCGATTGTTGCGGATGGTCCTGCTGCATTCCTTGCATCGATCGTACCAGCGTATTGAGCGTATCGGGTTGCGCGATGGTATCATCGTCCATAACCCATACCCAATCGGCTCCTTGCTCATAAGCTGTTTTTAATCCCGTATAAAATCCACCCGAGGCGCCTTGATTCTCTTGCGTAATAGTGTGCAGCGATGGCTGTGTGGCTAACCAGTCTTTCGTACCATCCGTAGACCCGTTGTTGACAACGATCAGTTTTGTTAGCGCATATTGTTGGGCACGTATGGCAGCTACTGACTCTTGCAATAGTGATAATCGATTATGGGTAACAATAACAGCTATGATCGTCATAGGGCGTACTGTTTTTCTATGAACTGCCTCACCCTCACCCGGGCCGAGGCAATGACCTGGTGCATGTCATAATATTTATAATCGGCAAGCCGTCCGCCAAATAAAGTGCGGGGCTCTTGATCGGCCAGTTCTTTATACTGGGCGTAGCGTTTGTTATTGTGTTCGTCGTTTACCGGATAATACGGTTCCATACCGGGTTGCCAAGACTGTGAATACTCTCGGGTGATAATGGTATGCGGCTGCTTACCAAAAGCAAAATGCTTATGCTCCAGGATACGGGTGTATGGAACTTCCTTATCCGTATAATTTACCACGGCATTTCCTTGAAAATTATCGATCGGTAGCAGTTCCTCTTCGAATCGAAGACTGCGATAAGACAAATTTCCAAGACGGTACCCGTAAAAGGCATCGATCGGACCCGTATAGACAATATGATCGGCCAGCGAATCAAAATGCTCACGTTCGACTAAATAGTCTCGCCCCAATTGAACTTCGATACCCTTTAGCAATCCTTCCGTTAATTTGTTATATCCTCCTATCGGTATTCCCTGGTAGGGATCGTCAAAATAATTATTGTCGAAGGTAAATCGAACGGGTAAGCGCTTTATGATAAAGGCAGGCAACTCAGTGCAGGGTCTTCCCCACTGTTTTTCGGTATACCCCTTAATAAGTGCCTGGTAAATATCGACACCCACCAAACTAATGGCCTGCTCTTCGAGGTTACGGGGTTTGGTAATGCCTGCCTCACTAACTTGACCGGCAATCTTCGCTTTTACCGCTTTGGGATCGCGTAATCCCCATAGCTGGTAAAACGTATTCATATTAAAGGGAAGATTATACACCTTATCCTTGAAAACGGCCAACGGAGAATTGATATAATGATTAAAGGGAACGAATGAATTCACAAAATTCCAAGTATCCCTGTCGCTGGTATGAAAAATATGCGCGCCATAGCTATGCACATCGATCCCCTCTTTATGTGCGCAATAAATATTTCCACCGGCGTGCGCTCTTCGATCAATGACCAAACAACGCTTCCCGATCTGATGCAAAGCATGGGCAAACACGCTACCATACAATCCGGACCCCACTATAAGTACATCGTATGGTCGCATGTTATCGTTTAAAAACGGTGATTCGCTTTTCAGAAAGCTGATCGGTGATCTGTAAAAATACACGGGTTACCGATATCAACTTCGTTTCGGGGTGGCCCTGGTGCAAAACACGACGACTTTCTTTTACCTGCGGCATCTTTTTTATAAAATCCAGAAAAGAATATACCAATGCGGGTCTAAAGGTAATCACTCTAAAGAGCAGCTCTAGTAATACCTGTATGCTCCAGCCGATCAATGCCGCCTTTTCTAGATGAATAGCATTTAAAAAAAACTTATTCCTATTGTAGATCCGATCGACCGCGATCTTTTTTTTTCCTGACAGGATCGTAGCGGCGTGTCGATGACGACAAATAGCGCGATGCTCATAATGCGAGGCATAGCCGAGCCGCCAGGCCCTAAGAGAAAGCTCTGCATCTTCGGCATAAAAAGGAGAGAATAATTCGTTGAACTGACCAATTTGATCAAAGACCTCTTTATTGATAAAGGCATTAGCCCCCGAAAGATAAAAACAGGGCCATCGATCCGCTTCTGTAGCGTCTACCGGTATAAAATCGTAGGCGGTCTTGATCTTAGCGCCTTGTAAGACAGGATACTTTCCTCCTTCTTGCAGCTTATCGTCTTCCCAACCAATCATCCTGCCTGTTACACCAAATAAGCGGGGCATATCACAATAAGGAAGCAAGGGAATAAAATAATCGGGTGTCAGTATCACATCGCTATTCAACAACAACACCCATTTATAAGAGCCCCCGCGTATACCCATATTGGCCGTGCATGAAAAACCTCTATTCTTTTCCGAAGCGATCACAGATACCTGAGGAAAGGCCTCTCCTAACCATGGCACCGAACCGTCAGTAGAAGCATCATCGGCAACGATCACCTCAAATGCTACTCCTGTACGCTGCAAGGCGGTAAACACCGGTGGCAAGATCAACGGCAATAATGAGCGTCCATTATAATTAGGTATCACGACCGATATGCCTGGCAAAAGATGCATGCGTTAAAATTAACGCTATCCCGCTTACCTTTGAAATGAACCGTTGTATCTATTCGGCTATGTGGCAAGAACAGCTAAAACAACTGCAGACGGGAAATCATAAAGTACTCGCCAGGCTGCTTTCATTGGTAGAAAATGAACAACCCGGATACGAGGAGTTATTGTTATCGTTACCCGTGGGCACTACTCCTGTCATTGGCATTACGGGTCCGCCCGGGGCGGGTAAGAGTACCCTGATAGATGCACTCATCAGCATCTGGACCAAACAAGGCAAAAAAGTGGCGGTACTATGTGTGGATCCCTCTTCTCCTTTTCATCAAGGCGCTTTATTGGGAGACCGAATTCGAATGAATAACTGGTATACCCATCCCGATGTCTATATCCGATCACTGGCCACTCGGGGATCGATGGGTGGATTGCATCCCAAGATCATCGAACTGACCGATCTGCTTCGCTACGCCGGATTCGATTGGATTATCGTAGAAACGGTAGGCGTTGGCCAAAGCGAGGTGGAGATCGCAGGGTTGGCCGATGTGACAGCGGTAGTGTTGGTGCCCGAGGCGGGTGATGAGGTGCAAACCATGAAATCGGGGCTCATGGAAATTGCCGATCTCTTTGTAGTCAATAAAGCCGACCGCCCCGATGCCGGAGCATTTGTAAAAAACCTACAGGCCATGCTGGCACCTGCTTTTAGCAGAAAAAATAGTAACATCCCCATATTACAAACTACCGCCAACAAGCCGGAAGGAGTGGCTGAATTGGCCGCCACACTAGAGACCCTTCAGCAAGAGGCGGCATCGAGCGAAAAGAAAAGTTGGTTAATGGCAGAAAAGGCCTACCGACTAATAGAGCAGAAACGAATGAGTCATGTCTCAAGAGCAGCATTACAAGCACAGATAGCAGGGGCCATACAGCAAAACGATTTTAATCTCTATCGCTTTGTAGCCGCCCATTCCTAAACGACAGAAAATAACCATCGCTAACAAATCGTCTGGCTTTATCAGCCTTCGTTACGATTGGCCTTGTACCAGCGGTATCCGATATAACCAATAATGGCAAAGGGAGCGAAGGCCAAATACAGGATGCCGGTATTCATTCCTTCGGCAGGGCCCTCTCCTAATTGTTGCGCGGTCTTCGTACAAATAGAACACTGTGCTACTGCAGCAGAAGCACTGAGCAGCCAAAGAACTACACTCGCTAAAACCGAAAGAAGTAGTTGTTTTTTCATTGCAGACAACTATAAAATTAGAACATCGGCATTAAGAAGCCTCTGCCTCCATTTTCTTCTGCACTTTCTTGCGCTCCTCTTCGTTGAGCACCACTTTGCGCATCCGAATAAAATTGGGGGTTACCTCTATGCACTCATCCTGTTGAATATATTCCATACACTCTTCGAGGGTCATGAGAGTACGAGGCGCAATACGAGTAGCGTCATCACTGCCGCTGGCCCGGTGGTTAGTGAGTTTTTTAGCCTCGGTCACATTGACTACCAGATCGCCCGGCTTGATGTTTTCGGCCACGATCTGACCCGCATAGACCTCTTCGCCGGGTTCTATAAAGAAAGTGCCTCGATCTTGTAATTTATCGATAGAGTACCCGGTGGAACGCTCCTGAAACTTAGAGACTAACACCCCATTGTTACGACCGGGAATGGGACCTTTCCAAGGTTTGTATTCACTAAAGCGATGTGCCATCACCGCCTCGCCAGTTGTAGCCGTAAGCATTTGCGTTCGAAGACCGATCAAGCCGCGAGATGGAATATCGAACTCGAGGTGTTGCATTTCGCCTTTGGTCTCCATTACGAGCATTTCCCCTTTGCGACGACTGACCAGATCGATCACTTTAGAAGCGAACTCCTGCGGTACGTCGACCACAAGATTTTCGTAGGGCTCGGATTTTCTGCCATCGATATCCTTAACAATAACTTGGGGTTGTCCCACTGTCAATTCATATCCTTCGCGGCGCATGGTCTCGATCAAAATACCTAAATGCAGGATACCTCTTCCATACACCAAGAAACTATCTCCTTCTTCAGTATCCACTACCCGAAGGGCCAAATTCTTTTCGGTCTCTTTCATTAAGCGATCACGCAAATGACGAGAGGTTACGAATTTTCCATCTTTACCGAAAAAGGGTGAATTGTTGATGGAGAATAGCATGTTCATAGTAGGCTCATCTACACTTATCACCGGCAATGCTTCTGGATTTTCCGCATCGGCGATCGTATCTCCGATATTGAAATCTTCGATACCTACTACGGCACAAAGATCACCCGCTATTACCTCGGCAACTTTCTTTTTACCCATCCCCTCAAACACATACAGCTCTTTTACTCTCGACTTTTTTATAGACCCATCGGCTTGTAATAAAGCAATGGGCTGATTTTCTTTAATTGACCCTCTTGCCACTTTCCCTACCGCGATCCGCCCTAAGAAAGAAGAGTAGTCGAGCGATGTGATCTGCAATTGCAAGGGGCCTTCGTTTACCTTAGGAGCGGGCACATGCTGCAAAATACCATCCAACAACGGGTTGATGTTATCGATCTGTTGGAGCGAATCGTTGAACCAGCCATTCTTACCACTACCGTAATAGGTAGGGAAATGTAATTGCTCTTCGGTAGCACCCAGATTAAAGAATAATTCGAAAACCGCATCGTGAACCTCATCGGGACGACAATTGGGCTTATCGACTTTATTGATTACAACAATAGGATGCAAATTCAATTGCAGGGCCTTTTGAAGTACAAAACGGGTTTGAGGCATGGGCCCTTCAAAGGCATCCACCAGCAAGATCACGCCATCGGCCATCTTTAGAACGCGTTCCACCTCGCCGCCAAAGTCGGCGTGCCCGGGGGTATCGATCACATTGATCTTGACATCCTTGTAAGTAACAGCGGCGTTCTTGCTAAAAATAGTGATGCCCCGCTCTCTTTCCAGGTCGTTGCTATCCATGATCAGTTCACCGGTCTCTTGATTGTCGCGAAATACCTTGGTGGCATGAAGGATCTTGTCTACCAGCGTGGTCTTTCCGTGGTCAACGTGGGCAATGATGGCAATGTTGCGTATTTGCATGAAGGGTGTTTTCAAAGACGCGCAAAGGTAGCTCAATTCTTGCCAATAATGGGTTAATTTAGAGGAAATTAAGCCCATGAAGTTCCTAAAAGGCCTGGCCATCATGCTATTAGCTTTTTCGATGCTCTATTTAGCTGGCCCGAGACCTGCCAAACCTATCTACGATACGGCGCTGCCCGAGGTGCCGTCCGAGGCGCTCGCCCTAGAACAATACATTCGCGATCAAGAATCGCAGCATAAGGTCAAACCCAACAACGAGCCCCGCATTATATGGGCTAACGATAGCTTACGCAAGCCCACCGAATACGCTCTGGTGTATCTGCATGGATTTTCTGCTTCGCAAATGGAAGGTGATCCCGTGCATAGAAATTTAGCCGCGCACTTTGGAATGAATCTGTACCTAAGCCGGCTGCAAGATCATGGAATTGATACCACAGTGCCATTAGGAGGAATGACCGCACAAGGATTATGGGAGTCGGCCGTTCAAGCGCTGGCCATTGGAAAGAAATTAGGTAAAAAAGTGATCTTGCTGTCAACCTCTACCGGAGGAACCCTCTCGCTAAAACTAGCGGCCGAGTTCCCGGAGATCGCAGCATTGATGTTACTCTCTCCCAACATAGAGATCAATGATAACAAAGCTTGGTTGCTGAATAACCCGTGGGGGTTACAAATAGCTCAGGCCGTTGCTGGCACTTACAGAGTAGTGAGCGATACTACGGCCATCTATGCCCGCTATTGGAATAATCGATACATAATGACAGCCCCGGTAGAGTTGGAGCAACTACTCGAAACCACTATGAAAACTTCTGTCTTTGAAAGAATTACCCAACCGGTACTACTGCTATACTACTATAAAAACGAGCAGGAACAAGATCCGGTGGTAAAGGTATCGGCAATGAAAAGAATGTACCGGGCACTAGGCACGCCCGATTCATTAAAGAGAGAGCTGGCCTTACCCAACACAGGCGATCATGTACTGGCTTCTCCCATCAAGTCCAAAGATGTAGCGAGTGTAGAAAAAGCTTGTCTTGATTTTAGCAAACAGATACTAGGGCTAAGCCCTGTCGTACACTAAAGCCCAAACGCTTTTATTGAAGGGTTTATACTATTTTGTAGACTCAACTCTGCGACTATGATCCGCTCCCGTATTGCCGGCATTGGAAAATACCTCCCCGAACAGGTCGTTACCAACACCGACCTAATGCAGTATATGGATACCAGTGACGAGTGGATACAGGAACGAACGGGCATCAAAGAACGAAGATTTGCACATCGCACAAAGGAAACCACCACTACCATGGGGGTAGAAGCTGCCCGTATAGCCATTCAGCGCGCAGGCATCACTGAACAAGATATTGACTTTATCATTTTTGCTACACTGTCTCCCGACTACTATTTTCCGGGCTGTGGCGTGCTTTTGCAAAGAGCCATGAAGATGAAAGAGGTGGGAGCACTCGACGTTCGTAATCAGTGCAGCGGCTTTGTCTATGCGCTGAGTATAGCCGATCAATTCATTAGAACCGGTACCTATAAAAATATTTTAGTAGTAGGATCCGAAAAGCACTCCTTTGGTCTAGACTTTAGCACTCGCGGCCGAAATGTATCTGTGATATTCGGTGATGGAGCCGGTGCTGTTGTGTTGCAACCAACTCTAGTGGACAATGCGGGCATTTTTTCCACGCATTTACATAGTGACGGAGAGAGTGCCGAGGTGCTAGCCATGTATAACCCAGGAACCCATGCAAATTACTGGAAAGAAGAACGCTATGCTGATTTTAACGAGGCTTCCATCGGTCAAATGTTCATGAGCCATGCCATGATCGATAATGCGCAGTTGTTCCCGAATATGGATGGTCAGACCGTTTTTAAAAAAGCCGTTGTAAAGTTTCCGGAAGTGATCATGGAAGCACTCGAAAAAAATGGATTGACTTCCAAAGAGCTGGATCTGCTTATTCCGCATCAGGCAAATCTTCGTATTGCACAGTTTGTACAGCAAAAGTTGGGACTTCGCGACGATCAGGTGTATAATAATATTCAACACTACGGTAATACGACTGCAGCATCGGTACCCATTGCCCTATGCGAAGCCTGGGAAAAAGGATTGGTCAAAGAACATCAACTCGTTTGCCTCGCAGCTTTTGGCAGTGGCTTTACCTGGGCCAGCGCTTTGCTGCGCTGGTGATAAATACATGAATCGAAAAGCTTGAGCAGAAAACTACTCTATATTATCAATCCTATTGCCGGTACGGGTTCTCGCGGCTCGCTGCGAAAACAGATCGAGTCGCTCACCCGTGAAGCCGGATTTGAATTTGAATGCCATGATTCTGCTATCGATGGAAACTATGAACACCTGACGAGTCGACTGCTGGGAGAAAGTTTTACTGATATTGTTATTGCAGGAGGCGATGGTACCATCAACCAGGTAGTCGGAGCGCTTCGCCATCTGCAACTTCCCTTCGGCGTAATTCCGTGCGGGTCAGGAAATGGCCTCGCGAGATGCGCCGGACTCTCTACCAATCCTCCAAAAGCATTGGAGGTCGTTTTTAATGGTAAAGCGATCGCCACCGATGGCTATACCGTCAATGGCCGGTTTGCCTGTGAGCTTACCGGACTGGGATTTGATGGGGCCGTGGCGCATGCGTATGCTTCAAGCGGTACTCGAGGGCTCAACACCTATATAAGACATGCGATAAAACAATTTGCCTCGGCGCCGTCTTATTCATTTCGCGTGCAGGTGCAGGGACAGCTGGTAGCAATGGATGCCTATATGATCACCGTTGCTAACGCCAATCAATTTGGCAATAAAGTTACCATTGCGCCCCATGCTTCACTAACCGACGGACTGCTCGATGTGATCATCGTAAAAAGACAAAATAAGATACCATTGCTGTGGCGAGCGTATCAACAACTCAGTGGGCGCAATTATCCGCTGCGAGGAGAAGAAATCGTCGCGTCGCTATCTGCCGAATCGGAGCAACCAGCCATTCATTATTGGCAGGTATCCTCAATAGAGATTGAAAACCTTGGTGGCGCTATGATTCATATGGATGGAGAACCTATTGCTTCCGAAAATAATATTCAGCTTTCCGTACTTCCGCTGGCCTTTGCACTGCACAGATAAAGCAACAGCACCAGCGACAACAGTAACAGCATCGCCACCAATTGATGTAACTGCGCCATCCATTCAAACAGGCCCCATTGACCAGGAACGATCGAAGTGCTGCACAGCACCGATAAGACTCCCAGCAATACTTGCAGCAATACTAAACTAATAGGAAACCACGCCGCACGCTGCAACCAGCGACCGCCATGGGGGCGATGCAATTGTAATGTTAGTAGTACGACGGCGATCAATAAAATATAGGCCAACCCTCTATGTACAAAATGAATGGCAATCTTATTTTCTACCCAAAATAAAACTCCATTGGCGCTACTGAGCAGATCAGGTATTACTTGTCCGTTGATATCGGGCCAGGTAGGTGCTGCGGTGGCTGCTTTGTGTCCGGCCATAAAAGCCCCGTACGCCAATTGCACTACTAATAACGTCAAGATAAAAATCACGCGCTTGCGTACCGATGGCAACCCCACCCGCTGATCAGCGGGTACTAACAATTGCAACGCAAACCAAAACGTATACGATAGTAAACCGAGCGCGAGTACAAAGTGCAAGGCCAACCGCGTGGGCTTTACATAAATGGCATCGCCGGTAAGTCCAC
>JBJTWT010000045.1:0-41511 GCA_046081865.1 Sphingomonadales bacterium
GCCTATGTCTGTCGTAGTCCTCGAACCCACGAAAGGGTACTGAACGATTTTTGCCAGCTTGCCGGATATACACCCTGTATTTTTGATGCTGCTGATAGCGCCGGGTTTCCGTATTATCATACCAATGTAATGATGGCCGTAACTAACAACCAGGTTATTGTCTGTTTGGACAGTATTGCAAACGACGGGCAGCGACAACAGCTGCTTTCTTTTTGTAGCGAATCAAAAAAACAAGTGGTAACGATTACGCGAAAGCAGGTGAGTGCTTTTGCAGGTAATATGCTCGAACTTCAGGGTCATGGTGGGCTGCCCTTACTGGTCATGAGTACGAAAGCTTATCGGTCGTTGACTCCGTTGCAATGTGAACAACTGAGCTTCTACAACGAAATTGTGCACTGTGCACTCTCTACTATCGAAGAGGCCGGGGGTGGTAGCGCACGTTGTATGCTCGCTGAAATACCCGGCTGATCAGCGATCGGGGAGTACTAAAAAAATTACGGGGCGTTTATGTAGATCAGGAAGCTGTTGTTTCCACTCGGCCACCGTTTGAGTACGCACCCACTCGGCAGGTCCGGTCAACGCTACGGCTAGGCAAAGAAGCGTAGAGGGCTGCAGCTGTTGAAGCAATGCGGCCAACAGTTGATTGTTACGGTATGGGGTTTCAATAAAGAGTTGCGTCGTATTCTCTTTTTTGGCAGCAGACTCTATTTGCCGGATCATTTTCTCTCTCGCCTTCTGTTCTATGGGTAAATATCCATAAAAATGAAACTGTTGCCCATTACCTCCACTCGCCATTAGCGCCAGTAAGATCGAACTGGGTCCTACAAGCGGTTTAACGATGGCACCGTGTCGATGCGCCAGTGCGATCAGCTCTTGACCCGGATCGGCTACTCCAGGACAGCCCGCCTCGCTGACAATTCCAATGTTATCGCCACGGCCTAGCGCCTTTACAAATGCTGCCGTTGTTGGCTCCTCACCGATCGTATGCCATTGATAGGAGTCAATGACCATCTCTTTCCAGTATTTCTTAAAGTAGCGACGGGTGGTCCTTTCATTCTCTACAAAGAATAGGGTACAGTCTTTGATCGCATCGAGCACATAGGACGGAATAGCGGCCAGATTTTCTGGATCTAGCGGGGCAGGTATCAGGTATACGGTGCTCATGCTTTTTGTACCTGTCGAACACTTAAGGTGGCGGCAATGATGGCATAGGCCGGGGCCAGCCAGATCATAACATGCATGGCAAAGAAAACGATGCCATTGCCAATGGCCAATCCTCGGTGCTGCGAAGAGAATAAAAGACTTTCTTTGAGCGTAAACCGGTTACGGGCAAAAGAGTAATCCAGCATAGAGACCCCAAAGTAGTAGGCTTCGAGCACTAAGGCGATCAACGGCGTGATCCAACCGGCTAAGGGTATCAGTGAGAGAAAGATCAATCCTATAAAATAAAGGATCTGGCGACCGGCATTATGAAAGGCCAGACGAATACCCCGTAGCGCATCGTATTTTACATCGGCCCAGCTAAAGGGATGTTCTTTTCCATCGAGAAGGGCCTCTGTTTTTTCGCTCAAATAGGTAAAGGCGGGAGATCCCACGATCAGCAACAGGTATTTAAAGAGCGAAAAATAAAATATCATCAACACTAACCGAAGCATCATTCCGTTCATCACAAATAAAAAACTCAGCCACTCGCTGCGTTGTTGCTGTAACCAGTTTTCGATACCGATCTTTTCGCTCATCCAGGTAACGGCTTCGCTCGAAGACCCTGCCACAAAGTACAGCGAGATCACGACCACCAAACTGTATGTGATGCCAGGCCATAAAATTTCTCGAAGCAGCCGGTGGCGCTCCATAAATAAGTGGGCCTCTTGCCAAGACCGAAAAGCTATGACGATCTCTTTCACGTTTTCAAAAATTTATTACGATCAGCTGGTCACTGAAGATCAAAACTTGGGGCAATTAAGCCTTTTGAGACTGGGATCCGATGGTTGCTTGATGTAGATGAGAGAGATCTCCATTCCACCGCGTGTATTGGTGGCAGGTCTAAGGATGGATGTGTTTGCATCGTAGCTAGCGCCTACTCTAAAGCCTTTGAATTCGAGCCCGACATAGGGAATAAAGGAATCGTTGAGACGATACCAGCTACCCAGGTAAACGTTGACGGGGTCGTCTTCGCTTTGATTTACATTGTAAGAGAAGGCACCTCCTACAATGGTATTGGTGGCCTTGGCCTGCATGCTATGATTGGCTGCTATATGAAAATAGTGATAACCTCCTATGGGAATACGCCCTCCGGCCTGCAGAGTAGTTCTGGTATTGAGAATATACTGACCTCCCTGAAAACTTTCTTTGGGTCTGTTTAAGTGATACATCGAAGCGCCAAGATAGAAATTGTTGTAGCCATTGGTACTGCCGCTGTACAATAGCCCGGCACTCAGATCGAAATAACCCAAGCTGAGTTGTTGGCTGTTGAATATTTCGCTGGTAACACCGGTAAACCCAAGTGGGGTAAGCTGATCGGCAAAGATCAGTTTGCTCACATCTAGCCGCTTGTTGATATAGGCCCCCTGAAATCCAATACCTACCTGGTGCATTCCATCTTCATCCATTCCTTTATGGTAAGAGAAAGAAGCTCCGGCATAGTTGGTGGTCAGCACGCCATTGCCAGCCACATCACTCATGGCTAGTATACCCGCCCCCATATTATCAGAGATTGGGATGCGGTTAGGAAGTAATCCAAAATCGACCGATATGGTTTGCGTAATAAAGGCATTTTGAATGGTGGGCCATTGGTTACGATAATTACCCGCTACCCGAAGGGCCCCATCGAATTTACCGGTCAGTGCAGGGTTGAGGGTAAGGGGAGAGGCAAAGAATTGCGAGAAATTGGGGTCCTGTGCCTGGACAGAAGATCCAAACAAAATGACAAGGGTCAGGGATGATATGATAGATCTCATCAACATGCTATAACGTAATAGAGGCTGCAGGATTGTATGGCTATAGTCTTTTCTTGACAGCCGAAAGGGAAAGTTACGGAATTTCAGCGAGTTATTAGCTCTGAAGCTTAGGCCCAAAGGCCAGATCACCGGCATCACCCAGCCCGGGAACGATGTAGCTTTTCGCAGTTAGCTCATCGTCAATGTCTCCGCACCAGATTTTGACATAAGGGGCCTGTCTAAGTAAGTTCTCTATTCCTGCGGTACAAGCGATGGCTACGACCACATGGATCTCGCTGGGCTCTCCTTCGGCCTTGAGCTCTTGAATGGTCTTGACCAGCGAGGCGCCGGTGGCAAGCATGGGGTCTGCAATTATCAGCGCCCTGCCATTTAGTTCCGGGCTGGATACATATTGCAGACTAATCTCAAAACTGCCATCGGGGTGATGTTTGCGATAGGCACTTATAAAAGCATTATCGGATTGGTCAAAATAGTTGAGCAGTCCCTGGTGCAACGGTAATCCCGCCCGAAGTATGGTGGCTAGCACCGGGTAGTCCTTAAGAACTTTTTGGATGGCGGTGCCCAGCGGAGTGGATACCTCTTTTTCTATATAGGGCAGGGTTTTGCTGATCTCGTAAGCAGCGACCTCGCCAATGCGTTCGAGATTTCTTCTAAAACGCATCCGATCGTTTTGAATAGAGGTATCGCGCAATTCACTGACCCAATTGCTGACCAACGAATGAGACTGACTTAGATTGATGACCATATAGAAATTTTCTGTAAAAAAGCTACATTTACAAATCTACAAAATATGCTCCATGGAATACCGCGCTATTGGTTTAATGAGTGGTAGCTCACTCGACGGTCTAGACATTGTCAGTGTTACATTTTTAGAGCAGGGCGGTCAGTGGAGCTTTTCACTAGGGGCTGCGGAATGTATTCCCTACTTGCCAGCCTGGGTCGCGAGGTTACAGCATGCCACGGAGCTTACAGCCCGAGATTATTGTTTGTTGCACACCGATTACGGCCGCTGGTTGGGAGAGCAGGTAAATGCCTTTATTGACCGCCATCAGTTACAATACAAAGTGGCGGTAGTGGGCTCTCATGGTCATACTACCTTTCATTTGCCTGCACAGGGTATGACAGGGCAATTGGGGGACGGAGCCGCACTGGCCGCCACTACGGGACTCTCTGTGGTGACCGATCTTCGTGCTCTCGATGTAGCGTTGGGCGGGCAAGGTGCACCTATCGTGCCCATAGGAGAAAAGTATTTGTTTGCTGGTATCCAGTATTTTTTGAACCTGGGTGGGATTGCCAATATCTCTGCTGCCTCCGATCCTTATGTGGCCTTTGATGTATGTGCGGCCAATCGGGTACTCAATATGATTGCTATGATGCAGGGGCTCGCCTACGACAAAGGCGGTGCTGTTGCCGCAACCGGAACCATTGATGAGAACTTGCTAAAAAAGCTAGAAGCGCTCCCTTATTACCAATTGCCGTATCCCAAATCGCTGGCCAATGATTTTGGAACCGAGGTGGTATTTCCACTGGTACGCGCATCAGCGCTTTCTGTCTCTGATAGTCTGGCTACCTACACGCAACATATCGTTTTGCAAATAACCGCCGCTATACAACAATTGGTGGCAAAGGGCGGAAACAATAAAGAATCATCGACACGCTTGCTGGCTACCGGTGGCGGGGCTTGTAATGATTTTCTCATGGCACAGCTATCCGCGTCTTTAGCCCCACACGGCGTAGTGGTCGAAGTTCCCTCGCTAGATATAGTGCAGTACAAAGAGGCCCTCATCATGGCCTTTATGGCCGTTCTTAGATGGAGACAAGAAAATACGGTCCTCTCTTCTGTTACGGGAGCTACTCGGGATTCTATTGGAGGCGCACTATGGACGGGTCAAGAGGCCTGAGCTAACTACAAAAATCGTTGGGTGCGTTGCTTTAGTATGGCCATGGCCTCTTCTTCGCTGCTGAACATATTGTCTATGTTGACCAAATGAGACGCTAGCTTATCATACCGTTTGGTCATGAGCCAGCAAAAGATGTGCAGGTAATGAATTCCTTCAAAGGTCAGGATCTTTCGCTGGGCGATCTCGCTTTTTCTTTTTAAAAACTCTGCGGGTATATCGGTGTAGTGCAGGGCGGGGCGCTCGTGATGGATAAAATGATAGCCATCGTTCCAGCAAGTCTTGTTATAGGCGGTATTGATGCAATTGATGGTGTTTTCTTCAGGATTATCGGGATTGACAAAGGCATGTTGTGCCCAGTTGCCAAGCATCATCACCACACGGGCAAATACAAAGGGTAGTATAAAGACCAACAGGGTTACGAACCAATTATGCCAAGCCATCAAGAGACAAAACAGATAAAAGGTTAGCTCGCCTGCAGTGAGTCGCAGGTAGAATTTTTTTCTATTGCGACTAAAGAAGTATAAAAAGGTATCCCTAAAACCTAGCAATAGAAAGCGCAACACGTACTGACCAAATCCGAGCAGACTATCGCGTTGGTAGCGAAGGGTACTGCTGGCATCGTCTTCCATATTGTTTTCTACGTGATGCATTCCCATGTGGTGGGCAAAATAGGTTTCGGGAGTATGACCAAAAAAGGGGCAGACCATCCATATAACCCAGTGTTGCAAGAAGGAGGCTTCTTTTTTAAAGAGTTTTCGATGACAAATGCAATGTAGCATCAGCCCAAAACGTCCTTTAAAATAAAGTTGTGAAATATAGAAATACAACCCATAAGTTATCCACCAAAAAGTTCCTTGCAGTAGCGGTGTGTACAACAAGATCGCTACGGGAATGACCAGCACATGAATAGCAGTAAGCAGATGCACAAAGGGAAGGTCTCTGGGATCGTTGATATAGCGAAGCCAAAATTTTTCGTAGCGGGTATGCGTAACAGGATGCTGATAGCTTGGGTCGATCAATAAAGTGGGCAGGGGTCGCATACGTTATAACCTCAAAAGTAAATGCTTTTGGCAATTGGTGTGGCTTTGTTTAAGCTAATGGCCAAAAAGGAATGCGAACAGATTAATCTTTTTTCTTTTCTATGCTTCGCACCAAGGTGGTGGCACCTCCATCCAGATTAAGTTGAATGGGACTGTTCGATCTCCAGTTACCTCTGGTAAAGTCAGGTATTTCCACGGTCTTCGATCGCTTCTCTGCCGACCGAATACTAAGTGGCACGATCGAACTCCAGGCGGCCGCATCATATACATCCTGATCGAGTGGTAGCCCGTTGCGCAAACAGTCGATCAAACGCCAGTCCATGATAAAATCCATGCCTCCATGACCACCTACCTCTTTGGCAATAGCACCAATATGTTTAACCAGCGGAAGCGTATATTTTTCTTCTAGTTTTTTTTGCTCCTCTTGTTTTAGCCAGCTGTGACCAAAGGCAATGCGGGCAGGCCCGGGCCATTTTTGTGCTATTCCTTTGGTTCCGCTCAATAGGTGAATACGGGAATAGGGTCGGGGGGTCGAGACATCGTGTTGCAGCAGTATTGTTTTTCCTTTGACCGTACGGATGATGGTATTGTTCATGTTGCCACGATACGATTTGTCGGCATAGGGGGCAAAGAAGGGATCGGCCGCCGCTTTTTGTTTTGCGAGTGGCGATAAACTAAAATCGGCCGTGCTCATACTCACCAAATGTTCCATTACGTCGCCTCGGTTAATGTTCATGCACTGGGCCACGGGGCCTAGCCCATGCGTGGGATATAGGTTACCTTGCTTTCCGATATTGATCTTGAGTCGCCACATATCGGCATATGCTTTTTTATTGAAAAGCCAGTCTTCGGAGAGATCGTGTATATAGGCGCCTTCGCTGTGAACGATCTCTCCCAAAAGCCCTTGCCGTACCAAATTGAGGGTGAGTAGCTCAAAAAAATCGTAACAACAGTTCTCCAGCATCATGCAATGACACTTGGTTTTTTCAGAGGTCTCCACCAATTGCCAGCATTCATCCAGCGTTAAGGCGGCCGGCACTTCGGTGGCCACATGTTTTCCCTGTGTCATCGCATAAACGGCGATCGGCGTATGCAAGGTCCAGGGGGTGCAGGTATAGATCAGATCGATATCGGGGTCCTCGCACATCTTTCGCCAACCCTCTTCACCACTGTATTCTTTGGCCACAGGGCGTTGCATCGAGGCCAGTGTCTTTTGTGCAAGGGCAATACGCTCGGGGTACTTGTCACCCAGCGCCACGATGGTAGTCCCTTCGATGTAAGACAATCTTTCTACGGCGTCCGATCCTCGCATGCCCACTCCAATAATCCCAATTCGAACATTGTCAATTTTGGGAGCTACATATCCGCACATGTTGAAAGCGGGTGCCGATCGCTGAAGCTCCTCTGCTCTGGCCAGTTGTTCGTCGCTGGTTGCGAGTAAAGGATAGGCGCCGGCCATAGCGGTGCTTCCAAGGGCCAATTGTTTTAAGAAATTTCTTCTTGGGGTGGGCATAGAAAGGTATTAATCGTTTAAAAGATCGGGTCGGCGGTTGCGGGTTCTTTCGAGGGCTTGCTCGTGTCGCCACTCCTCAATAAGACGGTGATTACCGCCTAGCAATATTTCGGGAACTTTCCATCCTCTAAACTCTTCGGGGCGGGTATATACCGGGGGAGAAAGTAGTTGATCTTGGAACGAATCGGTTAGCGCAGAGGTTTCGTCGTTAAGCACACCGGGAATGAGACGACCAATAGCATCTACCAGCACAGCAGCGGGTAATTCCCCGCCACTGAGCACATAATCGCCAATTGAGATTTCTTTTGTTATAAAGTGGTCGCGAATACGCTGATCGATACCCTTATAGTGACCACAGATCAATAACAACCTTTTTTTAAGAGAGAGTTGATTGGCCATAGGTTGATCGAAGGTCTCTCCATCGGGAGTTAGAAAGATGATCTCGTCGTAGGCCTCGTTGGCAGCGAGCGCTTCAATGGCCTTGGCCAAAGGCTCGCACATCATGACCATACCCGCGCCGCCTCCATATTGATAGTCGTCTACTTGTCCGTATTCATTGACGGCCCATTCACGAAGGGGATGCACGGCAACAGAGAGTAGTCCTTTCTCTTGCGCCCTTTTCATAATGCTATGCGCAAAGGGACTTTCCAGCAATCCCGGCAAGACGGTTATGATATCGATGTGCATATGGCAAATATAACGTCCCCCTGTTGGCTATAGTGCTTTTATAAAAAAAAGAGCCCCCGGGTGGGGGCTAAATACTTCAGGCGTTAAAGGCGTACGACCCATCAGGCCACGGGTATGGAGTGTACGTTCTTGGGCTTTTTGATGGCTGTCTTGGGGATCGTAATGCGCAGCTCGCCGCTTTTATATTCAGCATCGATCTTTTCGGCGTTACAATCTTCGGGCAAGCTAAACGAGCGGGACCAGCTGCTGTAGTTATACTCTCTTCGGTTGTAGCGTCCTTCTCGCTCCTCCCTTTCTTCTTTTTCTTTTTCGGCCGAAATAGTAAGCATGTCTTCGGCGGTCTCCACCTGAAAATCTTTTCGGTCCATGCCCGGTGCGGCCACCGCTACAATGTACTCTTTGTCATTTTCACTTACATTAACGGCAGGAACGTTCGATACACGGGTTAGTCCCAAGTACTCATCGAGCGGAGTACTGAGCATGCGGTCAAGCCATCCGTTTCCGAATAAAGAGGGAAGCGAGCGACTGGCTTTTTCTAATAATTGTTTTTCCATGGTATATTTTGTTTTGAATGTGGCAATATTGCTTCTTCAAAACTATACCCCAACAATGGCTTACATCAATGATGCGCCACAAGCAATAGCTGATACGTATCAGGTCTGCGGTTAGGCCAACTCGGCAAAGTACCGGTGAAAATAGGGGATGGTCTCGATCCCTTTAAAGTAGTTTTCGATATTGTATTTTTCATTGGGACTATGCAGATTGTCACTGTCTAGCCCAAATCCCATAAAAACAATTTTAATGCCGAGTTCTTTTTCCAAGATGGAGCAGATCGGAATGCTGCCTCCTCCTCGCACCGGAATAGGCGCCTTGCCAAAGGTCGCTTCTACGGCCTTTGCCGCAGCTTGATATCCCTTACTATCTATTGGCGTCATGTACGGCTCGCCTCCATGATGCAGCGATGCTTTTACTTGCACGCTTGCAGGTGCTATGCTGGTAAAATAATCCAATAGTTTTTGAGTGATCTTATCGGATGATTGATGAGGAACCAAGCGAGCAGATATTTTGGCAAAGGCCTTTGAGGGCAGCACGGTCTTGGCCCCTTCTCCGGTGTAGCCTCCCCAAATGCCATTCACCTCCAGCGTAGGACGTATGCCGGTGCGCTCATAGGTGCTATATCCTTTTTCTCCCCACAGATTTCTCACACCCAGGTCTTGACTATACTCCTCTTCGCTATAGGGTGCTTTGTTGATTAACGCTCTCTCTTCGGGTCCGGCCTCTACTACATCGTCATAAAACCCCGGTATGGTAATATGATTGTTTTGGTCGTGACAGCTGGCGATCATTTGCGCAAGAATGGTGATGGGGTTAGCAACGGCGCCACCATAAATTCCACTGTGCAGATCGCGGTTGGGTCCTGTTACCTCTACTTCTATATAACTAAGCCCTCTTACACCGGTATCGAGTGAGGGCGTATCCATGCTAAGCATCGCGGAGTCGCTGATCAATATTACATCGGCCTTTAGCATTTCTTTGTTGCGCGATACAAAAGGCCCCAGGTTGGGGGAGCCCACTTCTTCCTCTCCCTCAATAAGAAATTTTATGTTGGTGCAAAGTGAGTCGGTCTTACAAAGGATCTCCAACGCTTTTACATGCATGTAAAATTGACCCTTGTCATCGGCTGATCCCCGCGCATAAACCTTACCATCCTTGATGACCGGATCGAAAGGACCACTATGCCATAGTTCGAGTGGTTCTGCCGGTTGAACGTCGTAGTGACCATAGACCAAGACGGTAGGGGCATGAGGTCCGATCATCTTTTCTCCGTAAACGACGGGGTATCCTTCTGTAGGCATCACTTCGGCTTTATCACAGCCGGCATGGAGTAAACTTTTTTTAACCGCTTCTGCACAGCGTATCATATCTTCTTTATGTTCCGACTTGGCACTTACCGAGGGGATACGAAGCAGATCGATCATTTCGTTCAAAAAGCGTTCCTGGTGTTGGTCTTGGTATTGTTTCCAAAGGGCAGACATGGTATAGATTTTGGTCTTGTAAAATTATAAAGCGAAGATACAACTAAGCCTCTGCTTCGTCTTCAGCGCCAGACTCCGGTCGTTGAATGATAGCGGCTTTCGTGAGGGCATCTTTGCCAAAGCGGTCGTTGATCTCGTCCATGGTTTGATAGAGTTGTAGCTTCTCGGCCGTTTTTTCGAATAAGCTCATTTGTAGATTGATCGGCACCAAATGGCTGCAACGCACACCTAACAGTCGAACCGGTCGATTTGTCTGATACAATTGATGAAACAACAGTTTGGCTTTGGCCGTGATCACATCATCGAGCGCGGTGTAGTCGATGGTCTCTTGCTTGGAGGCCATCTCGAAGTTGCTATACTTGATCTTTACGGTAATGCATCCGGCCAGTTTTTCTTCGCTGCGTACATCGGCCGCTGTTTTTACACAAAGTGAAACGATCTGTTGTTGTAAAAATTCAATATCGGTATGGTCCTGATCGAAGGTGCGTTCGTGGCTTACCGATTTCTGTTCCCACTCGGTATGAATAGCGGTGCTTCCTATTCCTTGCGATTTATTCCAAAGCGATTCACCCCATTTTCCAACATAAGAGGTGAGTATCGGTAAAGGAGTGCGTGCAATATCCTCGATCGTGTAAAGCCCTTTGCTCTTTAATAATTGAGCAGTTTGTTCCCCGACACCGTTTATCTTATCTATGGAGAGGGGCCAGAGAAATTCTTTCTCCTTGCCCGGAGCTATTTGTAAGAAGCCATTGGGCTTGGCCTGATTGGTAGCCATCTTGGCAATAAAACGAGCCGAGGCCAGACCGCAAGATAGTGGCAGACCTGTTTGAGTGGTGATGTGTTTTCGGAGATCTTGTGCAAAGCCGCTTGCTCCAAAAAAGCGTTCCATTCCTGTGAGGTCTACATAAAATTCATCGATACTGGCTTTTTCGAATAGGGGTACTTTTTCGGCTATCAGTTCTGTTACCCAGCGTGAATAGTGGCCATATTGATGACGACTGGCATTGGTCACTATGGCCTCGGGGCAAAGTTGAAGGGCTCTTTTCATGGGCATGGCCGAGTGGATACCGAACTTTCGCGCTTCGTAACTGCAAGTGGCCACGACCCCTCTCTCTACCGAACCTACTAGCACCGGTTTGCCCCGCAGTGATGGGTTGTTGATGAGCTCTACCGAAACAAAAAAAGAGTCCAGGTCAAAATGGGCAATATAGGGTTGGGGGGCAGACACGGATCATGGAAGGTAAATGTCTAGTAATCCTTCGGGTAGCTGTACGGTTACCATTTTGGTAGGATGATCAACAGCGATAAGGGTGCTTTCGTTGAGGGGAATTAATACTTCTTTCCCTGCTATCTGTATGCGACATAATAGCTGGTGCGGTTGCTCTATGACCTCTTCGATCGCTCCAAGAGGGTCTTTCCCTTCTTCTGCAACTTGATATCCAAGCAGTCCGGCCGGCGCTTGCGTATGAGCGTATTGTTTAAACTGCTCCTCGGGTAACCAACATGGCTTACCCACTAGTAATTGGGCTTTCTCTCGGGTATCGATCTCCTCTAACAATAGCAGCGATTCTTTCTCGTTCGTGCCTTTGGCTTTGCTAATAAAATAAGGCACCAACGAATCTTTTTTTATTTCAATGAAAAGCGCAGGAAGTTTCTTGAGGTCTGTTTTTTTACCCAGCTCGTGTTGCAGCACTACCTCTCCTTTTAGTCCGTGGGCGGCCGCTACTTTTCCTAGTTTGATATAACTCTTCATATCATAATTCTCGGTAACAAGTTACGATGCCGTGGAGATAAATGTAGTAAATGAAAATTTTTTATGTCAATCAAAACAAATCAATAGCCTACAGCAAAAAAAATCCCGGCAAAAGCCGGGATCAGTATGGTCAAGACCAGATCGCAATTAGTCTTCGGTCGTTTCTTCTGTAGTACCGGCCTCTTCGGCAGGAGCAGCAGGGGCCTCGGCAGCGGCCTGAGCAGCAGCTTGTGCGGCAGCTTTGGCCTGGCGATTGGCAACGGAGGCAGACATGATGGCATGACGTTTTTCCGAACGCTTGCGCTGGGTGTCTTCGTTTTTCTTTTTGATCTGGTTGTCGTGCTCAGCCGTCCACTCGGTAAACTTTTGCATGGCTGCGGCCTCATCGAACAGCCCTAAGGAAACACCCCTTAGCAGGTGCTTCAGGTACAATACCCCTTTAAAGCTCAGGATACGACGAACCGTATCGGTAGGGATGGCACCTTTGTTAAGCCATTCCAACGCTTTTTGACGATCTAGCTGAATAGAAGCAGGAATGGTCAGTGGGTTGTAAGTTCCTAGTTTTTGGATAAATTTTCCATCGCGGGGGGCTCTGGAGTCGGCTACGACGATAAAATAAAAAGGTCTTTTTTTAGACCCGTGTCTCTGGAGACGGATTTTGGCTGACATAAATAAAAATTTAACAGCGTTAACAATAAATGTTGGTACCGGTAAAAACCGGAGTGCAAATATAAGAAGGGGTGGCTAAATGGGCAAGTTTATTATGCAATATGGCTATCTTCTCATCCCTGGCATCATTTTGCCAAAAGCTCCCAACTTGTTCATATTCTTCATCATGTCTCTCATTTGGTCGAACTGCTTCATAAAGTTATTGACCTCTTGAATATCTTTTCCGCTGCCCTTGGCGATCCTTTTTTTCCGAGTCTGATCGATCAGATCGGGGTTGGCCCGTTCGGCAGGGGTCATGGAATTGATCATAGCCTCAATTCCCTTGAATGCATTTTCGTCGATATCGATATCCTTGATCTTGCTTCCCATGCCCGGTATCATGCCCAGCATTTCTTTCATATCGCCCATTTTCTTTAGCTGCTCGAGTTGCATCTTAAAATCGGCAAAATCAAATTTATTCTTTCTGATCTTGGCCTCGAGTTTTTTGGCTTCTTCTTCGCTGATCTGCGCTTGTGCCTTTTCGACCAAGGTCGTAATATCTCCCATCCCCAAGATGCGTTGCGCCATTCGTTCGGGATAGAAAATATCGATAGTGTCCATCTTCTCTCCGTTGCTGGTAAACTTGATGGGTTTGTTGACCGTGTAGGTAATGGAGAGGGCAGCGCCCCCACGCGTATCACCATCTAGTTTAGTAAGAACGACTCCCGAGAAATTAAGCCGGTCGTTAAAGGCCTTGGCGGTATTAACGGCATCTTGTCCGGTCATGCTGTCTACCACAAATAAAATTTCTTGTGGCTGAACGGCCTCTTTAATGCGGGTTACTTCGTTCATCATGGCCTCATCTACGGCCAAACGTCCGGCAGTGTCGAGGATGATCACATTCTTGTTGAGACTTCGTGCTTTGCTAACCGCATCGCGGGCAATAGAGACCGGATCTTGATTGGCTGCATCAATATAGACCTCTACACCGATCTGCTCTCCCAAGACCCTTAACTGCTCCATGGCGGCAGGACGGTATACGTCTCCGGCCACCAGTAAGGGACTAAGTCCTCTTTTTTGTTTTAAATAATTGGCCAGCTTTCCACTAAATGTTGTTTTACCGCTACCCTGCAATCCTGCGATCAAGATGATGGCTGGATTTCCTTTGTCTTGCAGTGCGGCCTCGGTGCCGCCCATTAGGGCAGTCAATTCGTCTTTGACGATCTTGGTCATTAGCTGTCCGGGCGAAACCGCATTGATGACTTTGGCGCCAACGGCCTTTTCTTTGACTTTATCGGTAAACTCTTTGGCGATCTTGTAGTTAACGTCTGCATCTACCAAGGCCCTGCGGATCTCTTTGATAGTGGTAGCCACATTCAGTTCCGTGATCCTACCTTGTCCTTTAAGATTTTTAAAGGCCGTTTCGAGTTTTTGCTGTAATGAGTTGAACATAGCGATAAAGGGTAGCAAAGATAAGAAGCGGAGGCCGATCATCCGGACAAGTAATTGCGTAGCATGTGCGATCGGTGCGCATGCTGCAGGCGGCCTAGGGCCTTTTCTTTTATCTGGCGAACCCTCTCTCGGCTGATGCCGAGTTCTGCTCCAATCTCTTCCAAGCTCTTGGCTAAGGGCTTTCCTATTCCGAAATAGGCACATAGAATACGCCGTTGCCGGTCGGTCAAGGTTTGCATACATCGTTCGATCTCGATCTTAAGAGAGGCTGTGCCCTCTAGCAGGTGATCGGCCCTTGCGCTTTCTTTGTCTTCGAGTGTGTCGCTTAGTCCGATCTTTTCTTCTTCGGCAACCGGGCTGTCGATACTATGGTGTTTAACGTTGATGCATAAACAGGCCCTTATCTCTTCTTCACTGACTCCCAGCCGTTGGGCCAATTCTTGGGTTGTGGGATCACGCTCTAATTCTTGCTCCAGGCAGGCATAGGTTTTTTGCATTCGCTGCGCACTGCTAACTTTATTGACGGGGACTCTTACGATACGACCATGATCTGCCAGGGCCAGCAAGATCGATTGTCTGATCCACCACACGGCATAGGAGATGAACTTGAAACCCTTGGTGCCATCATAACGGCCCGCCGCTTTGACCAAGCCAATGTTGCCCTCGTTGATCAGGTCGCATAGCGGAAGCCCCTGGTGCTGATATTGTTTGGCCACCGAAACCACAAAGCGCAGGTTGGCACTGACCAGTCGTTGCAGCGACAGCTGACATCCCTCCTTAATTTTTTGTGAAAGTTCTGCCTCTTCTTCCGGGCTGATGCGGTCGATGGCGGCTATCTCTTGTAAATATTTTTCCAGGCTGGGTTGGTCTCGGTTGGTGATCGATTTTCCGATCTTTATTTGTCTCATGCGCATAGACTCGTATTACAACTTTAAGTTAGGGAATGGGGTAACGGCGCAACAAGAGAGAATCCGCTTGGTTTTTTGATAAAAAACTCTCGTTTTGTGTTTGATGTTATTTTCTCTATTATTGCATCGTTGCAACTGATATAGACATGAGCAAGCAATTATATACACTGGAGTTTCCGGTACGTTGTTCTCCCACCATCCTCTACGATTTTTTATCGACACCGGCTGGTCTCAGTGAGTGGTTCGCCGATAGGGTAGATGAACGCGAAGGAATATTTTATTTTGGATGGGAGGATAACGTGGAGAAAGCCGAGGTTATCGAAAAGGAGCAAGATAAATTCATTCGATACCGATGGATCACGGCCTCTAAGGGGGAGTATTTTGAATTTGCCATCGATAAATCGGAGATCACCAATCAAACCATTTTGGTCATAAAGGATTTTGCCGAAAAGAAAGAGATCAAAGATCAAACCTTGCTATGGGATCATCAGGTCAAAGATCTGTTTCACCGACTCGGCAACTAATGATGGCTTTAGTCTACTGACTTGTTTAAGAAACTAGATAAGCTGATCCTTCGGTCCTTTGCAGGGCCTTTTATCGCCACCTTCTTTATTACATTGTTGGTGCTGGTCATGCAATTCTTTTGGCTCTACATTGATGATTTTGTAGGCAAGGGTTTGGGGCCTGGTGTCATTTTGGAATTTATCGGATATCAAAGTGCGGTACTGGTACCGCTGGCACTTCCGTTGGCGGTGTTGCTGTCTTCGCTCATGACCTTCGGAAACCTGGGAGAGAATTTCGAGCTGGTAGCCATAAAGTCGGCCGGTATCTCGTTACTCCGGTTTATGCGCCCTCTGTTTTTATTCAGCATCCTGATCGGGTTCGTTGCTTTTTTATTTTCTAATTATGTGATACCCGTTGCTAACCTTAAGTCGCGTACCCTATTGGCCGATATCGTGTATGCCAAACCGGCCTTTGATCTAAAAGAGGGAATTTTCTACGATCGTATTAGCGGTTATGCCATCAAGATCGGCAAAAAGGAATCGAACGATAGTGTGATCCGCGATGTCATCATCTACGAGCAAGGCAACATGCTGCAAGATAATTTTGTGATGGCCAAAAGCGGCGTGATGCGGGTAACCGGCAACAAGCGGATCTTGGAGTTGCACTTGCGCGATGGATGGCGCTATCAAGAAAGGGGTAATCTTTTCAATGCCGGCAACAATGAATATATCCGTACCGGATTTAAGACCTACACCAAGCAGTTCGATCTGGGATCGTTGGGATTTACGAACCGTACCGCCGATAGCGTCAATAAGAACAACGAGCGTATGTTCAGCATGCGTCAGTTAAATAAGGCCATCGATTCGTTGCAACGAGAACGCGATACCATCGTTAATCGTATGACACGCGATTGGTTGGCTCAATTTGCTTTTTACGAATTGATCGATACGACATGGTCGGGCTATCCGTTTAGCAACACCGAAAAAAAACAACTTAAAGGAAAGAAGCGTGTAAGCCAGCTCTTACCCGATTCCTCGCTGGCGGTCCTATTGAGCACTACCCAAAGTTCGGCCGCATCCATTCGGATGAGTGCCGAGTCGTTATATAGTGTGGTGTCTGATAAGAATCGAGGAATGCGCAGACATTTTATTGAATGGCATCGCAAGCTGGCTCTCTCGGTTGCCTGTATCATTTTATTTTTGATAGGAGCTCCGCTGGGGGCTATTATTCGAAAAGGGGGCTTGGGCACACCACTTCTCTTTGCCATTGTATTTTTTATGTTATTCTACTTTTCTAGCACCATTGGAGAGAAGTTCGCCAAAGAAGATTCCTTGACTCCCTTTATAGGGATGTGGCTGGCCACCTTTGTGCTCCTTCCTTTGGGAATGTTTCTTACGTACAAGGCCATGAATGACTCAAAACTTTTGACAAAAGAGACCTATAGTAAATTCACCGACTCGTTATGGCGACTTCCGCAACTATGGTCTCGAAAAAAATACAAGCCATGAAGATCACTACGCAATGGAAAGGAATGCTTCAATTCGAGGCAGATCAAGCAGGGGCCGGTTCTGTCATGATGGATGGAAACCTTCGGTCGGGTATGAGTCCAAAGGCATTGCTGCTGGCCGGATTGGCGGGATGCTCTGCGGTGGATGTGGTGGAGATCTTAGAAAAGATGAGGGTTTCTTTTTCGGAACTTCTCATTGAGACAGAGGCCGATCAGACTACCGATCATCCCCGTGTCTATACAGATATCGACTTATTATATAAGATCACTACTGACCGGGCCAACGAAAAAAAAGTAAAAAAAGCGATCGATCTTTCACTCGACAAATACTGCGGGGTAGCCGCCATGCTTCGCAAGAACAGCACCATACGATATCGCCTGGAGTGTGTGACTCCTGTCTAAGCGCTACCGAACGTACTTTATTTTTCTCCTTGCCCTTTTTTTAACTGCGCTATGGTGGCGGTCAGGTCTTTGGGTAAGGATGCTTCGATTCGTTGTACGTGGCCATTGTTGTCGGTAAAGCTTAGCAGCTGCGCATGCAATGCCAGTCTGGACAGGATGGGTCTTTCTTCCTCTACGTTTTTGGCCAGTTTAAATTTTTTGCGAAGAGACGATACCAGTACGGATTTGCCATCTCCGTACAACGGATCGCAGACAATGGGATGCCCCAGCGATTGCATGTGCACGCGAATCTGGTGCGTGCGACCGGTACGAATATTAAATTCGATCAAACTATACGGCCGCAGCGCTTCGATAATCCGATAATCGGTGTGGGAGGGTTTTCCTTTGGCATGTGTCATCATCCTTCCGTCGGCAGCGGGGTGTTCAGCGATGGGAGTGGTAATGCTACCGCTCTCTTGCAACGGAATACCCACGACAAGACCGGCATAGATCTTTTCTGTCTTTCGCTGTTCAAATTGATCGTTAAGCGCTTGGTGGGTCAGTTCGTCTTTGGCAAATAATATGACGCCGCTAGTATCGCGGTCCAGGCGATGTACGGCCCAGATAGGACCATACTTTTCTCGAAGCATCATCTTTAGGGAGATCTCTTTACCCAAGCGGTCCGGTACCGAGAGTAATCCTGCAGGTTTGTTCAGTGCGATCCATTGATCGGTCTCTGCCAGTGTAATACCCGATAGTTGCATAGCCGTTTACTTGCCTTTTCCAAAATGTTTGAGATCGCGCACTTCCTTCTCGCTCAAGAAACGCCATTTTCCGCGCGGCACATTCTTTTTGGTCAAACCGGCAAATACCACCCGGTCAAGATTTTTTACATCATATCCCAAGTGCTCGAACATGCGGCGTACGATCCGGTTACGACCACTGTGAATTTCGATACCTACCTGTGTTTTGTCTTTGGGATCGGCATAGGCCAATACATCGGCAGAAGCGGGTCCATCCTCCAGTACGATCCCTTGCAATAACTTATCAAAATCTTTTTTCTCCAGGGGTTTGTTCAGTGCCACCTGATATATTTTTTTAACCTGATTTTTAGGATGGGTCAGGTGCTGTGCCAGTTCTCCGTCGTTTGTCAATAGTAAGACGCCGGCGGTATTTCTATCAAGACGTCCTACCGGATAGATCCTTTCGGTAGTGGCTTGCCCCACTATATCGAGTACGGTTTTTCTTCCTTGTGGGTCATCGGTGGTAGTAATGTAGTCTTTGGGCTTATTCAATAAAATATACACGTACTCGCGCGATGGCGAAAGTTTTTTTCCGTTGTAGGTAACAACATCGTTGGGGGCAATGCGGCATCCGGGCTCAAGCATCACAACCCCGTTTACCTTTACCAATCCTTTTTTGATTAGCAAGGCGGCCTCTCTGCGGGCCGCTACCCCGGCATGCGAAAGGTACTTGTTAAGGGGCATTCGCTCAGGGGGAGTTACTATGGGATGGCTTTTTGGAAAATTGCCTTTTACGTCGGCTGCTGTCTTTCCACCGCGCGCTAACCGCTCGGCCGCTTTCTTTTGATCAAAAAAAGCTTCTCTTTCTTTTTTGGCCTTTCTTTTTTCTTGGCGAAACTGCTCTTTGATGGCAGCGTTACTCTTTTTGGTACCAAACTTGGTAAAGGGGTGCGAGCTGGATTTTTTCATGGGAGAGGGTTGCTGTTTTTCAACAGGTATCCCACAAAGGTAGGTCAATTACAGCGTATCGGGTTGCGAACTACCCGGGCCGTCTTTGCGCATAGAAGGTTTTCGGTCTTGCGGTGACCTTTGTCCTCTGTCTTGGGAACGCTCTTTGAATCTTTGCATACCATCGCGCATTTTGTCGCGCATCATATTCCGATACTTTTCGAGTTGATCGGCACTCAATAACTTTTTAAGTGATTGCTGATGTGTCTCCATCATCTCACGGGCCTTTTCGCGTTGTTGCGCAATGGTCTGGTCTAGCTGCTGCCGGTTTTTTTTCATCGATTCCATAAAACTCTTTTGCAGGGCCTGCAACTTGGTAGCCTGTTCATCGGTTAGCGACAGTCTATCTTTTAATTGTTGTCTTTGGCGGCTTTCCATCTCTTCTTTGCGTTGCTCTTGTTGCTGCCGTATTTCTTTTAGTTTCTTTTTTTGATCGGGAGTCAATACTCTCTCTAGCGCTTGCTCTTGTTCTTTCTTTAATTGTTCGCGCTGCGCCGGGGTTAATTGCAGTCGTTCCATTACCATTTCTTTTTCCCGTTCTCTGGGCGAACCCTGGCGGTTAGAACGTGGGGCATGCGGAGCAGGACCGTCTTGCGCATGAGCCATGGTAAGCAAACTAGTAACGAGACAAAGGGTGATGATCATTTTCATAGTATATTTTTTTAGACCTGCCACAAGGCCGGGCATCCAAACTCTGACCACCGCCACATCAAAAGGTTTAATGTGCTATTTAGCCCTTGTTCGCCAATTGTCCGCACGCGGCATCAATATCTTTTCCCCTGCTTTTTCGAAGCCGGGCATTGACTCTTTTTTGAGCCAGGTACTCCATAAAAGCAGCTGTTTTGGCCTCTGATGGTTTTTTAAAGCGGGCTTTGTCTATAGGGTTGTACTCTATGATGTTGACCAGGTCTGCCGGAACTTGCCGGTAGACCTTGACCAGCTCTTCGGCGTCTTGTAACGAATCGTTGAATTGATCGAATAATATGTACTCGAAGGTGATCTCGTTGCCGGTCTTTTTATAAAAGTAATTGAGCGCCTCTACCAAGGTGCGAATTTGGTTCGACTCGTTAATGGGCATGATCTCATTACGTTTATGATCATTGGCCGCATGCAGCGAGAGTGCTAGTTTAAAACGTACATTGTCATCTCCCAGTTGTCGAATGCCTTTGGCCACCCCCGCCGTAGAGACCGTTATTCGGCGAGGACTCATGGCCAGTGCTTCGGGAGAGGTGATCTTTTCAATGGCCAGTAGCACCTGTTTGTAATTGAGCAGTGGTTCACCCATTCCCATAAAAACAATATTGCTGATCTTTTTTTGATGCAACTGTTGGGCTTCTTTGTTCAGTAGTACCACTTCGTCGAAGATCTCATCGAATTGCAGATTTCGTTTGCGGTCCATATAACCGGTGGCACAAAATTTACAAGACAGGGAGCAACCGATCTGCGAAGACACACAGGCAGTGAGTCTTTTTTCGGTGGGAATCAATACCCCCTCTACCGCATGTCCATCCCAGGTCAGAAAGCGGCTTTTGACCGTTCCGTCTTCGGAGTGGTGGGTGACATTTACAGAAAGGGCCGGTAGCACAAATTGCTCACCCAGGTGCTGCCGAAGCTCTTTGCTCAAATTGGTCATGTCCGCAAAACTCATGGCATTTTTCTGCCAGATCCAGTCATATAGCTGACGGGCCCTGAACTTTTTCTCGCCCCGCTCCTCAAAATGTTCCTCGATCTGCTGCAAACTCCAGGTTCTGATATTCTCTGCGGTATTCTTTTTCATGTGATGCAAAGATAATCGGCCGGTAAGGGATTTAAGTATTTAACGGATATTTGCTTACAAACCCAACGCATGAAACCTGTTTATGTGGTAGATGCCATTCGTACGCCGATTGGACGCTATGGCGGATCATTAAGTGGCGTTCGCCCCGACGATCTGCTGGCCACTGTATTGCGCGCGTTGCACAAGCGTAATGAATCTATCGATCCCAATGCCATCGAAGAGGTCATTGCCGGAGCTGCCAATCAGGCCGGAGAGGATAATCGCAATGTTGCCAGAATGGCTGCGTTACTAGCCGGATGGCCCGTTAGCGTAGCCGGAACCACGGTCAATCGTCTTTGCGCCTCTGGGTTGCAGGCCATCATGGATGGGGCTCGACAGATTGCCGTGGGTGATGCCGAGCTGTTAATGGCTACCGGTGTCGAGAGTATGAGCCGTGCCCCCTATGTCATGGCAAAATCGACTCAGCCCTTCGATCGTAGCGCACAGATAGTTGATACGACCATGGGATGGCGTTTTGTCAATCCAACGCTCGCTGCGCTTCATCACCCTTTTACTATGGGAGAGACAGCCGAGAATGTCGCCGAGCGTTTTGCGATCTCGCGAGAACAACAAGATCGATTTGCCCTTTCTTCTCAACAGAAATATGCAGCTGCTCGCCAAAAAGGAATTTGGGAACAAGAAATTACGGCGGTCGAAATACAATCGAAGGGATTGATCAGTTGGGTAGTCGATGATGAACACCCGCGTGAAACTTCGTTAGAGAAATTATCCACGCTTCCTGCTGCCTTTAAAAAAAATGGTACCGTCACTGCCGGTAATTCTTCGGGTATCAACGACGGAGCAGCCGGATTGTTACTGGCCAGCGAGGAGGCCCTTACCAAATATCACCTGACCCCTATTGCAAAAGTAGTGGCGATGGCCGTGGCCGGTGTAGATCCTGCCATTATGGGTATTGGCCCTGTGCCCGCCACTCAAAAAGTTTTACAACGTGCGGGCTTGTCGATTGATGATATAGATCTGTTCGAGCTCAATGAGGCATTTGCCTCACAGTCGCTGGCCTGCATGCAAGAATTGTCTTTAGATCCCAACAAGGTCAATGTCAATGGAGGGGCCATTGCCATGGGACATCCGTTGGGTTGCAGCGGAGCCCGTATCTCTACAACCCTCATCTATGAGCTTAGAAGAAGAAAGGCGCGCTATGGATTAGCGACCATGTGCGTAGGAGTGGGACAGGGAGCAGCGGTCGTGTACGAAGCGTTATGATACCGCTTACCAGTTTAACTCTGTCTTTTGTAATTCTTGCCAAGAAATGGTACGTTGCTCGCCACTGCGCATATTTTTTACATTGACCTGTTGGGTGGCTATTTCCTCTTTACCAATGATAGCGATGTAAGGAATATTTTTTTTCTCGGCATATTTGAACTGCTTATCAAATTTTACGGACTCCGGATACAGCTCTGCGGCTATGCCCTTTTCGCGTAGTGCTTGTAATTGGGTAAAAGCAGCTTTCATCTCTTCGATGCCCAGATTAAAGAACAACAACTTTGATCCTTGGGTACTATCTTCCGGAAACAGTTGTAATTCCTCTAAAACATCGTAGATACGATCCACACCGAACGAAAGTCCCACCCCCGGTATGCCGGGCACATCAAAGAGTCCGGTCAGATCGTCGTATCGTCCACCTCCACCGATACTGCCCATACTGACTCGCGGTGGTGCTTTTATCTCGAAGATGGTTCCGGTGTAATAGTTAAGCCCTCTGGCTAGCGTAGGGTCCAGTACGGCATTGACCTGTTGCTCTTGTAGCTCCTCAATAAGCTGTTGCAACGCGGTAAGGGCCATGATGGCTTCGGGTTGCTCGCCCAGTAAAGACCGAAGTTGGTCCAATTGTTGCGGCAGGGAACCCTCTATTTTTAAGTAAGCGGTTATCAAGTCGATCTGCTCGGAGGATACATTTTTTTTTGTCAATTCCTCCATTACTTTCTCGGCTCCGATTTTATCTAATTTATCGATGGCCGTAGTGATAGTGCTTAGCAGGGAAGGACCACCGCACCGAACAGCGAGTGCCAGTAACAATTGCCTATGATTGATGCGTAAGCTATAATCGGGTAAATGCAGTCGGGAAAAGATGCTATGACAAATGCAACCCAATTCCAGTTCGTTCAGTAAGGAGCGACTTCCTACCACATCTACATCACATTGATAAAATTCGCGGTACCGCCCCTTTTGAGGCCGATCGGCTCGCCAGACAGGTTGCATCTGGTAGCGTTTAAAAGGAAGGGCCAACTGGTGATGCCAGGTAGCCACATAGCGGGCAAAGGGAATGGTCAGGTCGTAACGAAGTGCCCGCTCGGTTAAGTCTTTGCTATTTTTTCCCTGCAATACCTGTTCAAGGGCCGCTCTTGTTTGTTTTTCTTTTTCGGGATTATCCAGCCCGTTATTCAAGATCTTGAAAATGAGTTTATCTCCCTCTTCTCCATACTTACCCATCAGGGTGTCGAGGTGCTCCATGGCGGGGGTCTCGAGCGGGCCAAACCCATAAGATTCAAACACCGACCGTATGGTGTTGAACAGATAATTTCTTTTTCGTACCACCTCGGCAGAAAAATCACGGGTGCCGGGCGGGAGGCTGGGTTTTGCCATACAGAGGTAAGTTAAGCAGCTAATAGCCGCTATGCAAATATAACCCGCCCTGCGGTATGCGCAGTAGGGGTATCCAAGGTCGCGAAACCTTATCCATGGCTTTGAAAATTTGGCTAATTTGCCTTTTATGTTCGAAGAATACGAGAAACAAAAAATGGCCCACCGCTCTCAACTAAAAAAAGTGAGGGAGTTTAGCATGGGTGGATTGTTTTTATTGACGGGTTTGTTCTTTTTATCGCGTAGCTATTTTGAACTGGAGTTGAATCTTCGCTTTCCTCCGGACCTGACCGATCGTATTTTTGGAGTGGTATGCCTTTTGTATGGAAGCTGGCGTTTATACAGAGGAACTAAAGCGAACGGATAAACTCACTGTACATGTTGCAACGAATGGCCTTATGGATCTTGGGGGTGTGTATTTTTTTTATGGGATGTAAATCGTACGAGGAGCAGCGCAGCGAGTTGCCTGACACCCCCGACAGAGGTGTGGTGAGCATCAGTGCCGACGAAACGTTCAAACCTATAGTGGATGAGCTGGTACAAGTATATGAGTCTAACCATCCCGGCACAAAAATTATCGTGGCTTATAAAACAGAGGCCGATTGTCTGCGCGATCTGCTCAGCGACAGTGTGAGAATGGTACTGGTAACGCGTCGTCCCTCTGCCGAAGAGCGGGCTTTGATGGCAGATTCACTAAAGGTAAATGCCAGAAGTCTGGTGGTAGCAAGGGATGGCATTGCGGTAGTAGTGCATCCCGGCTCGGCCGATACGATCTTTACGATGAAAGAGATCCAAGAGATCCTTACGGGGAAACATAACAAAAAGTTAATCCCTGTCTTTGATGGTGTAAAAGCCACCAGCACGGTAAGATTTATTGTAGATTCAGTATTGAAAGACGAACCCTTGACCGATCAGGCATTGGCTGCGCGAAGTAGTGAAGGGGTAATCGACTATGTAGCCACTCATCCCGAGGCGGTGGGTTTTGTGGGAGTGGGATGGGTCGGCAACCCGGAAGACTCTGCACAACTTAGCTTTTTGAAAAAGATCAGAGTAGCTCATGTAGAGAGCAGGGACCTTAAAGGCTATTATGTCAAAGCCTATCAGGCCAACATCTATGCCAAACGCTATCCCATGGTGCGCGACCTGGTGTACATTTTAAAAGAAAGGCACCGTGGCCTGGCTACCGGCTTTGCGCATTTTGTAAGTGGTGAGATCGGACAGATCATTTTTAGAAGGGGTTATTTGGCCCCGGCCCAGAAAAGACTGGGGATTCGTCCGGTACGGGTCAACGAATAATTGATCGTTAATTACTATATATTTACAACCCTTAAAGAGAAATATTTTACACAGATGAAAAGAATTTTTTTATTATTTGCGATCAGTGCCGGTGCGGCAGGTTTAGTCAAGGCACAGACCATTCAGGATGGAAAGAACCATTTGTTTGCTCAGCGTTTTGAGTTGGCAGAGCAAACTTTTCAGCAGCTCTTAAAGGCCAATCCGGCCGATCCCGATGCGCTGTATTGGGGTGGTCAGGCTGTTATTGAGCGTGAATTGGACTCCGTTAAAAAAATTACTGCTGCCAGAGCCTGGTACGATAAAGCCTTGCAAGTTGCCGCCAACTCTCCATTGGTAATGGTAGGGGCCGGCCATGCAGACCTGTTGGAAAATAAAAAAGATGAGGCACGGCAAAAATTTGAATCGGCTCTGACCATGAGTCGCACCCGCAAGGGAGATAACGTCGATATTCTCAATGCGGTCTCTCGCTCCAACATCGAGGCTAAAAGTGGCGATCTCAATTACGCGATCTCAAAAATGACCGCTCAGCTAGAAAAGGGAGACAAGAACGCCGAAATGTATCTGTTACTCGGCAATGCCGTCCGTAAAGCCCGCCCCGGCGAAGGGGGTGGAGAGGCTTTTCAAAATTACCAAGAGGCCCTAAAATTAAATCCTGCCTATGCACTGGCTCTTTACCGACTAGCCAGGCTCTTCGATTCTCAAAAGAACTGGGAGTTGGTATTGCAATACCTGACCCAGTGCGTGGAGAAAGACCCACGTTTTACACCGGCTTATTACGAGTTATTCTATTATTACTTCTATCGTCGTGATTATGTCACTGCCGAAAAGCAACTTCAAAAATATATCGATACCAAGCAACCCGAAAAGAACATTCAAGACGAATTCTTATACTCTCAGCTATGTTGGGCACGGGGTGACTTTGCCTGTGCCATTGCCAAGTCGGAGCAGGTGATCGCTGCTTTAGGGGCGGCTACCAAACCTCGCGTGTATCGTTTGCTGGCAGATGCCTGCTATCAACAAGGAGATACCCTGTCTAAGCAACAACAAGCCGATGCCGCCAACGTATCTTTTGCCAATGCTAAGAAGTACAGCGATCAATTCTTTTCTCACACAGGAGATGAGATGGACGGAGTGGCGCTGTACGATTATCAGTTACGTGCCGACATCATCGATAAGACCGGAGGTACGCCTGCCGAGGTATTTGAAACCTACCTTAAATCTACCCGTGTAGATACCTTGTACAATTTAAAGGTAGACCTGCTAAAAAAAGGAGCCGATCGATTTAAGGCAAAGGGCGATAGTCTAAGCCGCATCATTGAAGGAGACCTGCGCACGCTGATCCTTACTACCAAGCCCAACCCCAGCCAGCGCGATCTTTTCGATGCCGGTTTTGCTTACTATCAGGGTAAGGCTTATAGTGTAGCGGATAGTTTATTTGGAGTGTATGTTACCAAGTATCCCGAGGAATCTTTTGGATATATGATGAAGTACAACATTCAACGTGCTATCGATACCAGCATGGAAATGGGTAGTGCCGTTCCCTGGGCAGAGAAGTACATGATGATCTTGGAAAAGGATACCGTAAAGAATAAGAAAACCATTATCGGAGTAGCCGGTTATTTGGCGGCTTACAGCGCTAACATATTGAAAGACAAAGAAAAGGCGCTAACTTATTTACGCAGAATGCTCTCTCTCGACCCCACCAATACTGCCATTCAACAAAACATTAGTGTTCTAGAAAAGTCTGCCAATTCAAAGCCTGACAATGCTCCCAAAACAGAACCTGCACCCAAAGCAGCGGCTGCTCCTAAAAGCAGTGCGTTAAATCGATCCTTTTTAGGGGCTCATCATGCCGTTTTTGTCATCGTTGCTCCTTAATTTTGCGCCCAGAAAAAACAGCACATGTTATACTGGTTGCAAATGGGCTCCACGGCCTCTAATGCCTCTACCTATTTGCCACTGGCCCTACAGGTTTTGATAGCCGTAGGGCTGGTGGCTTTCTTGATGGTTGCCACCCACTTGCTGGGGCCTCGCCGTAAGACCAGCGACAAATTGCAAAACTTTACCAGTGGTATAGAATCGCATGGGGATGCCCGCCAACCAATGGCCATCAAATATTTTTTGACGGCTATCCTCTTTGTGCTTTTCGATGTCGAAGTGATCTTTTTTTATCCCTATGCCGTCAATTTTAAGGGCCTGGGATGGGATGGTTTTTGGGCGGTCGCTCTCTTTGTGGGCTTCTTTTTGTGTGGGTTCATCTACATCATCAAAAAGGGTGCTTTGCAATGGGAAGACTGATCTCGCTTTCAACAACATTCGCATGGAGCGCTTGTTATGCTATAAAATGATGGGAATATGAGTCGTCCGGTTTCTTATAATCTTGTTCAAAAGCCTCTGGAGGCAGATATCAGTATGTCTCCCATGCCTGACGGACACCAGGGCGAAGGTTTCTTTGCCACCTCACTTGATTCCGTTATTGGATTAGCCAGAAAAAATTCTATTTGGCCATTGCCCTTTGCCACTTCTTGTTGTGGCATTGAGTTTATGGCTACCATGGGTTCGCAATACGATCTGGCCCGATTTGGGTCTGAGCGTGTGGGATTCTCTCCCCGTCAGTGCGATCTGCTGATGGTAATGGGAACCATTGCCAAGAAGATGGGCCCCGTGGTCAAGCAGGTCTATTTGCAAATGGCCGAGCCTCGCTGGGTGATCGCCGTAGGCGCCTGCGCCAGCAGCGGCGGAATTTTCGATACCTACAGCGTATTGCAAGGTATCGATCAGGTGGTACCCGTTGATGTGTATGTGCCTGGCTGTCCACCTCGTCCCGAGGCGATCATAGACGGGGTGCTTCGCATTCAAGACCTGGTCGGAAAAGAAAGTTTGCGTCGTCGAAATGGGGATGGTTATAAAGCGCTATTAGAAAGCTACGGTATTCAATAAGTGCCCGCTTGTATTCAAACGCAGGACACAAATAAAAAAGAATGTCACTTACCAACGAGATCATACAACAACGGCTTACAGAAAAGTTCGGTGAACAGGTTACCGGATTTTCCATTTCGTATGGCATGCTGCAGTTCGAGGCGCCCAAAGAGATCAACCTTAAGGTGCTCAATTTTCTGTACGATGATCCAACGTTGGGCTTTACTTTTTTGACAGACTTGACCGGGGTGCATTATCCTGATCAGCCGGGTCGTGAACTGGCCGTGGTCTATCATTTGCACAACTTGAAAGAAAATCTCCGTTTACGATTCAAAGTATTTACCAGTGTCGTACAACCGGATGTGTACACGGCCACCGGTTTATTCTCTTCGGCCAATTGGATGGAACGCGAGACCTACGATTTCTTCGGGATCCATTTTGCTGGGCATCCAAATTTAAAGCGGATCCTGAACGTAGATGAGATGGATTATTTTCCGATGAGAAAAGAGTTTCCACTAGAAGATCAAACCCGTATTGATAAGGATGATGAAATGTTTGGCCGCGGCTAAACAAGATAAAACGCCCTACAAGGGCTATCGTATGAGTGAACACATAAAATTGCCAGAGGGCTCGATAGAGAAAACGACCACCACCTTAAACCTGGGGCCTACGCATCCGGCTACCCATGGGGTGATGCAAAATATTCTCGAGTTAGATGGCGAACGCATAGTATCGGCCGATCAAACCATCGGCTATATACATCGTGCGTTCGAAAAGCTTGCTGAGCGTCGACCACTGGCTCAGATCACCACACTCACCGATCGACTTAACTATTGTTCCTCTCCGCTCAACAATATGGGGTGGCATATGACCTGCGAGAAACTGCTGGGCATTACCACACCAAAGAGGGTAGATTATTTGCGCGTAATTGTAATGGAACTGGCTCGAATTGCCGACCATCTGATCTGTAATTCCATCATGGGGGTCGATGCCGGCGCCTATACCGGGTTTCTTTACGTCATGCAGTATCGTGAACTTATCTATGAGATTTACGAAGAAATCTGTGGTGCTCGCTTGACGACCAACATGGGTCGTATTGGCGGCTTTGAGCGAAATTTTAACGACATCGCTTTTCAAAAGCTCGAGAAGTTTCTGGAAGAATATCCCAAGGCCCTCCGGGAATTCGAGAACATGTTTCAACGCAACCGCATCTTTATGGATCGCACCATAGGGGTGGGAGGTATCAGCGCCGAAAGGGCCCTTAACTATGGGTTTACGGGCCCCAACCTTCGCTCAGCCGGAGTAGATTATGATGTAAGGGTGCATACTCCTTACAGCAGTTATCAAGATTTTGATTTTACCATCCCGGTCGGCAGTACCGGCGACAGCTATGATCGCTGGCTTGTGCGCGAGCAGGAAATGTGGCAGAGCTTATCTATTATCCGACAGGCGTATCAAAAAGTACAATCCTTTACCGGTGCCGAGTCCGATGTGTACCATGCCGATGTACCGGAGTATTATCTTCCGGCCAAGCAAGACGTGTACACCAAAATGGAAGCGCTCATCTATCACTTTAAGATCATTATGGGAGAGACCGATATTCCGGCCGGAGAAGTGTATCACGCAGTTGAGGGAGGTAATGGAGAATTGGGATTCTATCTGATCAGTGATGGCGGAAGAGCGCCCTACCGTTTGCATTTTAGAAGGCCTTGCTTTATTTACTACCAGGCTTACGAGGAGTTGGTCAAAGGGGCGATGCTTAGTGACGCGATCATAACCATGAGTAGTTTAAACCTAATTGCCGGAGAGATGGATGCCTGATCTGTTCTCCACTAAAAAAAATGAACATGAGTTTGTCTTTTTCGGATCATACATTAAAGCAAGTGGCGCAGATCGTTGCCCGCTATCCCGAAGGACGCCAAAAGAGCGCTCTCTTACCGGTGTTGCATTTGGCGCAACAGGAATTTGGAGGATGGCTAAGCACCGAGACCATGGATTATGTGGCGAATCTCTTGCAACTGCAGCCTATCGAGGTCTATGAAGTGGCTACTTTCTATAGCATGTATAATTTAAAGCCCGTCGGAAAGCATTTACTAGAGGTTTGTCAAACAGGCCCCTGTATGCTCAATGGTAGTGAAGGAATTATTGAGTATATCTATCAGCGATTAGGGATCCGACCGGGCGAGACCACGGCCGATGGAATGTTTACCCTTAAGACAGTGGAGTGTCTGGGCGCTTGTGGGTACGCGCCTATGTTGCAACACGGAAAAAGTTATCGCGAACAGCTGACCCCCGCAAAGATCGATGAGCTTATCGCTTCTTGCGCTGGTCAATCGGTGAGTTTGGCACAATAAAAAGAAATGAGGCCCTATGGGGCCGCTATAGTATATGGCAAGAAAATTATTACTAGATAAAGCGCAAGTGCCGGGTATTACCTCTTACGAGGTGTATCGTCGGGAAGGGGGTTATCGAAGTGTAGAAAAGGCGCTCAAAACAATGAGCCCCGACCAAGTTACCGATGAGGTAAAGAAAAGTGGTCTGCGCGGAAGAGGCGGTGCCGGATTTCCAACAGGTATGAAGTGGGGTTTCTTAGCCAAGCCAGCCGAAGTACCTCGCTACCTGGTCGTCAATGCAGATGAATCAGAACCCGGTACTTTCAAGGACCGTTACCTAATGGAGTTTATACCTCACTTGTTGATCGAAGGGATGATCACTTCTTCTTATGCCCTGGGCTCTAACCGTTCCTACATTTACATAAGAGGCGAGTACGTATGGGTGGCCGAAATCTTGGAAAAAGCCATTGAAGAAGCTAAGGTAAACGGTTGGCTTGGAAAAAATATTTTAGGAAGCGGTTTTGATTGTGATATTTATGTTCATCGTGGTGCAGGTGCCTACATCTGCGGCGAAGAGACCGCGCTGTTAGAATCGCTAGAAGGTAAAAGAGGTAACCCACGTATCAAGCCACCCTTTCCGGCCGTAAAAGGGTTGTGGGGTTGTCCTACGGTGGTCAATAACGTTGAAACCATTGCGGCGGTGGTTCCCATTATCAATGAAGGCGGCGAAGAGTATGCCAAGATCGGAATTGGCAAATCGACCGGCACCAAATTGATCTCTGCTTGTGGCAATATCAACAAGCCCGGCGTTTATGAGATCGATATGACCATTTCTGTCGAGGAATTTATTTACAGTGATGAATATTGCGGAGGCATTCCCGCAGGAAAAAAACTTAAGGCTTGCATACCGGGAGGATCATCAGTTCCTATTTTACCTGCCAATCTTTTGCTTAAGACCGCCAAGGGAGAAACACGCATGATGACTTATGAAAGTCTCGCTGACGGTGGTTTTGCCTCGGGCTCCATGATGGGGTCGGGTGGGTTTATTGTATTGGACGACAGTCAGTGTGTGGTGCGTCATACGTATTCATTGGCTCGTTTTTATCGACACGAGAGTTGCGGGCAATGCTCTCCTTGCCGCGAAGGAACTGGCTGGATGGAAAAGATCTTGTGGAATATTGAGACCGGTAAAGGAAAACTAACTGATATCGATCTGCTTTGGGATATTCAACGCAAGATTGAGGGTAACACCATATGTCCGCTGGGTGATGCGGCTGCATGGCCTGTGGCAGCGGCTATTCGTCATTTCCGGGATGAGTTTGAGTGGCACGTGTTGCATCCGCAAGAAGCACAACAACGCAATTACGGGCTTATGCATTATGCAGATCCCATTCACGTACCCGACTCCATAATGGCCTAGTCTTATCAACCTAACTACTATGTCATCAGATAAAAATAATACGATCCCTTCCGTTAAAGTAACCATCGATAATATCACGCTAGAGGTTCCTGCCGGCACTACCGTACTGAATGCGGCGCGTTTGATCGGTGGTGAGGTGACCCCTCCGGCCATGTGTTATTACAGCAAGCTCGAAGGAAGTGGCGGTAAGTGTCGCACTTGCCTGGTAGAAGTGGCTGCCGGCTCTGCTGCCGATCCGCGCCCCATGCCAAAGCTAGTGGCCAGTTGCCGTACAACGGTAATGGATGGAATGGTGGTAAAGAATATTACCAGCGAAAAAGTAAAAGAGGCACGTGCAGGGGTAGTGGAGTTCTTATTGCTCAATCATCCGCTCGATTGTCCGGTCTGTGACCAAGCAGGGGAGTGTCATTTGCAAGATCTGGGATACGAGCATGGCAAAGAGGGGACTCGCTATGAGTTCGAGCGGCGCACTTTCGAGAAAGAAGATATTGGCCCTTACATTCAGTTGCACATGACACGTTGCATTTTATGCTATCGCTGTACCTATGTGGCCGATCAGCTTACCGATAACCGTGTGCACGGCGTGCTCGACCGAGGAGATCATGCCGAGATCTCCACCTATATTGCTAAGGCCATCGATAATAATTTTAGTGGTAACATGATCGATGTTTGTCCGGTTGGCGCGCTGACCGATAAGACATTTCGATTTAAGAATCGGGTATGGTTTACCAAGCCTGTTTATGCGCATCGCGATTGCCCCGATTGTTGCGGTAAGGTCACCCTGTGGCAGCGCGGCGAAGAAGTTCTTCGCGTAACCGCCCGTAAGGATGAGTGGGGTGAGGTGTGCAGCTACGAAGGAGAGCCCGGCTGGATCTGCAATACCTGTCGCTTCGATAAAAAATCGGCTAGCGATTGGGTCATAGAGGGTCCCGCCAACATCAACCGTCATTCCGTTATCTCGCAAGGGCACTATACGGGTTTGCAAAAGCCTACTGAGACCTTGCCGGAGGTAATGGGAGGTCGCGCTCCCAAACTGATGATGGATATTCACGATGTAAGTGAGGTCAATAAAATAGAATTGAGTCAGCTTCCCGGTGCGGCGAACGGAAAGGACTTTAATTCAACACCCGCCAAGGAGGCCTAATGCTATGACGATGTATTTAACTGCTATGGATAGTTGGTATATACTCGAAAAGTTGATCCTGATCGGAGCGCTCATCGGGTTGTCTTTCTTCATTGCCATGTATACGACACTGGCCGAAAGAAAGATCGCCGGATGGATGCAAGACCGCATGGGACCCAACAGAGCGGGTCCCTTTGGGATCTTTCAGCCACTGGCTGATGGTGGTAAATTATTCTTTAAAGAGGAGATCACTCCTGTTAGCTCCAATCGGTTTTTATTTTTATTGGGTCCGGCCTTGGCGATGATCGTAGCGCTCATTACCAGTACGGTGATCCCATGGGGGGCTACCTACGTGGGAGAGGCTCGCACCGTTGCCTTGCAAGTGGCCGATGTAGATATGGGTATTCTGATCGTATTTGGTATTGTTAGTGTGGGCGTATATGGTATCATGATCGGGGGCTGGGCCTCTAACAATAAGTTCTCTTTGATCGCTGCCATACGGGGGGCCTCACAAATGGTCTCTTACGAACTGCCCATGGGACTATCGCTTATTGCCGTACTCTTTATGACCGGTTCGCTCAAGATGAGTGCTATGGTGGAGTACCAGATGCAGCACGGCTGGAACGTGTTATATCAACCCCTGGGATTTCTGATCTTTTTTATTTGTGCGCTGGCAGAGTGTAATCGCACACCATTCGACCTGCCAGAGGCCGAAACTGAATTGAACTTTGGCTATCATCAGGAATACTCTTCGATGAAGCTCGGTTTTTATCTCTTTGCCGAGTACATCAATATGTTTGTGAGTAGCGCCGTAATGGCCACCTTGTTTTTTGGTGGGTATGATATTCCATTCTTTGACGAGACGGCATGGCAAGGTTCCGCTCTGGTGCTCTCCGCCATGACCTTTGCGGTAATGATGGCCAAGGTCTCTTTCTTTTTATTCTTGTTCATTTGGATTCGCTGGACCATACCGCGGTTTCGGTACGATCAGTTGATGAATTTGGGTTGGAAAAAGTTGATACCGCTTGCACTCATCAATATGCTGATCAGTGCGGCCCTGATGTTATTCTTAAATAAATGATGCAATATTAAAGATGAGTATGCCATTAACGCAAAGAGCTAAACCGGTCGATCGAAGCCCCATGACATGGCTCGAAAGTATTTATTTATGGAATATTGTAAAGGGAATGGCCATTACGCTTCGGCATATGTTCATGAAGAAAGCCACCATTCAATATCCCGAGCAACAACGGAGTTTTTCAAAAGTGTTTCGCGGCTTGCATGTACTTAATCGCGATGAAGCCGGAAGGGAGAATTGTACTGCCTGCGGATTATGTGCGGTGGCTTGTCCTGCGGAGGCCATTACCATGGAGGCGGCCGAGAGACAACCTGGCGAAGAGTCGCTGTATCGCGAAGAGAAGTATGCCGCCAAATACGCGATCAATATGCTGCGGTGTATTTTCTGCGGTCTGTGCGAAGAGGCTTGTCCAAAGGACGCTATTTATTTATCGCAAACCTTTGCCCCCGCCAATTACGCGCGCAAGGGTTTCATTTATTCAAAAGACGAGTTGCTGATTCCTCACCCTGTCACCGAACGCGAAGCCTATATAAAGGCCCTGGGCGATCGTTCACCTCAGCATTCAACCAACCCTATCAATTAAGATGAGTATCGTGCAAATTCTTTTCTGGGTATTGGCCGTAATGGCCCTGTTCAGCGCTCTGATGGTCATCACCAGCAAGAATCCGGTATATAGTGTGATCTGGCTGATCGTAACCTTCTTTGCCATATCGGGGCATTACATTCTCTTGAATGCCCAGTTCTTGGCGGTGGTCAACATTATCGTATATGCCGGAGCCATCATGGTATTGTTTCTCTTTGTGATCATGCTGATGAACGCCAGACAAGAGGGGGCTACGGGTACCAAGCGTTGGATGACCCTGGCCGGAACGGTGAGTGGCGGTATTTTTTTATTGGTATTGGTGGCAGCACTAAAGGATACCGAATTGAAGTCCCGCTCTGCCATGCTGATGAATGGAAATGTGGGGTTGATCAAAGTGCTGGGCAAGGAAATATTTACCCGCTATGTGGTTCCCTTCGAAATCTCGAGTATTCTGTTCTTGAGTGCCATGGTGGGCGCAGTGGTCATTGGAAAAAAAGAGTAACCTCTATAGATATGCCTATAAATTATTATCTGTTTTTGTCACTGGCCCTATTTACCATCGGAATGGTCGGGGTGCTGACCAGACGCAATGCGATCATCATCTTTATGTGCATAGAGCTGATGTTAAATGCGGTCAATTTGCTGTTGGTGGCATTTTCTAAGATGCACTACCAGACAGCGCTCGAAGCTAGCCCGCTGGGAACCCTGGCAGGGATAGACGGACAGTTATTCGTATTCTTTATTATGGTAGTGGCCGCGGCAGAGGTAAGCGTAGGATTGGCTATTATCGTAATGATGTACCGCAATGTACACTCGGTAGATATTAATTTTTTGAATCGATTAAAACACTGATCATTTATACTGGCTGTTTATGCAAGATATTTTTCAATTCGCTTACTGGATCCCGCTGCTGCCCTTACTCGGTGCGTTGATAAACGGACTTGGTCGGGATCATCTCTCTAAAACGGCAGCGGCCATAGTGGGTGCCGGTACGGTGTTGGGTTCCTTCGTACTAAGTCTGCTCATCTTCTTTCAGGTCAAGGCCGGCCAAAGCGAAGTGCTGCATTATTTCGATTTTATCAACGTATCTACGCTTCATATCCCTTTTGCGTTTCAGCTTGATGCGCTTTCTTCGTTGTTCCTGCTAATCATTACCGGCGTGGGCTTTTTGATCCATTGGTATTCCACGGCCTATATGCACGATGAATCAGCCCCGCAATTTGCGCGCTACTTTTCTTACCTCAACCTGTTTGTTTTCTCGATGTTGCTGTTGGTGATGGGGGCCAACTACGTGATCTTATTTATGGGATGGGAGGGAGTGGGACTTTGTTCGTATCTGTTGATTGGATATTGGTTTAAGAATCCGGCCTACACGGCAGCGGCCAATAAGGCCTTTATTATGAACCGTATTGGAGATCTTGCTTTTTTGGTGGCCTTGTTTTGGATCATCACTAAGAGCGGAGCGGTAAGTTTTCAGGATTTTTTTGCTTTTGTGCAACAACACCAGTTTACCGATAAGTTTACGACAACCGATATTACCGTTATCACCGTATTGTTCTTTATTGGGGCTACGGGCAAAAGCGCTCAGCTTCCTTTGTATACCTGGCTGCCCGATGCCATGGCGGGTCCTACGCCCGTCTCGGCCCTGATTCATGCCGCAACGATGGTAACAGCCGGTATCTACTTGATTGCCCGCAGCAATATTCTGTATTCATTGGCGCCTCATACGCTTCATCTTATTTCGTGGGTCGGGTTGCTTACCGCACTATTGGCCGCTTCGATTGCGGTGGCACAGAACGACATTAAAAAAGTTCTCGCTTACTCTACGGTCAGTCAGCTTGGGTTTATGTTTTTGGCGCTGGGTACGGGCGCCTATGCGGCCGCCGTTTTTCATGTAATGACACACGCTTTCTTTAAAGCGCTTTTGTTCTTGGGTAGCGGCAGTGTCATTCATGCCATGGGAGGGGAGCAGGATATTCGTAAGATGGGGGGCTTGTCAAAAAAGTTGAGGATCACCTATGTTACTTTTCTGATCGGCTGCCTTGCCATAGCAGGTATACCTCCTTTAAGCGGTTTCTTCTCGAAAGATGCCATCTTGCTTAGTGTATTTTTGCACTCTCCCTTGCAATACGGTTTGGCCTTGCTGGCCGCATTATTAACCGCCTTCTATATGTTCCGGTTACTCTTTCTTACTTTTTCTGGAAGTTTCAGAGGTGCCGAAGAGCAGCGCCATCATCTTCACGAAAGCCCTCGGGCAATGACCTTACCGCTGCTGCTACTCGCCATACTTTCTGTGGTGGGCGGTTGGGTAGGCATCCCCGCGGTATTGGTTCCCGATGCCGAGGCCCTCATACATTTCTTATCTCCGGTAATCCCTGTGGTATCTCATACGGTTTCGCACGAAACGGAGTATGCGCTTATGGCCCTCTCTACCGGATTGGTATTGGCCATGATCGTTGCGGCTTGGCTACGGTATCGACATTACCGGCCCGACGCTGCTACCAGCGGGTTTATCAAATTATTGGAGAATAAGTGGTATGTCGATGAACTCTATCAAAAAGTGATCGTGCGTCCGCTTATGGTAATGGCTTCATGGCTTCGTTCGGTGATAGAAGCAAAGGGCATCGACGGGCTGGTCAATGGCGTGGGTCGTGCCGTGCAGTACAGTGCTCGTCAACTTCGCTTGATGCAAAGTGGGCAAGTGGGTTTTTATGTGTTGTTAATGGTGCTTAGTATGGCCGCCATGCTCATCGTACAATTTTTTATAAGAAACTAAAACAGCCGCAGGGCACAATCGCTTATGCTAGCTCTATCGATACTATTGATTCCTTTGTTCTTTGCCCTGCGACTATGGTTGCTTGGCACCGATCAAAAACGTATTAGCGCTGTCTTTCTTTTATCCACCGCTATCGTATTTCTTTTTACGCTGTTGGGGCTAACTAGTTGGAATCAGCCCTCGTTGCTTCAGTTTACGGCTCATTGGCTGCCAAGTTTGGGTAGCTCGTTCTCTCTTTCCCTCGACCCATTGGCCAGCATTCTATGCTTGCTCAATGCCCTTGTCTATTTTTTGCTGGCGCTCTACCAGTTTAACAAGCCCATCGAAAAGCCCGCTGCTTTCTATGTATGGCTCCTACTGGCACAAGCCGGTATGACGGGGGTTTTTTTAGCTACCGACGGACTGCTGTTCTATTTCTTTTGGGAGCTGGCATTGATCCCCATGTATTTTCTAAGTTCGATCTGGGGTGGCGCAAGACGTATTGCCGTGACGTTTAAGTTTTTTATCTATACTTTTTTTGGCTCTGTACTTCTGTTGGCCGGACTGATCTATCTGCAATCGCTTACTGCCGATCAGTCCTTTGCCCTCTCTTCTCTTTTAAAAGTAAAGCTTACCACTGCGCAGCAGACATGGCTTATCTGGTTATTTTTACCAGCCTTTGCCATTAAGCTTCCTCTGTTTCCTTTTCACACCTGGCAGCCCGACACATACGAAGAAGCCCCCACACCCGTTACTGCCGTTCTCAGTGCGGTCATGGTCAAAATGGGGATCTTGGGTATCCTTCGTTGGTTGCTTCCTTTTCTTGCCATTGCCTCTTATCAGTGGGGCGATGTGGTGATGGGGTTGGCTGTAGGGGGAATCGTATATGCCTCACTGATCGCTTGGCGCCAAACCGATCTTAAGCGACTGGTCGCTTACTCTTCTATCGCACACATTGGGTTGATGGGCGCGGCTGCCTTTGCGGCCAACACGATCGCTTTTCAGGGGCTATGCTTTCAGCTCTTTGCCCATGGCATCAATATCTTGGGGATGTGGCTATTGGTCGATCTTATTGAAAAGAACTTGGGCACACGTCAAATCACTTCCCTGGGAGGATTGGCCCAGCATTCTCCTGCCCTGACTATTTTTATGATCATCATTGCGCTGGCCAATATTGCCCTACCGCTTACCAACGGTTTTGTGGGAGAGCTATTGATGTTTACCGGATTGCTCGCTACCAAGTCGAACTATTATTGGCTGTTGACGGCTGTAGCGGGTTTGGGGATCATTTTATCGGCCGTGTATACGTTGGGAATGATCCGTCTGGTATTTTTTGGAGAGAGCAATAGTGTTACATCCCAGCCTGTTCGCTTATTATGGCAAGAGAAGTTGGTACTGATGACTATCGTGGTATTGATATTGCTTTTTGGCATCTTTCCTCAGCCCTTGCTCCAATTGACCGAAGACTATGCCGATCATCTATCTAAATTGACAGACATAAGCTATTTGTTCAGAAAACCCTAAGTTCTCCAATATGAATGCATTATTAGTTTCAGCTTTATGGGGAGTGATCATGATGTTTAGTGGAATATTCATCAAGCAGGCCGTTACCATTCGTTACTTGGCCCTGACAGGTGTGATGGTCTTATTGGGGTTGAATCTGGCAGCCATGCAAGGGTGGCAACTGATAGCCATCGATACGACCGGCATGCTGCAATTCGATACGTACTCGCTATTGATGAACTCGGTGCTGCTGGCAGCGTTGTTCATCTATCTTTTATTGAGTGGCTCGGCCATGGAAAAAATCGGCCATAATCTATCGGATTATTTGGCGCTTTTCTTTTTTATTGCCTGTGGTATGATGATGATGAGCGCTTTTGAATCGTTGCTGATCTTATTCTTGGGAATCGAGATCATTACGATCCCTTTATATATTTTGACCGGCAGCGACAAAAAAAATCTAAAAAGTAATGAGGCTTCGCTCAAATATTTTTTAATGGGGGCTTTCTCATCCGGCATTTTGCTAATGGGGATCACTCTGGTGTATGGGGCCAGAGGAAGCTTTGCCCTAACGGATGTAGCGGATACTATTCGGGTTTCGAGTTCTCTGATGGTGGCAGGTATCATATTGCTTATGATCGCAATGGCCTTTAAAGTATCGGCTGCGCCTTTTCATTTCTGGACACCCGATGTGTACGATGGGGCGCCCACTGTCTTTACTTCTTTGATGGCTACGGTGGTAAAAGTGGCGGTATTTGCTGCTTTTGTTCGTTTGTTCGATCGAAGCTTTGGATTACAGCTTACTGCTTGGCAGTGGTGGGTGGCCTTGTTAGCGGCCCTTACCTTATTTATAGGGAACATCACAGCGGTGTTTCAGCAAAGTGTCAAGCGAATGCTCTCGTACTCCAGCATTGCGCAAGCCGGTTTTATGTTGCTGGCCGTTTATGCCATGAATACTACCGCCAAAGAGGGGATGTTACTATACGCCGCCTCTTATTCTCTTGCCACCATTGGAATATTTGCCGTGCTAGCTCGTATGAATGATTATTCTTTCGAGGCTTTTAACGGGATGGCTAGTCGCTATCCCTGGATAGCGGCCTCGCTTGCGGTCTTTTTTCTTTCTTTGGCTGGTATTCCGCTGACCGGCGGATTTATGGCAAAATTTTATATGATAAAGGCAGCCTTGGGTCTAAGCCTTGGGTTAGCGCTCTTTGCCTTGCTGATGGCAGTTGTCAGTATCTATTATTATTTCAGGGTCGTTCAGGCCATGTACTTCAAGCCCGTGTCACAACACGAGTCTCTTGACTTTGATAAAAGGTATGCCGCTCTTTTGTTGGGGGTGGCGGTGTTGGTCATTCTTTTGGGTCTTTTTCCGGAATGGCTTATTGGATGCCTCTACTTCTAATCTCCGATTACCGCTCATCAAGCTTTTCTTTGCATTAGCGCCAGGCGTTGGTACCTTTACACTTCGATGATGAAGTTTACCGACATATTCTCGTTGGCCTTTCGTACCATTCGCGGAAATCGGTTACGTACCGGTCTTACCGTTTCGATCATTGCCTTTGGTATCATGGCGTTGGTGGGTATTATCACTGCCATCGAAGCCATGAATCAAAAGTTTACGGAGAGCTTTTCAAGTATGGGGGCCAGCGGCTTTACCATTCGCTATAAGGCCCGCAATATTCGGTTCGGGGGTGGCAACCAGGGTAATGAGATGAAACTCTCTCAAAAGGGAAAGAAAAAAGAACGCACTTCCAATCTCGATAAGAAGATCACCCGCGATCAGGCCGAGCAATTTGTTTCGACCTTTGATTTTCCATCGGTAAAAAGTATCAGTCTTTTTGGAGGTCGTAACGCTATCGTATCGTACGAAACGCTTAAGACAAGTCCCAATGTGATGGTACAGGGAGGCGATGAATATTTTTTGGCCCTCAATGGCTTTACGCTAGAGACCGGACGTAACCTAAATCGTATTGACGTGACATCAGGGCGCAACGTTTGCATGCTGGGCTTCGATGTGGCCAATAAACTATTCAAGCAAGGGTACCGCTCGGCGGTCGGCAAGGTTGTTCGTATCAATTCCATTCCCTATCGGGTACTGGGTATACTGGAAAGCAAGGGCTCTTCATTTGGCTTTAGCCGCGACAACATGATCATTACTTCTTACAACAACGTATATCGCAATTTTGGCGGTGCCGGCTCGTTCAATATTGCTATTCAGGCCTCTCAGATCCAGCTGGTGCCAGCCGCTATGGGAGAGGCGGAGTCGCAGTTTCGTTCGGTGCGTCGCTTGCACACGACCGAAGAAAACAATTTTGTGATAGACCGCAGCGATAGCATTGCGGAAAAGGCCATGAATAGTCTTGGTTTTCTCACCATCTCTGCCACGGTAATCGGATTGATCACCCTGATCGGAGCTGCCATTGGGCTAATGAATATCATGCTGGTCTCTGTCTCTGAACGTACCCGCGAAGTAGGGCTTATCAAGGCCATCGGAGGCAAACGCAAAATGGTAAGCCGGCAGTTTTTATTAGAGGCCATTATCATTAGCATTCTAGGGGCCTTATTCGGGATCTTGCTGGGGGTGGGGGTAGGTAATCTTTTTGCGCTTGTTCTTAAGACCGGGTTTGTGGTCCCCTGGAACTGGGTGTTCTATGGGATCTTTATTTGCACATTGGTAGGGCTGCTGGCGGGTTTATATCCTGCCCGTAAAGCTGGTAAATTAAACCCGATCGAGGCCCTCCGATACGAGTAACCGCTGATTTTCCACAATTTTTACCCTTTTTTTTGGTGTTTTTTACTAGGCGCAACAATTTAATAGCAAATTAATTGCTTTCGGTTTTTGCATTTCAAAAAATCCTTAACTTGACCCTCCTTCTGTAACAAGAAGGGGTGTTTATAAAACTTTAAAACCTAATAAATCAACACTAAAAACAACGATCATGGCAGAGACTAAACCAACTGCAAGCATTGCATCTAAATCTTCTACTGCCCCCGCAAAGCATGGAGGGAATTCCATTTCTTGGATCGCTCCTCTTGTGTGTGTTAT
>JBJTWT010000046.1:0-25210 GCA_046081865.1 Sphingomonadales bacterium
TTGATGGCCCGCCAGTACGGCGATCAAAGTTTTAAGTCTACCGAGACCCCAAAGGAAATGGCCGAGGAGCTGGCCGATGTACTTTGGGTGTTGCTTTGTATCGCTAATCAAACCGGGGTCGATCTAACCGATGCCCTCAAAGAGAGTTTCGAAAAGAAGTCGGCTCGGGATAAGGACCGTCATCATAATAACCAAAAACTACACTAGCCCCTTTAGGTTTTATATTTGCAATCTATGGCCAACGATACCCAACTGTTTCAGGCAATCATTTCACATGCCAAAGAATACGGATTTATTTTTCCCAGCAGTGAGATCTATGATGGACTCCAAGCGGTCTATGATTATGGGCAGATGGGTAGCGAACTAAAAAAAAATATCAAGGATCATTGGTGGAAGAGCATGACCCAACTGCGTGACGATGTGGTAGGGATCGATGCGGCTATCTTTATGCACCCCACTACGTGGAAGGCCAGTGGCCACGTAGATAATTTTAACGATCCCATGATCGATAACCGCGATAGTAACAAGCGTTACCGAGTAGATCACTTGATCGAGGCACATGCCGAGGTGCTCAAAGCCGCCGGACAAGAAAAAGAGGCAATTTCTCTGGTGGCCACCCTGGAGTCACTATTGGCTGCCGATGATTTTACAGGGTTAAAAAAACTGATCGAAGACAACCGGATTGCCTGTGCGGTAAGCGGTACTGTCAACTGGACCGATATTCGCCAGTTTAATCTGATGTTTGCTACTGAGTTCGGGGCTACCAGTGGCGAAGAGGATAACAAGGTCTATCTGCGGCCAGAGACGGCACAAGGAATTTTTGTGAATTTTCTGAACGTACAAAAGACCGGTAGACTGAAAGTGCCCTTTGGTATAGCGCAGACCGGAAAGGCTTTTCGCAACGAGATCGTGGCTCGTCAATTCGTATTTCGGATGCGCGAGTTCGAGCAAATGGAAATGCAATTTTTTGTACGGCCCGGTACTCAGCAACAGTGGTACGCCTATTGGAAAGAGCAACGTCTGCAATGGCATCTCGCTCTGGGTATGCCTGCCGAGAAATATCGCTACCACGATCACATTAAGTTAGCGCACTATGCCGATGCGGCCTGCGATATCGAATTTGACTTTCCCATTGGCTTCAAAGAATTGGAGGGTATTCATAGTCGTACTGATTTTGACTTGCGTCAGCACCAGGAGTTCAGTAAAAAGAAACAACAATATTTCGATAACGATATCGATCCAGCTACCGGTAAACCTTTTGGTAATTATATTCCCTATGTGGTGGAGACCTCCATTGGACTAGACCGTATGTTTCTGGCTGTTCTTTCTCATGCGTACGAAGAACAAGATCTGAGTACCCCCGAAAAACAAGATAGCCGGGTGGTATTAAAATTACCTCCCAAGCTGGCTCCTATCAAGATGGCCGTCTTGCCACTCAACAAAAAGGACGGGTTGCCGGAGATAGCCGAAGAAATTGTTACGACATGCAAATCCGATTTTCGTTGTTTTTACGAAGAAAAGGATTCTATTGGTAAGCGCTATCGTCGTATGGATGCACTGGGTACTCCATTTTGCGTAACGGTAGACTATCAGACCAAAGAAGATCGAACCGTTACTATTCGGTATCGTGACTCCATGCAACAAGAGCGGGTACCTATTGCCACGTTAAAAGAGTTGGTACTTCAGGCATTATAAATAACATAACAAGAGAGCGTAAAAGCCATTTAGTGATTATGCCAACGCCAGCTTGGCAGTAAAATGACGAAGCAGGGGTGCCTCTTCTGTAATACGAAGTCCTTTTATCTCATTCTTTTTTTCATATACCTCTATGATCACTTCGGCTACATAGTCAATGTGACTTTGGGTATATACACGGCGGGGAATAGCGAGTCTTACCAGTTCGAGTGGCGCTGCGACCAGTTTTCCGTTTGTGTCGTATTTGCCGAACATCAGAGAACCGATCTCCACGGCGCGAATACCCCCTTCTGTATATAGGGCGCAGACCAGAGCCTGACCCGGATATTGATCAACGGGGATATGTGGAAGAAACGCTTTTGCATCAAGATATACGGCATGCCCACCGGCAGGTTGCATTACGGGAACACCGGCGGCCATCAACTTCTCTGTTAGATATTCCATGCTCCGAATTCGATATTGCAGGTAATTTTCGTCCATGACCTCTTCGAGACCAATGGCAATGGCTTCCAGATCGCGCCCGGCCAAGCCCCCGTAAGTAGGAAATCCTTCTGTAATGATGAGCAGGTTGCGACATTCCATGGCCAGCTTTTCGTCGTGCAACGATAAAAATCCACCGATATTGGCAAAGGCATCTTTTTTGGCACTCATGGTGGCTCCCTGCGCATACGAAAACATTTCTTGAACAATCGATTCGATGGAGCGTTCGCTGTAACCGGGCTCTCTTTTTTTGATGAAATAGGCGTTTTCCGCAAAGCGACAGGCATCGATAAAAAGAGGGACGCCATGTTTTTTACAAATGTGGCTCACGGCTTTGATGTTGGCCATGCTTACCGGTTGACCTCCTCCGGAGTTGTTGGTAACTGTAATGATCACCATGGGAATATTGGCAGCCCCTTTCTCTACAATGGTGGGTTCTAGTGCCTCCACATTCATGTTTCCTTTGAAGGGCGCGGAAATTAGCGGGTCTTTTCCTTCCTTGCAGATAAGGTCGATACCTTCGGCGCCGGAAAATTCAATATTGGCACGAGTGGTATCAAAGAGCGTATTGCTGATAAAATATTTTCCTTTTCCGCCTACCGCAGAGAATAAGATTTTTTCGGAGGCTCTTCCTTGGTGAGTAGGAATTATAAAGGGCATACCGGTAATGCGCTTGACCATGGTTTCGAAACGGTAGAAGCTTGGACTGCCGGCGTACGATTCATCGCCTTCCATTATACCACCCCATTGCCGGCTGCTCATGGCCGAAGTACCACTGTCGGTCAGCAGATCGATCAGTACCTGTCGAGAGGCAATGGTAAAGACATTGTAGTGCGCCGCTTGCAAGATCTTGAGACGCTCTTCTTTTGTGTTAAAATAAATAGGTTCTACCGACTTGATACGAAAAGGCTCAATGATGGTCTTGATGGGCATGGCAGCAACGATTAATTAATGGATCAATGGTTGCAAAGGTAGCGACAATCGCTTGTTTTATCCGTAGATCTCTTGATGAATACTCTTGCGATCGTATCCCATTCCTTTGATCGTGGCGATTGCCTCATCGATCATATTCTTCCATCCACACAAATAAAAATTGGCCGGGGGGCGCAACTCACAGATCTCTTGATAAACGGGGTGAACATAGCCACTGCGTCCACTCCAGGTCTCGCGAGAAAGGGTAGGGTGATAATGAAAACCCGGTAGCCGTTGCTCCAGGGCTTTTAATTCATGGTAGTAAAGCAGGTCTGCCTGTGTGCGGGCACCAAAGATCAGATGCACCTGTTGAAAGGGTAGTTGGTGATTGGCCAGATGATGTACCATGCTTCTAAAGGGTGCAATACCGGTACCGGTACAAATCAATAATAATTCTTTATCCAGCTGGTCGGGCAAGGTAAATACTCCGAGGGCGCCCCTTAGGGTAAGCTCTGTTCCTACTTTGGCCTCATTAAACAGGTAGGTAGTTCCTAACCCATTCTCTACTTTCACGATCACCAATTCAAACACATTGGTGCCATCAGGCCAAGAAGCGATCGAATAACTGCGCCAGCGTTTGTTGGGTTTTTCGTGGATGGGCAGATCGAGCGTTACGAATTGCCCGGGTTTGAAATCAAAACGCTCCAATTCCGAGATCTGAATCCAGAAACGACGAGTACTGGGGCTGCAGTCCTCTGTTTTGATGATAACGGCTTTTTGCCAGGGTAGCAGTGCCATACGCTTGTTTGTTCTAAAGATAATAAATTAATCGGGCTATCTTTGCGGCTCTCAGACATGGTTGTTCAGGATTTGTTGGAAGCGTATGGTAACAGCCCCCGTCATTTTCAACTGACGGACAGACTTTCTATGCCTGCACCGCAGGCGGTGATCTTGCAAGGCTTACAGGGATCTGCTGCCGCTTTTGTTCTGTCGGCGCTCTGGCAACATGAGCGCCTCTCTCGCTATAATCATCTGATAATCTGTAACGATGCCGAAGAGGCCGCTTATTTTCACAATACGATAGAGAGTCTGACTAGGTCGCTGGATTGTTTTTATTTTCCCTCTTCTTTTAAGAACAATAAGAATTTTCAGCTCTTACATCCATCTCATGTAATGCTTCGCACCGAGGCCCTTACCCGAATGGCCGAAAGGGCCGAGGCCACCGGAAACCTGCGAAAAAAGATCTTGGTAACCTATCCGGAGGCCGTGGCAGAAAAAGTGGTGGTGCCCGAGCTGCTTTCTTCTCGTATCATCTTTATCAAGACCGGCGTGCCGCTCGATGTGGCTGCTCTATTGTTGCAGCTAAGTGAGTATGATTTTGAAAGGGTCGATTTTGTATATGAACCTGGTCAGTTTGCCGTAAGGGGGGGTATAGTAGATATCTACTCGGTGGGTAATGACAAGCCTTACCGAATAGAACTGTTCGGTCATGAGGTAGACTCTATTCGTCTGGTCGATCCCGAGACACAATTGAGCGAACGAAAGCTCACTCAGGTCAGCATCATTCCGCGTATTGATACCGACATAGCATCCAGTCAGCAGGTATCCTTGCTCGAATTTTTACCGACCGATACCCTGGTCTGGATTCAGGATTATTCATTCTGCATAGATCGTATGGCCGACAACAAAGAGGCCTTTACTCAATTTGTTGCATTGATGAAAGAGCGATCGCAGCCTACCAAAGTAGCGGAGGAGGGAGAAGAAAAATGGGTACAATCGGTCGAAGCGGAGCGGATCATTAGTGCCGAGGATTTTGGTCGGGCGCTTGCCTCTCGTCACCTGATTAGTTGGGGTGGAAAAGAACTTTTCGAAAATACAGTGGCTTATGTCATTGAGCACAACACCAAGGAGCAGCCATCGTTTAACCGGCAATTTGAACGCTTGATCGCCGATCTCAAGAATTGGGAGGCCAAGCAATATCAGTTGCATATTTTTTCTGATAGTGCCAAGCAGCTCGAAAGACTACAGACCATCTTTGATGACTTGGGTGCAGGGGTGGTATTTCATCCCCATATCCAATCCCTTCATGAAGGCTTTATCGATCATGACCTGAAATTGATCTGTTATACCGATCACCAGATCTTTCAACGATATCACAAGTACAAGGTCAAACAGGCCTATAGTAAGAACAAAGCCCTTACCCTTCGCACACTGCGGGAGTTGCAGCCCGGTGATTTTGTTACCCATATCGATCACGGGGTAGGGGTCTTTAGCGGACTGCAAAAGATCGAGGTCAATGGTCGATGGCAAGAGGCCGTTCGATTGGTTTATCGCGATTCGGATATTTTGTACGTGAACATCAACAGTCTTCATAAGATTGCCAAGTACTCCGGCAAGGAGGGCGCTGTGCCCAAGATCAATAAATTGGGCACCGATGTTTGGAGTCGTTTAAAAGAGAAGACCAAGAACCGTGTTAAGGAGATTGCCGTAGACCTGATCGCACTCTATGCCAGAAGAAAAGCTCAACAAGGATTTAGTCATTCGCCCGATAACTACTTACAACACGAGTTGGAGGCTTCTTTTATCTATGAGGACACGCCCGATCAAAGTCGGGCTACGGCCGATGTAAAAAAAGACATGGAGTCAGCGTCGCCTATGGATCGATTGGTTTGCGGCGATGTTGGTTTTGGTAAGACAGAGGTGGCCATTCGAGCCGCCTTTAAGACCTGTGTGGATGGCAAACAAGCCGCCGTGTTGGTGCCAACCACCATTCTAGCGTTTCAGCATTATAAGACCTTTAAGGACCGGCTAAAGGATTTTCCGGTAACGGTGGACTATATCAACCGGTTTAAATCGACCAAAGAAAAAAAACAAACGCTTCAATTATTAAAAGAGGGAAAGATCGATATCATCATCGGTACGCATGGCTTATTGGCCAAGGACGTTCAATTCAAAGACCTGGGGTTGCTGGTCATTGATGAGGAGCAAAAGTTCGGGGTGGCTCATAAGGAAAAGATCAAGGCGCTGCGCGCTGTGGTGGATTGTCTTACGCTAACGGCGACCCCTATTCCCCGTACGTTGCAATTTTCGCTTATGGGCGCACGCGATCTTAGCATTATCAATACCCCACCCCCGAATAGACAGCCCATACAAACCGAGGTGCTTGTTTACAACGAAGATGTCGTGCGCGAAGCGATCTACTTTGAGGCAGAGCGAGGCGGGCAGGCATTTTTTATTTATAACCGTGTAGCAGGATTGCCCGAAATGGCCGGCATTATTCAGGGGCTCTGTCCGGACCTTCAAGTAGGGTATGCGCATGGCCAGATGGAAGGACACATTCTTGAGCAACGTATTTTGGATTTTATCGATCGTCGCTATGATGTACTGGTTTGCACCAACATTGTGGAGAGTGGTGTCGATATTCCCAATGTCAATACGATCATCGTCAACAATGCGCATCAGTTTGGACTAAGTGATCTGCACCAGTTGCGAGGAAGGGTAGGAAGAAGCAACAAGAAAGCCTTTTGTTATTTGCTGGCGCCACCCATGAGCACCCTGCCCAACGATTCAAGAAAAAGACTGCAAACCCTCGAGCAACATAGCGAGTTGGGCAGTGGCTTTCAGATCGCTATGCGCGATCTGGATATTCGCGGAGCCGGCAACTTGCTGGGGGGAGAGCAAAGTGGATTTATGGCCGAGATCGGATTTGAGACGTATCAGAAAATCTTAGAGGAAGCCATTCGGGAGTTAAAGCGAAACGATTTTAAGGATCTGTTTAAAGAGGAAATTGCCCGCCAGGACGACTTTGTTCAGGACTGCACCATCGATACCGATTTAGAGATCCTGATTCCAGATGATTATGTAGAAAGTATTACGGAGCGATTGTCGCTTTATCAACGTCTCGACAGTTGCGAGAATGAGGATGAGCTGGCGCTGATGCATACGGAGATGACCGATCGGTTCGGTGCATTGCCCCTTTCGGTAGAGGATCTCTTTACTACGGTGCTTTGTCGAAAGCTATCCGTACAGTTGGGCTTTGAAAAAATGAGTCTTAAAGATAATTCGCTTCGCTGTTTCTTTATCAACCGCCCCGATTCTCCCTATTTTGAATCGACCACCTTTAAGGGGATCATTGAATATCTTCAAACACAAACAAGACGAGGACAACTAAAGCAAAACGGTCGCAACTTTTTACTACTGATCAACGAGATCAAGGGTATGAGCGGGGTGCATCGTTTCTTGAATGACATGTGGCAATACCTGCAAAAAAAAGAGGCAATGCTGCAATAGCCTTGCCTCTTTTATACTTGAATGTGGTAATTACCATCCTTGCTTGGCAACTCCGGCTTTGATAGCCGCCATTGCTTTTTCTTCTCCCATCAGGGTAGTGAGCTTATTACCCTTACCGTCGTTTCCTTGGGCCATATAGGCACCTTTGGCGGTCTTGGTGATAACGGCATCTTGCATTACGACGCCTTTTTCTTTTGTCTTTACATTGTACGCGGTGATTTGTACGTCTGCCATGTTATAAAGTTTTCTTGGTTTAGGGCATGAAGGTACAAGTTCCTCAGCAGAGAAAAAAACCATCAAATTCTGTTTGTTTTCTCGTGGTTTAGCCCTGCCCACTTCTCATATTTACAGAGAACGTTCACCGGTACCTGTGCATGAATCAACATCCCTTTAATCACAATCTTATTTATATGAAAAAATTTATATCTGCCATATTTTTATTCTTTACAGTTTTTATCACGCAGGCACAAGATCAGCGATCCGCTGACCTATATCATTGTCTGTCCGCCGATCCCAGGGCTCAGGAATTGCTAAAGCCCTATTTGGAGCAATTTTTATTGATGGATGCACAGATCGAGTCAGACGTAAGTTCTCTGATCGAGGCAGAGTCTGTCAAGAACAAAGACGGGGTCCTTTATTTTACCGATCTGGCCTCAGTAGTTAGAACAGCGGAGTCATTACAGCAGTTAGACGATCGTTATGATGAATTTTTTGCTCATCTCGCCGCTAGTTTGACCGACCAATTTGTAGCAGAACAGCTTTGTTGGACAAAAATGGACGTTTCGGCTTATCGCGAGATGGTGTTGGACTATCTGGAAATGGAGGTCTTTCGCCCACAAAATGAGAAGGCCAGTCTGTTTTTTGCAAAGAAACTGGAGTTTGAGTCGGCCCTTAAGATCCTGAATGCAGTAGAAGCAGAATGGCTGTCCGCCTCGGGAGAAGAGCTTTTGGGCGAGTATCCGGGATTTGATCAGCCCGTCAATGAATCGTTCTACTGGCCTTTGCTCAATCGGGATTTCGAGCTGGAACTAACCCATCCGGAGCCCGCTTTGCAACAAATGGTATCAGTGCAAAAAGGGGGCATGAAGCTAAAGGATGTCCTTCAATTTATTTTCAATAATTGGACCGCGATAAAGGGCATCATGGATTGGCTCAACAACAATGTATTTTATGATTGCATGCCCTCGGTAACTGCGCGGATTCGTTGGGATAAGGAATCTGTTCCCACTAGTCTGTCCCCTACCTTAAAACGCGAGTTTCGATACGCGGTCTCTCAAAATGGGGTGTTTATGGATGGTAAGAATACGCGCACCCGGATCAAGGCAAAAGTGAGGTTATTTAAAAAAAGACCAGTGGGTTGGGCGCGCGAAAAAGTTTCTTTCGCAGGTGTCAGTTACTGCACCCTGCAGTGGAATGCCTGTGAGAAAATTCCCTGGCCTGCCAATGGTATTCCTTATGTGCAGGCTGCCAATCATAGACCTTTCGAATCGAGTTTGAACCAGCAACATCCCTACGCACTTACCATCAGGGATGTCAATAGCGAATTCTTGACGTTCAAATTATTTTTTAATCAACAGTTGATAAAGACCATTTATCTGCTGGGTTCAGGTGATTGTGATTAGCGATCTGGTGCGAAGCCTGTCATAGAGAGGAGGCTTCGCACCTTTTAAAATACTACACAATGAGACTTTTCATTTCAAAGCGAAGATTATTTTTTAAACCATAAACTCCCCTTTTATGAAACACTTACCCCTTGGCATCTCTCTATTTTTGTTATCGTTCTTTAGTAGTTCCTCCAGCTATGGACAACCCTCGCTTCGCCAATTTGGCGCCGGTTTGACCAAAAGTTTTTTACCTGTCAATAATATGTTGATCGGTAAGGTGGGTATAGAGCAGATCCCGCAAAATACAATTTGGTTAGATTACAATAAGTCTATAAGAAGGTCAAATAGTAATCTGCGTTGGGGCGTATCGGCATCGATCAACTACGAGCGATTTTTTTATACCATCGATCAGCCGTTACCATACTTTACCCCAGAGCGACAGTGGTATATTTTTTTGGCGGCCGGGATTAAAAATGTTGAATTATATGGGTATCTCGCCAAGCAGATCAACCTGTACGAATCCGATAAGTGGCGAATAGGGGTACTTCCTCGCTTGGGTCCGGTCTTTCACATCCAGTCCATGGGAGATTATCTGGACAGTGGCTTTGAATTAAAAAACGATGGCGTCACCGTGTTTCCCGCCTATGAGATCTATTTTACAAGACCCAAGTGGTATGTGCCCTATTTACGAGGAGTGGTATCACTAGATGTAGTAAGAAGGTTTAGGTCGGGAATCGAGCTTGGAATCTCTCCTATGATATCGCTGGCTGCTTTTTCGCAAGACAATGCCGTATTCATTACGATGCCAGATGATCCCAACTATCGAAGCCTAGGGACTTTTAAGATCAACAGAGGATTTTATGGAATTAATTTGATCATAGGTAAGCTAGAATGATGAGTAGCAAATCGGACTATGTGGGTGTAGGGTATTTATTGATATTACTCAAAGTGCTCTTAACTGTTTGCAGTGTTGTGGTTTCAAACGTCGCTTTTGGGGTCCTACCAGGAGGGGTTAGACCAATCGGTATTCGACTTGATACCATTCGAAAGAAAGCGGATAGTTTTCAAGAACGACCCGAACTTTTTAGTGCGGGCTTTATCGATGTGGTAAATAGTGGACAGGTAGGTGCCTCTGCCAGGTTGGTCAAACTGCAAATAGGGGAGCAAGGAAAATTCAGTTTGCCTTTGTCGGTGTATGGAGGCGTTAGTAATAATTCTTTTTCCGGAATTTCTTCTTTGTCTCTATTGCGCGGCAATGAGCAGCTTGTAGGACAATTTATAACACCCCTTAGTGGCTTGCTTAACTTAAGTGTGGAGGGCACCTGGTTTATGAGACCTCGTAGTTTCATTACCAAGTGGGGGTTGTTGTACCAATTTGGAGAGCGGGTTTTAACAGGAAACAAACTGACTTCGGCTGCGCTTTATTCTTCACAAAGGCCACTTCATTTCTTGAATTCCTACTTGGTTTCAGGGCTATACTTTCAAACCGGGGCCTGGGAAAAGTTCGATCAAAGAAACATGGGTGTTTGCTGGTTGGCCATACGCTATCATCTTTGTTATTCCGGCAATAAACAACTTCGACAGTTCTTGCCGGCTTTTACGGGCAATGGTCTTTACAGTGGCTACTCTATGGGAATGGGAGTGCGTATCAATAGTCTGATCAATCTCAGAGCGGTATATTATCAATACCAAAAAGCTCCGGAGCCTGATTATTTATTACCGATCTATCAGTTCTCGTTCAATTATACTGTAAACGGAGGACGTTCTTAAATATCGAGCTTTGCATATCGGGCATGGCTTTCAATAAACTCCCGACGGGGTGCTACTTCGTCTCCCATCAGCATGCTAAAGATGCGATCGGCCTCTGCGGCGCTGTCTATGGTTACTTGTTTGAGTGTTCGGGTAGCAGGGTTCATGGTCGTATCCCATAGCTGGTCGGCATTCATCTCTCCTAAGCCCTTGTAACGCTGTATGCCTACAGAATCGTCCTTGCCCGCTCCGATCTTTTCTACCAGCGCTTTTCTCTGTTCTTCGTTATAGGCATAGGCCTGCTCCTTTCCTTTCTTTACCAAATAGAGCGGGGGTTGTGCAATGTATACATAGCCCTGCTCGATCATGGCCTTCATATAGCGAAAGATAAAGGTCAGTATCAGCGTGGCAATATGCGATCCATCTACATCCGCATCGGTCATGATGATCAGCTTGTGGTAGCGAAGCTTACTCATATCGAGAGCCTTGGGATCTTCGGGTGTTCCTATCTTGACTCCCAATGCGGTGAACATGTTGCGTATCTCTTCGTTGTCGTAGATCTTATGCTCCATCGCCTTTTCTACGTTCAAGATCTTACCTCTAAGCGGCAAGATAGCTTGAAAGCTTCGGTCTCTTCCTTGCTTGGCGGTACCGCCTGCCGAGTCTCCCTCGACCAAAAATAATTCGCAGCGATCGGGGTCACGATCCGAGCAATCGGCAAGCTTTCCGGGTAGTCCTCCTCCACTTAATACGGATTTGCGCTGTACCAGTTCACGCGCTTTTCTTGCTGCTGCACGGGCTTGTGCAGCGAGAATAACTTTGGCTACGATGTTTTTCGCTTCCTTAGGATTTTCTTCAAGGTAGGCTTCGAGCACTTTAGAAACGGTGCTGTCTACCACACCCATTACTTCATTATTGCCCAGCTTGGTCTTGGTCTGTCCTTCGAATTGCGGTTCGGGAACCTTTACTGATATGATAGCACTTAGCCCCTCGCGAAAGTCATCTCCCTCTATCTCTACCTTGGCCTTTTCGAATAGCCCGTTACGGTCTCCGTAACTTTTAAAAACACGTGTTAAGGCCCGGCGAAAACCCGATACGTGCGTACCCCCTTCGATGGTATTGATGTTATTGACGTACGAATAAATATGTTCGTTGTAACTGTCATTGTAACTAAGCGCTACTTCAACCGCTACGTTGGTGGTTTCATCTTTTCCTTCTACCGCGATCACTTTTGGAATGAGCGGACTGCGTCCGGCATTGCTATCGAGCATCTCCACGAATTCTACGATACCTCCTTCGCTATAAAAAGTCTTTTCGTAAGCCACCCCATTTTCAACCTCTCGTAAATCACAAAGATGAATGCGCACGCCGCGGTTCAGATAAGCCAGTTCGCGCAGACGCCCCTCTAAGATCTCTTTATTGTAGGTGGTGGTAATGAAGATGCTTCCATCGGGCCAAAAATGTACACGGGTGCCGGTGTTATCGCTGGCGCCGATCTCGCGCACGGCATACTGAGGAACTCCGATCTTGTATTCTTGCTCAAAGACCTTTCCCTCTCGCTGAACTGTTACATGCAACTTGGTGCTAAGGGCATTGACGCAGCTTACGCCCACCCCGTGCAATCCACCCGAAACTTTATAGGAGTCCTTATCAAATTTTCCTCCGGCATGCAGTACTGTCATTACTACTTCGAGGGCCGATCTTTTTTCTTTGGTATGCATGGCTGTGGGAATACCACGGCCGTCATCTTGTACTGAAACGGAATTATCTTCGTGAATGGTGACCTTGATGTTCTTGCAATATCCCGCCAGGGCCTCATCGATAGAGTTGTCTACGACTTCGTAGACCAAATGATGCAATCCCTTTACACCAATATCTCCGATATACATGGCGGGCCTTTTTCGCACCGCTTCCAATCCTTCTAATACCTGTATGCTATCGGCACTATACTGTGCGTTGGGGGCTACTTTCTCTTGCTGATTTTCGATGCTCATAGGGTGGTTTCTCGCTGCTTTATGGACCCATATTTTGGGTATCTGCAAATCTACTAAAACCCCTTGGGGAAACCCTTTTTTTGGACCCCTTTTTTACCCCTAATTTGACCTGTTTTCGGAAGTGGTTTTTGGTGCTTATTTTTTTACGATCTGAGCCACCAGGTCGGCTTCGGTGCAGACCTTTCCTCCAGCGTAAATGGTGCCTTTCATCTCGCAAATGCCGCGACGAATGGGAGCGGCCAGCTCCATCTTAAGAAGCAGGGTATCGCCCGGCTTTACCATCTGCTTAAACTTGCAATTATCGATCTTAAGAAAATAGGTATTGTACTCGCCTTCTCCGCTAAGGTTAATGGCCAAGATACCGCCGCACTGTGCCAAGGCCTCAATTTGTAATACACCGGGCATTACGGGGTTGCCCGGAAAATGCCCCTGAAAGAACCACTCGTTGAAGGTGACGTTCTTAACGCCAACTATATGGGTGTCGCTTAGCTCGATCACTTTATCTACCAGCGCAAAAGGAAAGCGATGAGGAAGGGTTCTTTCTATGTACTGATGATCAAGCACGGGAGGCATTGACGGGTCGTATGTGGGTACGTCGCGCGTGTGCTTGTTTTTTTTGATGTACTGTTTGATCTTGCGGGCAAAGGCCACATTGCTACTATGTCCGGGCCGGTTAGCGATGATACGTGCTTTTATAGGATAGCCGATCAGGGCCAGATCGCCTACCACATCCAAGAGTTTGTGCCGGGCCGGTTCATTGGGAAAACGCAAGTCCAGGTTGTTGAGGTAGCCCTCGCTTTTGACCTCTATTTTTTCTTTTTTGAATATCTTCTTTAATCTTTCCAACTCATCGCCCTCTACGGGTCTGTCTACTACCACGATCGCATTGTTGACATCGCCCCCCTTGATCAAATTATTGTCTATGAGAGCTTCCAGCTCATGCAAAAAGCAAAACGTACGACAGGTGGCGATCTCTTTTTTAAAATCACGAATCGATTTTAAACCGGCATGTTGTGTGCCTAATACATGAGAGTTGAAATCGATCAGGGTTGTGATCTGGTACTCCATGGCGGGCATGGCTACCATCTCTACGCGCTTGCCTTCGTCATAATGAAAAATATTCTCGTCGATACTATACCAGACCTTGGCAGCATTTTGTTCTTGCACACCGGCCTTTTCAATCAGTTCCACAAAGGGTCCTGAACTGCCATCCATAATGGGGATCTCAGGTCCGTTGATCTCCAGCAAACAATTATCTACGCCCATGCCCACCAGTGCAGCCAACACATGTTCGACCGTACTCACTTTGGTACCCTCACTTTCCAGGGTGGTACCTCGACTGGTATCGGTGACCAGGTCGCAATCTGCCTTTATAACCGGTTGACCGGGTAGGTCAGTGCGCTTAAACTGAAAGCCAAAGCCAGGGTTGGCGGGCAAAAGGGAAAGATCGGCCATCATACCCGTGTGTAACCCGGTGCCAGATATGGTTGCGGCCGAACTAAGGGTATGTTGCTTGTCGGGGTTAAAGGATTTGGCCATGCGAAATGGATTAGGGAGTGCAAAGATAACACTTACTCCAGGCATGCGAAAGGGGTCTCCTATTTACCTGATTGCAAGTCTTTTATAATGCTTTCTAGTTCCTTGATGCGCTTTTCTAACTCAGGCAGTCGGCGGCTTAGTGCCTGACTGCGCAGCGCCTGGGTATAATCGTAGGCAGGAGTGCCGGTAACGGCTTTACCTTTCTCAATAGATTTTCCAACTCCGCTTTGAGCATTGACCTTGGCTCCATCCCCCAATTGGATATGTCCAACAATACCGGCCTGTCCGCCGATCATTACCCCTTTTCCGATCTTGGTGCTGCCGCTAATACCGGCTTGTGCTGCAATGACGGTGCTATCGCCGATTTCCACATTATGAGCGATCTGAATCAGGTTGTCTAGTTTGACACCTTTTCTGATAATCGTAGAGCCGATCGTGGCACGATCGATGGTAGTGTTGGCACCGATCTCCACGCCATCTTCAACGATCACATTACCGATCTGAGGTACTTTTTGCAAACTGCCATCGGCTTGCGGGGCAAAACCGAATCCATCGCTGCCAATTACCGTGCCTGCGTGAATGATGATATTATTTCCCAGCTCGCATTGGTGATAGATCTTTACGCCCGCATGTAACACGCAATTTTCTCCGATCACCACCTGGTTGCCAATAAAGCAATGCGGGTGGATCTTGCTGTTTTTTCCAATGGATACTTGCTCGCCAACGTAGGCAAAGGCCCCGATATAAACCTGTTCGCCTATCGTCGCGCTTGGCGCAACATAAGAGGGTTGTTGAACACCCGTCAGCGAAGTGACTTGTAATTTTTGATAAGTGTCTAACAGTGTCGCAAAAGAGGAGTAGGCGTTGTCTACCCGAAGCAAGGTAGCCTTGACCGGCTCGCGTAATACAAAATCGTTGTTGAGAATGACCAGCGAGGCCTTGGTCGTATAGAGGTATTCCTCGTACTTAGGATTGGCTAAAAAAGAAAGTTGTCCCTCTTTGGCTTCCTCGATCTTTCCAAATGCATGTACCGATACCTCTGGGTTCCCCTCGATAGTGGCTCCGATCAAAGGGGCTAATTGGGAGGCGGTAAATTGCATCATGGTAGCAGTAATGTTTTTGTGGGTGGTTAAAGCTTGCTAAAGCCCGGATAACAAATATATTCTTTGCTGATCTCTCCAAATGCTAAACTGCTACCATAATTGATCAACGCGTTGTCTACCTCGGAGATGTCTTTGACCGTGCCATCCTTAAAAAGAATATGGATCCTCTCGTCTTTTGGATTGTAGGTGGTGTTGCTGGCTTTGCCCGTAAATACAAAGTAGCTGGCCTCCTGCTCTGAGATATCCAACTGTAGAGCGGTTTCTTTTCGCAGCTCGGTCAAACGCATGGCAGCAATAGGTTCTTTTAAGAAACGGATCTTAAGCAGTTTTCGTTCGGTTACCAGGCGGCTAAGAGTTGAAAGAACTTTGTCGGGGTGATGACACCAGTTCTTGATACTGGCCATCACGTCGTGATCATCAAGACGGCAAAACCGATCCAAATGCTGCTTGATAGTAGTGCCGGCTTCGCGATTTTGCAAGAAAAAGTCCAGATCGGTGCTGGCAGCCTGTAGGGGTTCTCCTTTTTGTAATAGTTCAAGCACCCTTTTAAAGATCAGCACCACCGACATCTCGGCGCTGACCACCGTTTTGTGCAAATACACCTGCCAATACATTAGCCGGCGGCTGATCAGGAATTTTTCGATAGAGAAGATGGCCTTTTCTTCGACCATCAGCTGATCCTCTTTTACGGCCAGCATCTTTAGGATGCGGTCGTATCCGATAACCCCTTCGGCAACGCCTGTAAAAAAGCTATCCCTGTTAAGGTAATCCATACGGTCCACGTCCAACTGCCCGGAAATGAGTTGGTGCAAGAAAGGTTTCGGGTAGGTATCGGTAAATATTGCAATAGCGGTGCTGAGTTGTCCGTTAAAGTGATGATTGAGATGTTCCATGATCATCAACGAGAGGGTCTCGTGATGCAGACCGGGTATCAGCACTTTCTCTAAGGCGTGAGAAAATGGACCATGCCCACCATCGTGCAATAAAATGGCCAGCTTGGCTCCCAGCTCCTCCTCTTCGCTAATAGGGACTCCCTTACTTTTTAACTCCGACAGGGCAATACCCATTAGATGATAAGCTCCCAGTGAATGATGCAATCGAGAGTGCATGGCTCCGGGATAGACCAGATGGGCAAACGCCATTTGGTGAATATTGCGAAGTCGTTGATAGTAGGGATGAGAGATAAGCTCCCACACCAGCGGATGATCGATGGTGATGAAACCATAGACGGGATCGTTGATGATCTTTCTGACAGTTGAGGAAGTAGCCATATTGTTAAAGCCGGCAGGGCCAGTCTTCAAAAATACAAAGGCTGGGTTTAAAAAGCTAAATTTGAACCCATGGCACTGGCAAGGATCATATGGGTGGATGATGAGATCGAAAGCCTTCGATCCCAACAACTTTTTTTGCAGAACAAGGGATACCAGGTAGAGACCTTTACCAATGGGTTCGAGGCCATCGACTACGTAAAGGAACATCCGGTCGACGTGGTACTGATCGATGAGAGTATGCCCGGTATTACCGGCTTAGAGACGCTGGCCAAGATAAAGGAGATCAATCGTGCCATACCCGTGGTGCTGATCACCAAGAACGAGACAGAGAATCTGATGGATGATGCCATCGGTTCGCAGATCAGCGATTACCTGATAAAGCCCGTCAATCCCAACCAGGTCTGGCTTAGCTTAAAGAAGATCATCGATAACAAACGACTAGTGGCAGAGAAGACCACTTCGGCCTATCAGCAACAATTCAGGCATTTATTTACCGCCCTCAACAGCAATCCCGATCACCGCGAGTGGAGGGATATCTACAAAAAGTTAGTGTACTGGGAGCTAGAGATGCAACGCACCGACAGTCCCGAGATGCAAGAAGTACTGCAAGCCCAGAAGGCCGAAGCCAATACCGAGTTCTTTAAATTCATCAGTAAGCAGTATGCAGGGTGGATACAAGATCCTTCGTCCGCACCGGTAATGAGCAACACCTTACTGGTCAATAAAGTGATTCCCCAGCTGGAAAAAGACGTGCCGCTTTTTTTTATCCTTATCGATAATCTTCGCTTCGATCAGTGGAAAGCCATAGAACCCGTGCTGCTTCAAAATTTCAGGAGAGTCGAAGAAGATAGCTTCTACAGTATCTTACCCACCGCTACCCAATATGCTCGCAACGCGATTTTCTCGGGGCTGTTGCCAGCCGAAATGCAAAAAAAATATCCGCACTATTTTAAGCACGACGAAGAAGAGGGCGGTAAAAACCTTTTCGAGGAAGAGTTGCTACGCGAGCAATTACAACGTATAGGCAAGGGTTCGCTAAGGGTGCATTACAACAAAGTGCTCAACAACCAATCGGGGCTGGAGCTACAGCAGCAGATCCATAATTTGATGGGAAACGACCTCAACATCATTGTATACAATTTTGTGGATATGCTCAGCCATGCCCGCACCGAGATGGAGGTGTTAAAAGAGCTGGCCGGAGATGAGAGCAGTTATCGCAGTGTAACGGCTTCTTGGTTCGAACATTCTCCCTTGCATCAGGCACTCAAACGTATTGCCGACAAACGCTGCAAGATCGTGCTGGCTACCGATCATGGCAGTATACGGGTACACACGCCTTGCAAAGTGATTGGCGATAAGCAAACCACTACCAACTTGCGCTATAAACATGGGCGCAACTTGCAGTACGAGCCCAAGGACGTGTTGGCTTTTCGAACGCCATTGCAAGCAGGACTGCCCAGCCCTGCCATCAACTCGTCTTATATTTTTGCCAAGGGCGATCATTTTCTGTGCTATCCCAACAATTACAATCACTATGTGAATTATTATCGCAATACCTTTCAGCATGGAGGCATCAGTCTCGAAGAGATGATCGTTCCCGTCATCACCCTACAATCGCGTACCTTTGTAAATCCGTATGAAGTACAATCAGACAACCCTTGATAAGTTAGAGGCCATTCCTGAGCAGGCAGGCTATATTTTGCGTTACGAAAGAGGCACCTTTCAAAGCGGCTATTGTATCTTGGAATCTAAGAAAGTGGTAGTGCTCAACAAGTTTCTGCCCATCGAGGGGCGCATCAATACGCTCATCGATCTGATCCCTCAACTCGCTATCGATCCGGGACTTCTCTCGGAAGAGTCAGCCAAACTCTTCGATGAAATCATTCTAATGCGGGCATGATCTGTCCGGCATTGAAAATAACTTTTTTGGGTACCGGCACCAGTGGGGGTGTTCCCATGATCGCTTGCGATTGCCCGGTATGTGCCTCTACTGATGCCCGCGACAAGCGACTTCGCTCCAGTATCTTGGTGCAGTCTTCTACCACCACGCTGGTCGTAGATACTGGCCCCGATTTTCGCTATCAGATGCTTCGCAAAAAAGTGCTCCATCTCGATGCCGTCCTCTATACGCATCCGCACAAGGATCATCTGGCGGGGTTGGATGATATTAGGGCCTACAATCATTTTGGTCAGCGTCCCATGCAGATCTTTGCCGATTCGCTCACCGAAGAGGCACTTCGACGCGATTTTTATTATGCCTTTACAGAGACCCGCTATCCCGGTATTCCGGAGCTAGCCTTGCAAACCATTGCCGAGACGCCCTTTTGGGTAGGCGATATCCCTGTGCAGCCCATTCAGGTTTGGCACCACCGTATGCCGGTATTGGGTTTTCGTTTCGGTGATTTTACCTACATCACCGATGCCAATCGCATAGAAGAGATCGAGATGCAAAAGATTAGAGGAAGCCGCATCTTAGTGCTCAATGCCCTTCGCAAGGAACCTCATCTATCTCATTTCACGCTAGCGCAAGCGGTACAAATGATCGGTATGTTGGCAGTACCTCAAGGGTATCTCACACATCTGTCGCATCAAATGGGTCTTCATGTCGACGTATCTGCCGAGCTTCCTGCCGGAATAGCACTTGCATACGATGGGCTGGAGATAAGGCTGCCTGAGAAATTATAACTAACAAGTGTTAGTGCAAAGGTTGAATACCCTATCTTAGCGGCCATGAAATTTGAGACCTCCGATCTTACCAAAGAAGTAGCGGCCGCCGCTCGCGATTTTGCCAGACAGCATATTTTACCTCATGTAATGGATTGGGATGAAAAACAATTTCTTCCTGTCGATACCCTTCGCGCGCTGGGTCAGCTTGGTATGATGGGGGTGTTGGTGCCTACGCAATATGGTGGCGCGGGTCTTAGCTATGCCGAATACAAAGTGGTGATCGAAGAGATCGCTGCCGTATGTGGCTCAGTGGGGCTGAGTGTGGCTGCCCACAATTCACTTTGCACCGGACATATTCTCATGGCCGGCAACGAGGTGCAAAAAACAAAATGGTTACCTGCCCTTGCCAGTGCCGAACAGATCGGTGCTTGGGGGCTTACGGAAGCTAATACCGGAAGCGATGCAGGCAATATGCGTTGTACGGCCGTGCGAAAAGGAGATCAGTGGGTCATCAATGGCACCAAGAATTGGATAACACATGGCATTAGTGCCGGCATAGCGGTGGTGTTATGTCGCACCGGAGAGCCACGCACCAGCCATAATTGTACGGCCTTTGTAGTAGAGAGAGGTACCCCGGGGTTCAGAGCTGGAAAAAAAGAAAATAAGTTGGGGATGAGAGCCAGCGAAACGGCCGAGTTGGTCTTTGAGGAGTGTGTGATACCCGACGAGAATCGGTTAGGTGAGGTAGGCGATGGGTTTAAACAGGCCATGAAAATTTTGGATGGAGGTCGCATCTCCATTGCGGCTCTTTCGCTGGGCATTGCTCGTGGCGCATACCAAGCGGCCCTTCGGTATGCGCAAGAAAGACAGCAGTTCGATAAGCCGATCGCGAGTTTTCAGGCTATTTCTTTCAAGCTTGCCGATATGGCCACAGAAATTGAGGCGGCCGATCTTCTTATTCAGCAAGCCTGCGACTTAAAGGATCGCCATTTACCGGTTACCAGTGCCTCTGCTATGGCAAAATATTATGCCAGCGAGGTAGCGGTACGGGTAGCGACCGATGCCATTCAGATCTTTGGAGGGTACGGTTATACCAAGGATTTTCCGGTAGAAAAATTCTATAGAGATGCGAAGCTCTGCACTATTGGAGAAGGCACCAGTGAGATACAAAAGTTGGTGATAGCGCGCCAGCTACTAAAGAATTAATGAACCTCTTGCCAGTCTACCAATTTTTTATAGATCCTGTTTTGGGCGATCAGCTCTTCGTGCTTGCCTCGCTCCGCTATCTTTCCTTTTTGTAAAACGATGATCTCGTCTGCGTGACGAATGGTCGATAGTCGGTGGGCTATAACGATGCTGGTTCGCTGATGCATCATTTTATTGATCGCATCCTGTACCAGCCGTTCGCTTTCGGTGTCGAGCGAAGAGGTGGCTTCGTCTAAGATGAGTATCGGAGGATTCTTTAGCAGCGCTCTGGCAATGGTTAAACGTTGGCGTTCGCCTCCGCTCAATTTGGTACCACGGTCGCCGGTATTGGTTTGGTAACCTTGTTCTTTGGCCAATATAAAGTCATGTGCATTGGCAATACGAGCCGCTTGTTCTATATCGTTAGGTGTAGCGGTGGGTTGTCCCAGAGCGATGTTGGCAGCGATGGTATCATTAAAAAGAATGGGTTCTTGGGTAACGATGCTCATCAGATTTCGCAGCGAGCGCAAACTATAGTTTTTGATGTTGATGCCATCTATCAATACTTCGCCCGCACTTACGTCGTGAAAGCGTGGCACCAGGTCGGCCAAAGTCGATTTGCCCGAGCCGGAGGCACCTACCAGCGCTATGGTTTTCCCTTTGGGCACGACCAGGTCGATCCCATCCAAGATCAACGTATCGCCGTAGCTGAATTGAACATTTTTAAACTCGATAGATCGGGTAAAATCTGCAAGGGTCACGGCGGCCGGATCTTCTTGGACCGTAATGGGCGCATTGAGGATCTCTTCGATCCGTCCAATGGCGGCAGCGCCTTTTCTCATGTTGCTAAACGAAGTGGCAAGGGCCTTGGCCGGGTTGATCATGTTATAAAATATTCCCAGAAAGCCAATAAACACCGAGGCATTGAGCAACTGTTCTTGCAACACGAGTTTTCCGCCGTAATACAAGACGGCGGTAAAAAGAGCCACTCCCATTACTTCCGAAAGGGGAGAGGCCAAATCTCTTCTGTAGCCAATGCGATTGCGCGCTTGGCGCAGCCGTTCGTTACCATATTTGAATTTATCTTGTAGTACTTGCTCTACTCCGAAGGCTTTGATAACGCGAAGTCCACCCAGGGTCTCATCGAGTACGGCCAGTGTCTCGCCAAATTTTTGGGCTACTTCTTGCGAGATCTTTTTTAAGGAACGGGTGATACGCCCCACTACTAACCCCAGCACCGGTATCAAAATCAAAATGAATAACGTAAGGGGAATACTGATCGAAAATAAAAACAGCAATGTGAGTAGTATGGTTAGCGGGTCGCGTATCCAACCCTCCAGAGCTCCAATGACCGATACCTCTACTTCATTTACATCGTTGGTCATCCGGCTCATCAAATCGCCTTTGCGCTTTTCATTAAAGTAACCGATGGGTAGTTGCAAGACCTTATCGTAAAGGTCCTCGCGCAGTTGATTTACCAACTGGTGTTTGAGTGGATTGAGCGTATAGTAGGCGAGGTAGAGAAAAAGATTTTTTCCCAGAATAAAAACGATCATCATCCAACAGATGATCGCCAGGGCAGCCAACTGGCCAGACTGCTCTACTTGTCGTTGTAAGAAAAGATTGACCGTATCGAGTATCGGGTTATTTCCTCCGCTAGTGGGCAGGGCTTCTTTGCCGGTAAAGATGAGCTGCAAAAAAGGCATTAGCATCCCAATGGAAACGATCGAGAAGAAGATGCTCAGTACAATAAAAAGAAAATAGAGAGCAATACGGCCTTTGTAATCTGTTAAATAAGCAAAAATCCTGGCATAAGACCTCATGGGAGTGGTGGCTGATCGGAGCAAAGTAACTACTTTTACAGGGACCTCAATCAAATTATATGGAAGAAGGAAAAAGACAAAAGCAGATCGCCGGCTTGCTCAACGAAGAAATGAACGGGATCTTTCAGCGGCTGGGGTTGACCATGATAGAAGGGGGGATGGTATCGATCTCTTCCGTTAAAGTAACCTCCGATCTGTTGGAGGCTCGGTTTTACCTAAGCTTCTTTCAAGTCAGTAACCCTCAGGCCGCCCTTCATAAGATAGAGGAACGACATCACGAGATCAAAAAGGAATTGACCAGTCGGGTGCGTCACCAGCTACGCAGCATGCCGGTATTGAAATTCTTTCGTGACGATACCCTCGACCATGTCTTTAAAATGGAGGAGTTGTTTCAGCGCATCGAGGCCGAACGAAAAACACAATCCAAGAAAACAGGTTCCTGATCCCTTTATCATGTACGCTCTTTTTGCCTGGCGGTATTTTAAAGCCAAGAAATCTACCCAAGCCATCAATGTGATCGCCTGGACCAGTGTGGGCGCCATCATCATAGGTACGGCGGCACTTATTTTGGTGTTGAGCGTGTTCAATGGTTTTGAGGGAATGGTCAAGTCTTTGTATTCCTCTTTTTATCCATCATGGAAGCTAACGCCGGCAAAGGGAAGGACCCTTGTGTTACGTGACGATCAATACCACGCTATGGTAGGATTGCCGGGAGTCGAGGCTGTTTCGAGAGTGGTCGAAGAAAAAGCCATGCTGCAAGCCGGCGAAAACCAGACCATGGTGCAGCTAAAAGGGGTGGACGATAGCTACCGTCGGGTAAGCGGGGTAGCTTCTCAAATTATCAATGGGGAGTATCGGTTGGGAACTGACGATCAACCCCAGGTGGTATTGGGAGCCGGTGTGGCCGAGGCGTTGGGCGTCTATGCAGATAGAAATGTAGTTCCGCTCACGGTGTATCTGCCGCAAAAGACCAACTCGCTTCAGCTCGATTGGACTCGCGATATAAGGGTCGGTTCGCTACAGACCGCCGGCGCCTTTATGATCCAGCAGGATTTTGATAACCACTATGCGATCGTTCCCATTGGTTTTATGCAAGCTTCGATGGGTCTTGCTGCCGCTGATTGTAGTGCCGTGGAGATCGAGGTATCTGCCAATGCCAATGAAAAAACGTTACGCGCTTCGTTGCAACGGATAGCGGGAACACCGTGGGTAGTGCAAGATCGCTATCAACAAAATCAAAGTCTTTATGCCGTTATGCGTACGGAGCGATGGATCGTATATGCCGTGCTCTCGCTGATCTTGGTGGTGGCTGCCTTTACCATGATAGGGGCATTGTCGATGCTGGTGCTCGAAAAACAAAAGGATATCAGCGTACTGCAAGCGCTCGGTACGGACCGAAGCGGAATTTTGCGAATTTTTTTATCGGAGGGGCTGTTGTTGGCCGCCGTGGGTGCAGGGGCCGGGATGCTACTAGCCGCCACCTTGGGCTATTTGCAGATTCACTATCATCTTATTCCTTTACAAGGAGGAAGTTTTCTGATCGACTATTATCCTGTTGCGATGCGAGCTGGTGATTTTGTATTGGTAGGCCTCACCGTGGTGTTGATCGCCACCTTGGCTTCATGGCTTCCGGCCTATCAGGCCTCTCGAACTCCTTTTCAACTCCGAACCGAGTAGAGCAGCAGCCACTCAATAATCTCCGAGTGTTTCCGGAAGTTGAGCCAATGCTTTGGCAAGTTGTTCGTCGTTGGGCGCAATGCCATGCCATTCATGAGTGCCCTCCATAAAGTCAACCCCTTTGCCCATAGCGGTCTTCATCAAGATCACGATCGGTTTTCCTTGTCCGGTCATCGATCTGGCTTTTTCGAGAGTGGCCACTGTATCGTCCATGTCATTTCCATTCATCTGTAGCACGGTCCAGTTGAACGCGCTGAACTTGGCGGCCAGATCGCCCAATGACATCACTTTATCGGTAGGTCCGTCAATTTGTTGTCCATTCCAATCGATGGTGGCGATCAGGTTATCTATTTTATGATGGGCCGCAAACAACACGGCCTCCCAGATCTGTCCTTCATTGAGCTCACCATCACCATGCAAGGAGAAGACCAGGTCTTTTTTACCATTGAGTTTTTTGCTAAGAGCGGCACCGGCCGCTACGCTCAGTCCCTGACCGAGCGATCCCGATGCGATCCGTATACCCGGCAAATGTTCGTGGGTGGCCGGATGCCCTTGCAATCGGGAATTGATCTTTCGAAAAGTAGCCAACTCCGTTTTATCAAAATAGCCGGCTCTGGCCAACGTGGAATAAAAGATAGGAGAGATGTGTCCGTTCGATAAGACAAATACATCTTCGTCCGTAGCGTTCATATCGAAAGAAGGTTGGTGTTTCATGACCCTGAAATACAACGCGGCAAAATAATCGGCACAGCCCAGCGATCCACCGGGATGTCCGCTATTTACGGCATGTACCATACGAACAATGTCCCTGCGTAATTGTGTGGCAATGGAGCGAAGTTCGGCAGTAGAAGCGGTCATGTTTTTCATTTTTACAAATGTGCATCCTTTTTTTAAAATCAGATGGGGTGTCGAAAATTGGTGGGTAAACTTTCTTAGTTTTGTACAATGGTAGAAGATATACAATCCATAAGCGCCGGTGCTCAAGAGCAAATGAAAAAGGCCATCGGTCACCTCGAGGCAGAATTGGTCAAGATCAGAGCCGGAAAGGCCAACCCCCAAATGTTCGACGGTTTGATGGTAGATTATTACGGGGCTCCGGTTCCTATCAATCAAGTAGCCAACATCAGTGTAATGGATGCCCGCACACTTAGCATTCAGCCCTGGGAAAAAAATATGGCACAACCTATCGAGCGTGCCATCATAGCCGCCAATATGGGAGTG
>JBJTWT010000047.1:0-13587 GCA_046081865.1 Sphingomonadales bacterium
GGTATTCTGATCAATTTGCTCGATACGCCGGGTCACAAAGATTTTGCGGAAGATACCTACCGTACCCTAACGGCAGTCGATAGCGTAATTCTGGTGGTAGACAGCGTAAATGGGGTCGAGGAGCAAACGCGCCGTCTTATGGAGGTCTGTCGTATGCGCGACACGCCGGTCATTGTTTTTATCAACAAGATGGATCGCGATGGCAAAAACAGATTTTATCTGTTAGAAGAGATCGAAAAGGAGCTAGCGATCCGATTGCACCCGATGACATGGCCCATTAACAGTGGTAAAGACTTTAAGGGGGTTTACAATATGGCGGACCATAGTTTGCTGCTTTTTAGGGCCGGCACCAGAGCGGACGAAGACACCTTGCAAATCGCTTCGCTAAGCGATCCGATTCTTGAGCAAAAGCTGGGCGAAAAAGACGCACAGCAACTTCGCGAGGATGCCGAATTGGTAGAAGGGGTATACGGGGCGCTCGATACCGAAGAGTACTTGCAAGCCAAGGTGGCGCCTGTATTTTTTGGAAGTGCCATCAACAATTTTGGTGTCAAAGAGATGCTCGATACGTTTATTCGAATTGCGCCGACGCCCCGCAGTCGGGTAGCAACAACTCGTCCTGTGGATGTTCAAGAGGATAAGATGAGTGGTTTCGTTTTTAAGATCCATGCTAATCTCGATCCCAAGCACCGCGACCGAATTGCTTTTTTTAGAGTATGTGCCGGAAAGTTCGAGCGTAACAAATACTACCACCATGTTCGCCTAGATAAGGAGGTGCGTTTTAGCAATCCCTACTCATTTTTGGCCAGAGATAAGAGTATTATCGAAGATGCCTATGCCGGCGATGTGGTAGGGCTTTTCGACACAGGCAACTTTAAGATCGGAGATACGCTTACCGAGGGGGATGATTTTTATTTTACGGGGATTCCTTCTTTTTCTCCGGAGATATTTAAGGAAGTGGTCAACAAAGACCCGCTAAAGACCAAACAGCTCGAGAAGGGGTTGCTGCAGTTAACGGACGAGGGGGTAGCGCAGCTCTTTACCCAATTCGGGGGCAACAAAAAGATCATCGGCTGTGTGGGCGAACTTCAATTTGAGGTCATCCAATACCGGTTATTGCATGAATACGGTGCCTCGGTGGTATTTAATGCCATGCCTTTTTATAAAGCTTGCTGGCTAACGGCTGCCGATCAGGTTAAGCTAATAGAGTTTTTGCGATTTAAGCAAGCCAATGCTGCCGAAGATAAAGATGGCCACCCGGTTTATTTGGCTCAAAGCGAATGGTTTCTCCATACCGAGATCAGCAACAATCCCGATATTCATTTTCACTTTAGTAGCGAAATTCAAAAATAGTTTGGGGATGATAGCGGGTGTCAGCGCCCCTATTGTATCGGTGCCTGTATGCCTGTATAGTTGTGGGGACTAATACTTTTTAATTCCTTCTTTACCGAGCTCTTTACCGTAAGACCATCTATGAATTTATGGAGTACTTGCTTTGTAATTCGCTGCTGGCCACGGGTCAAATTCTTAAGTGCTTCATAGGGTGCCGGATAATTCTCTCGACGTAAGATGGTCTGTATGGCCTCGGCTACCACAGCCCAATTTTGATCCAGATCATCGTAGATCTTGGCATCGTTCAGCACCAATTTGCCAATTCCTTTTTCTAATGAGCGCAGCGCAATCATAGTGTGAGCCACCGGTACTCCGATATTGCGCAAAACAGTAGAGTCGGTCAAGTCTCGCTGCAACCGTGATATAGGAAGTTTAGCGGATAAATGTTCAAAGAGCGCATTGGCCAATCCCAAGTTGCCCTCGGCATTTTCAAAATCTATAGGATTGACCTTGTGGGGCATGGCAGAGGAGCCCACTTCGCCTTTTTTTGTTTTTTGCAAAAAATATTCCAGTGAGATATAGGTCCACAGGTCTCTCGAAAAATCGATCAGGATAGTGTTGATCCTGCGTATGGCATCGAACTGAGCCGCCAGTTGATCGTAATGTTCTATCTGAGTGGTATGTTGCTGACGGGTTAACCCCAAAGAAGCTATCAACTCATTGGCAAAGCGAATCCAGTTAATATGCGGGAACGCCGCGTGGTGCGCATTGAAATTTCCGGTAGCCCCTCCAAATTTTGCCGTAAAGGGAACGCCTATAAGTTGCTCGATCTGATTTTGAATACGCTCAACGAAAACCATGATCTCCTTGCCAAGTTTAGTGGGGCTGGCCGGCTGGCCATGGGTACGGGCCAGCATGGGAATATCCTGGTATTGCTGCGCCAACATCTTTAATTCGGTATTCAGGTTCAACAAGGCGGGTAAGTACTCGTTTTCCATGGCATGTTTCCAGGCCAGTGGCACAGCCGTGTTGTTGATGTCTTGCGAAGTGAGTCCAAAATGGACCCATTCCCGAAGAGCAGAGGCGCCGCAGTTGTCGAGTTCTTTTTTTAGAAAATACTCTACGGCCTTTACGTCATGGTTGGTGGTCTTTTCGATCTCTTTAATGCTTAAGGCCTGCTCGATAGAAAACGTGTCGCAAAGTTTCTTTAAATGTTTGGTGGCAACAGCACCTAATTTGATGACCTTTTTTTTATCTAACCCAAAAAGATATTGCACCTCTACCACGATCCTGTACTTTATGAGCGCGAATTCAGAAAAGTACTCATCTAATTGCTGTACTTGTTGTCGGTATCTGCCATCAATGGCGGATAGTGCGGTAAGGGTGCTTAGTTCCATTAAATCTATTCGTTTATGGGATGCTGATACAGTACCTTTGTACCCACAAATTTAGTTCAATTGGATAAGATACGGATTGGAATCGTTAACTATCTCAACACGAGACCATTGCTTTATGGGCTAGAGCGGTTGCCCATACGCGAACGCATCAGCTTGTCACTAGACTATCCTGCCAATATTGCCACTCAACTTAAAAGTGGTCAGATCGATCTGGGACTCGTACCGGTAGCACTAAAAAAGCAAATGCCCTCACTGCAGCGGGTAGGCATGCATTGTATTGCCACCCATGGCGAGATCGCATCGGTATGCTTATTCAGTGAAGTGCCCCTCGCAGCCATACGTACGGTTTTACTGGATTATCAAAGCCGCACATCGGTTGCGTTGCTTCGCATATTATTACGCCATCATTTTAAAAAGGAAGTGCAGGTAGTAAGCACCAGTGGAGATGAATATATCGAGCAAATAGCGGGCGATCGCGCCGGTCTGATCATTGGCGATAGGGCTTTGCAGAGCCGAGATCGGTTTGCTTACTGTTACGATTTGGGTAGTGCCTGGAAACAATTTACCGGGCTTCCGTTTGTGTTTGCGGCCTGGTTCTCTGCGATCGATTTAACCGAAGAATTTTTAGAGGCGTTCAACAGCGCCAATCAGTTAGGATTAGATCACTTGCTTGAAGTGCTGCAGGGAATCGACAAACCGGTGGGGTATGACCTGTCGCATTATTTTACATCCAATGTTCAATACCGCTGGCAGCCTGTTATGCAAGAGTCATTAGATCTATTTTTGGGTCTGGCCGAATAGGGTGATGTCTTACCTTTACTGTTACAACCTAACGCTTGAACCCTACAGCCACCCATCAGCGAATTACGGCAGCGGCGATCACTTGGCGCAGTCGTGATTTTTTACATTATGCCCCTTTTATCAAATCGCTAAAGCGGGCCATTGCTCAATATGGCCAAGGAGACGTGCTAGATATTGGCTGCGGTAATAAGCCTTATGCCTCACTTTTCCCCTCTAGCGTCACGCGTTACGTAGGGGTAGATATAGAGCAGTCTCATTTGCAAAAAGTCGATATTATATGTCCCGCCACGGTAATCCCCTTGCCCGACAGTAGTTTCGATACCGTGCTTTGTACCCAGACCATCGAGCATGTTTTCGATCATCAAAAATTGTTATCTGAGGCCTTTCGTCTTCTCAGACCCGGAGGACATCTTATCTTGTCAGGACCTTTTTATTGGCCTTTGCACGAAGAGCCATTTGATTTTTTTCGGTTTACACGCCACGGCTTTGAGCAGTTACTCGGATCAACCTTTTTTTTGATGCAGTCCATAGAGGAGAACGGAGGGTCTTGGGCTCTGGCCGGTCAGGCCCTCATTCACTCCCTATGTCAAAGTAAGATATGGCCCATTCGTTTTTTATTTAGTAAGCTTCGCTTTTACATTTTATTTAATTTGATCTTTGGGCTACTGGAAGTTATCGATCACAATCCCATCAGTACTATAAACTATGTGGCAGTAGCCAAAAAACCATGATATTATCGCTATATCGTAAGGCAAGAGGGGTGTACAGGAAACTTATCGGCTATCCCTTAAGTAGTTTTTGGGTCTTGCGTAGCCTGCGCAGAAAGGGACTTATTCGGGCCTTGCACTATGGAGGCGATGCTGTTTTTTTTGATTATGGCAAGGCCAGTCAAATTCGTGCTCGATATTTTCCACACAGTGATCTGGAAGTGCTTCGACAGATTATTCTTTACCACGAGTACGGATTTGCGGTAGCGTGGATGCGTGACAGAAAGTTGCAAGATCAACCCATTCGTATTATCGATGCAGGGGCCAATGTGGGGTATACTTCCCTGTACTTTTTATCGGCTTTTCCAAAGGCCCTACTTTTGGCCATTGAGCCAGATCTTGACAACTACAACGTACTGCAGCAAAATCTTGCCGCGTGTAAGTTTACCTCTTCTGCCTCTGCGCTTCATGCCGCTTTGTTATCGCGTTCCGGAATTGCTGTTAGCATAAACCGACAGGGTGGTGATAAAAAAGACTGGTCTTTTATGGTCGCGCCATCTCAGTCATCTACCGGGGTCAGTAGTGTTTCAGTAGGCGATATACTGGTACGCACCGGTTGGGAGCAAATCGATATTCTCAAGATCGACATTGAGGGAAGCGAAGCCGATGTTTTTTCTGAGCAGGCAGACTTGTCCTACCTAAGGCGTACTCGTCTGGTGTTGGTAGAAATTCACGATTCAATGGCCGATCGACAACTCATACAACGCTTACTTTCTGCGCATGGGTTTGCCATCGAGGAGCGATCAGAGACTACCTTTGCCATCAATAAATCTTTTGTCTGATTTTATGTCTGTGCAACTTTCTGTCATAACGGCCTGCTATAACCATGGCATTTATCTAGACGAAATGACCCAGAGTGTTCGTTCTTCACTAGCAGGGATCTCTTACGAGCATATTATTGTAGACGATGGTTCTACGGACTCTTTTACTAAGGAAAAGCTGGCGGCTCTATCGCAGCAAGGCATAATGATCATCACACAAACCAACCAGGGTCTGGGGGCGGCCCGAAACACTGGCATCAAAAAGGCCCTTGGTGAGTTTATTCTACCACTTGATTGTGATAATAAGTTATGTGACGGCTTTGTGCAAAAGGCCTTGCCTATTTTTTTACAAGATCCGAGGGTGGGGGTGGTATATGGTGATGCGATCCTTTTTGGTGATAAATCTAGCTATGCCAGCGTGGGATCTTTTAATTTACAGCGACTCATGTTATCTAATTATATCGATGCTTGCGCTGTCTTTCGCAGATCTTGTTGGGAGGCCATCGGGGGTTTCGAAGAAGATCGCTCTATTATGATGTGGTCTGATTGGGACTTTTGGTTACGAATTGCTTTTGAGGGTATTCGTTTTCGCTATTTGCCCCAAGCGGCCTATCATTACCGCGTTCTGGCTCACTCTATGGTGCATGGGGCTGACCGAGCCAAGTATTTGGAGGCGGCCGCTTTTTTTTATAAAAAACATGAGCAGTATCTGGGAGATGTATATCTCTTTACCACACTCAATGCACTCAAAGTGGCCCTGGCCAAATTTGCGCCAAGACTCTACCAGCTTTGTATACGAATGGGTATCATTAAAAATCCCTTTAGTCTTTGGTAATGGTCTCTGTTATCATCATAAATTATAACACGTTCGACCTTACGGTCGCTTGTATTCGGTCGGTGTATGCCTATACAAAGTCGGTGCCAATTGAGATCGTTTTGGTAGACAACGCTTCTACCGAGTGCGATGCCGATCGATTTTTAGTGGAGTTTCCTCAACTTACGTTGATCAAGAGTCCTGTCAATGGGGGCTTTGCGGCTGGAAATAATCTTGGCATCGCTGCCGCCAGGGGTACTCATTATCTCTTACTCAATAGCGACACCTTGTTGATAGAGGACAGCATTGCCAAGGCGTATCGATTTATCTTATCGCAACCGATGGCCGGTGTAGTAGGTTGTCGGCAAATCTACCCCGATGGAAAAATTCAACACGTGGCTCGTCGCTTTAGAAGTATCCGGTGGGAATTACTCGATCTTTTTCGATGGCTGCTTTATCTGATGCCTTACCAGAAACGTTCTCACTTGATGCAGGGACAATTTTATAAAAACGATACTACTTGTGAGACCGATTGGGTCAATGGAGCTTTCTTTCTTATGCCGGCTGCCGTGGCTCAATTATTGCCTGGTCATAAGTTGGACGATCGATTTTTTATGTACGGAGAAGATGTGCTCTGGTGCGAGCAAGTCAAACAGCTTGGCTACAAGATTTTCTTTTTTGGGGAGACTACCATCATCCACATGGCCGGTGCCAGCACCGCCTTTACCCGTCAGCTATCACTTAGAAAGATCATGATAAGACACGAGTTGCAAATTATGGCCAATCGCAAGGGTAAGGGGCTTAACTATTTTATCTTTTCGCTGCTCTATCTTAGTAAGGAATATCTACGCTATCTTATTAAATGGTTGGTATACTCCCTTACCGGTAAACTAATCAGGTAATTGGTTTAGCAGTCTTTCTATTATGTTTTTCCAGTTATAGTGTTCGTAAAAGGCCTCGGGCGTTTGCAGGGGCCCATCAGTTAATGCGTTGCGCAGGTCTTGTACCGCTTTGAAAAAGGCATCCCAATTTTGGTCAGGTGTGCAGGTTAGCAGGCGGCCAGTCAACTCTAAAGAAAGCCCCGTAGCGGCTTTTTGCATTGCTGCCACGGGTGTACCAAAGGCGATCGATTCGATCATCTTTGTTTTTATGCCTCCTCCCTCTAGTACGGGGTTTAAAAAAATATCGGCACCCTTAAAGTAGGTTTCAATATCATCTACAAAACCGGCATACTGTACGCCCAGGTGACGGTAGGCGATTAAGTTCTTGTCTCTTTTGGGGAGTCCCTTTCCACAAACAAGTAAAATGTATTGATCTGGGTTTTCTTTTTGCAGGCGGGGCATTAGCTCTTTTAACAGGCGGTGTAGCGCATTGTAATTGGGGGCATAATCGAGTGCTCCGTTAAAAAGCAGAATGGTTTTTTCTTTGGATAGTGGGTGTTTATCAATAAGCGAAAGTCTGCAGACCGCTTTATCTGTCGGAAAATGTTCTTGCATAATGCCATACGGAATGTCTAGACAGCTGTTTGGATCGATCTTCCAGTTCTCGATGGCAAATTGTTTGTCTTGCTCAGTTATAAAGGCAATCTTGTCCGCTCGTTTAAAGGTGTTTCGTTCGTAGGGTTCTAGTAAAGGCCACCAGATCTTTTTTAACGAACGAAAGCGCAAGTGCTCAATGTTGTGAGTATGAATAAGGGTCTTGATACCGGTTTTTTCTTTGATGATGTTAGCCAACCATCCGTAGTAGGGATGTTCCCATATGATCCAGTCATAATGATTACGCTCTATCAGATCGATCAGCGTAGTCTTGAGAGTATAGTCCGCATACCGAAAAAAAGAGTAGGGGAGCACCGGCAGTAGTCGGTAGTGAGCCGAAGGGGTGTAGCCCGCGTCTTGAGCGGTACTGACCACAGTAACCCTGGCCTGCTGTCCCAAGACCTCTAAAAATTGGGCAATATATTTTTGCCCGCCCGAGCGATAAGGTAAAAAACTATACGGAGCTACAACCAGTATCTTTTTTGCCACGCGTTATGGTTTACTCGAATCTGGCTTTCTAGCGTTATAGGCCATTACAAATCCACCGAGTACCACCAAGCTAATTAGAATGGATCCCCAATACATTAGGTTTGTACCCGTCTTGACTGATTCTGGTTCAAAAATAAATTCAATGCGGTGATTGCCGGGCGGCACTAAAAGACCTCTTAGAACATAGTTCACATTTAGATAGTCGGTTTTCTTACCATCCAGATAGGCGTTCCATCCCTTGGGGTAGTAGATCTCACTAAAAACGGCAAAGCGTGTTTTGCTTCCGTTCGTCTCATAGGCAAGGGTATCGTTATCGTAGCGTGTGAGCGTAATCGAAGCACTGCTATCCCTTTCGAATGTGGTGGTCGTAAGACCCGAATTTTTTTCGGTTATGGCAGTGTAGCGAAGATCGTTCTCGCCCAATGCCTGTAAGCTGGCCGCCCGGTCATTGGTAAGCACCAGGCGATCGACCAGCCAGCAACTACCATAGGCCGAGTCGCGATTACTGACCAAAGAGGGTTGATTGGTGGAGGGGTCACTCACTATCACATATCGGGTATTGAGCATATTGAGAACAGAGGGATTTACCCCCGCTGTAAAGTACTTTTCGATCAGATCTTGGTAGATCCTCAACTTAGCGGCATGATAGCCACCCACTGAGCGGTGGTGATAAGAGGTGATGGCATCATTAAAGGTGCTGGTACTAAGGTTCAAGACTCGATAGTGTGGGGCTTGGTCTTTTAAGATCTCCTGATCGATGGCAGTGGGCTCAAAGTTTTTCTGTTGATACTCATCGGCCGATACATAACTTTCGTTCGGTAAATAATCTTTACTCGTGAGGGCCAGCTCTGTAGTGGACACTACGATCAACAATGCCAATGCCCAAAATTTACTAATGTAATTCTTAAGGAAAGCCCACAAGATGCCTAATAAGATCAGCGTGAGCAATAGGGCTCTTAGTACAGCGGCACCAAACATGGCTTCTCGCTCTTGTTTCATACCGGCAATGATGAGCCGGGCAAACTCATCAGATCCGTTCTTGTCGGTATAGCCCGCCAATACCTGTGCATCTAGCGGAGCCGTGTAGCTTTGCAATAGCCAGGCCATTAGCAATAATCCAAATAATCCTCCCAGCGGCACCAGTACTTTCTTAGAGATAAGGTCAGCTACTGTCCATTGGCCACTGGTAAGTTGAGACAGCCCCAGTGCGGCAGCTACCGATAAGCTCAGTTGTGGAATAACCTGCGCCATAGAGGGTGCTCTGAATTTGTTGAATAGAGGGAGGTACTCAAAAAGAAGTAAATTAAAGAAAGCGAAATTTTTACCCCACGAGATAAAAAGCCCCAGTAGGGTAGCTGCCAATAGCCCCCAGCGTAAAGGTCCTTTTGCAAAGAATAATCCCAATAGGGCGAGTATAAAAGTGATAACACCAAGGTAGGCAGGTCCCGCTGTATAGGGTAGTCCACCCCAATATTGAGGAAGTCCTTGGGCCAGTTGCTCTGCGTTGCCTTCATCAATTCCTTTTTCCATCAATGATTGGGCTACCTGAGAACCTTCTTCGAAGCGACGACTATGCCCTCCGCCGAAGGCATTAGGTAATAGTAATGTAAAGCTCTCCTTGGGCGCTAATGAGTACTCGAATGCATACGAGGTGTCTAACCCTTTAGTTTTGGTCAATGCCACTTTGCCACTTTCATCTATCGAGAGGTCTTTGCCGCCCCGCATGGTATAGCGGCTATACTCCGAGCTGGTCAATAAGATAAGGGCGTTTGCCCCAATGGCGATCAATGCAGCGCTCAAGCTAATGGCAATCGATAAGAGGAGGTGTTTCCATTCCTTCTCTCGAATCCAAACAACGGCGTAGGCAACAGAGATCAACAGGGCGACCAAAAAAAAGTAATAACTTATCTGCAAGTGGTTTGCCCCGATCACTAAATAAGCTCCCAGCGTAGAGCAACTCATCCCCAGCCAATATTTTCGGTGATAGGTAAGCAGTAGTCCGGCCAGCAATAGCGGTAAAAAGGCCGTAGCTATCATTTGTGTATCGTGCCCGGCCGCAATAATAACAGGGTTGTAGGTAGAGAACGCATAACCGGTCGCCACCAGGGTAGCCACCAAGGGAGCTGCACCCATACTGAGGGCCAACACATAAAAGCAAACGCATGCCAAAAAGAAGAAGTTCATGGGTTTTGGCAGCCCAAGCATAAAGATCTCTGTAAGATTGGGTAATATCGATTTTCCCTCCATGGCCACCTGGTAGTTAGGCATCCCGCTAAAGAGGTGGGTGTTCCATAGCGGAAAATGACCTTTCGCTGCTTTGTACTCAAAGGAGTTTTGGGCCATTCCTTTCCAGCTCACATTATCATGCTGGTCTAATTCGTTACCCTGAAGCGCCGGTAAGCAAAAAAGAGCGGCGACCACCAAAAAGAAAAGTAGGGCTGCTATATGCGGAAGGGCTTTTTTGAGTAGTGCATTTTGCATGGGGATGATTTGAGCAACAAAATAATGCTATTTTCATGGATAAGTAAAACCCTCCGTATGATTCAATCTATTATCGCCAATAAGGCAAATCGCTTGTTTTTGATCTTGGGTGGTTTCTTTATAGCCAATGCACTTATTGCTGAGATCATCGGGGTCAAGATCTTCTCGCTCGAGCAAACCCTGGGGGGTGATCCTCTCTCGTTTCGTATCATGGGTAATGAACTCTCTTTTAATCTTACCGCCGGCGTACTTCTTTGGCCGGTGGTATTCATCATGACAGATCTGATCAACGAGTACTATGGCACCCGGGGAGTACGTTTCTTGTCTTGGCTTACTGCCGGGTTGATCGCTTTTGCCTTTATTGTTTTTATGGGAGCCATTCGCCTGCATCCCGCTGCCTTTTTTGTAACCAGCAAACAAGGAAGTGGGGTTACGGATATGCAACTGGCTTATGCCAGTGTGCTCGGTCAAGGGGGCTTTATCATAATCGGTTCACTGACGGCTTTTTTACTCGGGCAGTTGGTTGATGTATTGGTCTTTCATCGCATCAAAAAATTTACCGGCGAAAAATATATCTGGTTAAGGGCTACCGGTTCGACCCTTGTCTCTCAGTTTTTAGACAGCTTCGTAGTATTGTTCATTGCCTTTTATATTGGCACCAGGGTCAACGCTCAGCCAGGGGATTTTGAATGGCCGTTCAGTTTGTTTTTGGCCGTAGGGATCGTGAATTACTGCTATAAATTCTGTGTGGCCCTATTATTGACTCCGGTCATTTATGGGGTACATGCACTGATCGAAAATTATTTGGGTGCTGAACTAGCTGCCTCTATGAAAGAGGAAGCCATGCTTAGCTGATTGACTTACGTTCTTGCAGTTGCGCGGCTACCATCTTGTCGATGGGCAGACTCATCACTTCAGGGCCAAAATCGCTCCAGTGAATAAAACGAAAGGATTCGATCTGCTGATGTTGGTGGTAGAGGGCCACTTCTCTTTCATCAAAATCAAAAGCTTTTGTCTTTAACGTAATGCCGATCGGTTCGAGAGCCCGAACGGCATAATAGATAGAGAGGATCTGGTGGGCCGGATTAAAGGCAGAAATTTGAAAGTAATCGGTGGTGTAGATATGTTCCTCTACAGAGACAGATAAGTTCATCTCCTCTAAAAATTCTCGCTTTAGACAATCCCTAGTTCCTTCACCAAATTCTAGTCCTCCGCCCGGAAACTTCGTAAATCGATCTTGTCTGATCCATTCATCACTCACCAAGATGCCAAGGGCAGGGTCTTGCAGTATGCCATAGACTCGTATGGTAAATTGGCTCATGAAAAAAAATGTTGCGGGTCCAAGCGGGTCTCAAATACCCATTTAGCGGGGCCACTCAACCAAATATCGCCAAAACCGTTTACTTTTTTTGTAAAGCGAACTTCCAGCTCGCCCCCTTTTGTTTGTATCGTCATTTGTTGAGAGACGATGGGTGGGGTAGCGCATGTCAGTGCAGCGGCAACAGCGCCGGTACCGCAAGAATACGTTTCGTCCTCTACGCCCCTCTCATAGGTTCTCATTCGAAAGTAAAAGGGGTCGGGAGTACGTTGAATAAAATTCACGTTCACCCCATGGGGGTGGTAGCGTTCGCTGTTTCGTAGGGATCGTCCCAAAGAAACAACATCGGTGTTGTCGAGGTCTTTTATTTCCATCACCAAATGGGGCGATCCGGTATCTAAAAAAAAACCGCTGTTATGTGCTTGAGGCTCTTTTGTGTCTTGCATTAACAGCGAAATAGACCCATTGGATAGCAAGCGAGAGCAGTGCCTACCGTCTGCGGCATAGAAAACGTATTCGTCTTTTTGTATGCCAGCCAAGTGGGCAAATCGGGTAATACAACGGGCGCCATTTCCGCAAAAGCTCCCGGGCCGACCATCCGCATTAAAGTAGCGCATTAAAAAGTCTGCCCCCTCCTTATTTTCCAATAGCATCAGCCCATCGGCTCCTATTCCAAAACGGCGATCACATAGCCGCTCGATCTGTTCGGTTGTTAGAGGCGAATAGTCACCCTCTCTGTTATCGGCAATTAAAAAGTCGTTGCCGGTTCCTTGATATTTGTGAAATCGAAGCGCTCTCATAGGGCATCGGCAAAAGTTTGCAGAAAGCGTTGAATCAGTTTTTCGACCGCGGCATTTACATTGGTAGAAAAAGTTTGTGAGACCCGATTGGCCACCACGGCATTCAACGCTAAGCAGTGATGCCCCAGTAAACGGCCCAGTCCATAGATGGCTGCTGTCTCCATCTCCATATTGGATATTCGATGAGTACCGTATGCAAAATGAGTAAGGTTATCGATGAAGGTAGGATGTTTAAGACCCAAGCGCACCACGCGGCCCTGGGGTCCGTAAAAGCCGGGGGCCGTAATGGTAATTCCATGATGCAACGCAGGAACAAAGTGGGCTAATAACGAGGGCGCGGCACTGCTGATGTAAGGCGATCCGGACAAATGATGAAACTGCGTTTGCACGGTAAAGGCATTTAGTAAAGTAGCTTCATCGGCCGTGGGCTCCAGTTGGTAGTAGTGTAATAAATTATCGATTCCCAGTCCGTGCGTAGAAGCCACCAACGAGTCGATGGGAATATCTTTTTGTAGAGATCCGGTTGTTCCAAGTCGGATAATCTGTAAGGAGCTGATGTCTTTTTTTGGAAGTCGGGTAGCAATATCTACATTGACCAGGGCATCCAACTCATTCATGACGATATCGATGTTATCGGGTCCGATGCCTGAAGAGAGTACCGTTATTCTTTTTTTACCAATGCGACCAGTATGGGTAATAAATTCGCGGTGTTCTCCTTTGTGTTCAAGATCGTCAAAGTATTTGCTCACGGCCGCCACCCGTGCAGGATCGCCAACGGTGATAACGGTGGGGGCCAATTCTTCGGGCCGAAGGTCTAAATGGTAGACCGCCCCACGCGAATTGATGATCAGTTCTGAAGGTGCTATAGGCTTCATGGATGTCAAAAATAGTGCTTATTTTCGCAGCGTTCTTATTAGGTCCTGTGGCCGAGTGGCTAGGCAGAGCTCTGCAAAAGCTCCTACAGCGGTTCGAATCCGCTCGGGACCTCTCAACCCCGCTCCTGCCGGGGTTTTTCTTTTAGATCATCGTGAAGGTTGACCTAACTTTACAGGCCATGTTAACGGAACAGGATAGGGATTTTATAAGTTATTG
>JBJTWT010000048.1:0-22626 GCA_046081865.1 Sphingomonadales bacterium
GTAAGGAGAATCTGTAAAGAAAATATAGCACCACTACCAGAGCACCGGCCTTATAGAATCCGCCATATAGCCAAGCAATGCAAGAAAAGGTATAAAAGGGTGTAAGAGACAAAGAAAGGGTCTTGCTTTTTTTTGCGCGCCAGTAGCGAATAGATAAATCGAGCAATGGTAAGAAAAGCCCTAGCAGTAGCAGCGATATTTTTTTGTTCAACGGTAGCGAAAGTGCCAGGTAAACCAAGGTCGCCTCTTGGAGAATAACGATCCACCCGCTAAGCAGCTCATACTGCTTTTTCTTTGTATTGATAAGGGTGATCGAAAAATTGTCGAACGAGTTGTGCATATAGCCATCGGCGGTTGTTGCCGTTGAGCAAGTTACAAAGTCTACGCAGAAGTCGGACGGCTAAGTTCTCGCAGATGCGACACATGCGAGGCAAGCGCCAAGCGAACCCGAGGATATTCCAAATAGGGAATATTGAATTCCTGACAGGTCTGTCGAATGATCTTGCTGATTGCAGGGTAGTGCACATGCGATACACGAGGAAAGAGATGATGTTCGATCTGAAAGTTCAAGCCCCCCAGCCACCAAGACAGAAATCGATTGTGCGTGGCAAAGTTAGCTGTCGTCTTTAGCTGGTGTACGGCCCATTCATCGTCAATGGGTAACTTGTTTTTATCGGCATCAATAAATGAGGTGCCTTCTACGGTATGGGCCAATTGAAACACAATGCTCAGTACAAAACCGGTAAAGAGACTAAATACTAAAAATCCCCAGATCCAATGGCTGATCCCTAATAGATAGATAGGCCATACAATAAACAAGAACAAATGCAATAGCTTGAATCCCCAAAAGCTAATATGATCGCGCAGGGTCATTGGCTTGAGTGTCACTCCACCAATCCGACGGGTAAAGTATTTGCGATAGTCCGTAAAGAAGATCCACCACAAGTAGAGTAGCGAGTAAGCTGCCCAGAAATACCAATGCTGAAAACGGTGAATGCCGTAATGTGTTTGCGAGGGGCACAGCCGTAGTAAAGGACGCGCCTCGATATCATCGTCGACCCCGTCGATGTTGGTATAGGTGTGATGAATGATATTGTGCTTGGTCTTCCACATAAAATTATTGGCGCCAAGCATATTCAAGGTAAGACCTGCTAGTTTATTGATCCATTGACGGCTGCTAAACGATCCATGTATGCCATCGTGCATAATATTAAAGCCAACTGCCGCCGTAAGTATGCCCAAGAGCAGACACTCGGCAATGGCCCATATTGTTTGTGGGGTAAAAAAAACAAGGTGTACGTACAGCGCCGCATAACCGGCCAACAGTATAAGGGCCTTGCTGTAAAGTTTCCAATTGCCGGTGCTTTTCGATTGCGTTTTTTCGAAATAGGCGTTGATACGTTTTTTTAGTTCTGCATGAAAGGTCGAAGAGGCCTGTATCAGTTGGTCTTTGGAGGGCAGCGATGCTGTGCCCATAAATTTGGGTAGCGACATGAAATGTAGGGTTAGTCTGTAGTGAAGATAAGCTAATGAACGGTTATGGCTTACGTTTCATTTTGAATTAGCGCATCAAAGCTGTTAATTCCAATTTTCTTAACAGATAGAAACCCCTCGGCATAGGCCACCCCGATCTTTTTACCCATCAGACTGGCGCGAGATACAATTCCTTGCAGAAAACCCGGTGAGGAAATATAGGTTTGTGGTTCACCCGATGCATTACTCGGATCATGAAACTGGGAGCGATACGCCTCGATCGATCGCATCTTTTGTTCAAAGCAGTCGGATATGTCTACCACTACATCCGGTTCTAAATAGCGGTCTTGTATGTAATGAAACACATAGGCGGGTCTCCAGCGTTGCTGGGGCATTCCATTTTCGTCTTGTGTAATGATTTTTGAAAGACCGGCTAAAAAACAGCTTTGTTCTACCAGCTGTGCGGCTCTGCCATGATCGGGATGACGATCTTGCGGGGCATTGGCCAGTACGATCGAAGGCCTGTATTTGCGAATGGCGCTAATTATTTTTCGTTGGTGATCTTCGTTATTTTCAAAGAAACCGTCTTTCATCTTTAAATTCTCCCGGCTAACGACTCCCATTATCATGGCAGCGGCTGCTGCCTCTTCATAGCGACTCGAAACGGTTCCTCTGGTACCTAGCTCTCCTTCGGTAAGATCTACTATGGCTACTTTTTTTCCTTTCTTTATCTCGCTGATCAAGGTGCCCGAACAACTCAATTCTATATCGTCGGGGTGGGCTCCAAAAGCCAAAATATCTACTTGCATAAGCTTGTTTTTAGCGGCGGTAAGGGTTGTAATACCACGATCCATCTATTTCGCGAATAATGTTCTCGATATCGCGGTCAGTTTTATTTTGGGCCAGATCCCAGTCTTGTTTGAGGTTGCCTCCAAAGAAAAACGCAATGGTTTGGTATAGTCTGGCATTGATATTTCCTTTGAACTCTTTGAGTATATCATAGCAGTTATTGCCCGTTTGCCGGTTGATCAGTTTCATCAAGATCTTGCCTTGGTACACCGATAAGTTGGTCAGTGGCTCCGTAAATTGTTGGCGCAATTCTTTTTCTTTTGCTTTAATAAGGGTGCGACGATCTTTCTTGGATGAAACGTTCTCTAGTTCCAGATTTATCTGATTGATGGTCGATCCCGCCTCACGGGCATAGGGATAGGTTACATATACGGCATTGCGCAACCGATTCCAGGCGGTGATATATTTTTGTAGCTGCTCTGGGCTAAGGTTCGATACCCATGCCATTTCTTCTTCTCGGTAGCTGACCACTTCGTTCTTATACCAAATGGCCGGAACAAGAATGGTGTCGTGGGGGCCCCAGCGCTTCATCCGCTCAGACAGTGGAGGGATAGGTAAAATACTATCCGTAGAAACAACAGGGGTGGTAGGATGCTGCGCCTGCACAGGCTCTATAAAGTGCAGCAGGAAAAATAAGAGTCCCGTTTTAACCAGGTATGTTATGCAGCTACCTTTCATATGCTAGCAATGACTATGCCCTGCGCATCATCCGTATCCTGCGAACCATGCTAATGAGTAAGCCGATCGCCGTGATCCAAACGCCGTACCAGAGTACTTTGATGAACGGGTATTTATAGGCCTTTAAAGTAACGTATTTTAAAAGGGCATCGCTTTCTTTGATACCCAATTCGACCGTACCGTCAGGTAAGATACGTTGTAATTGCAAGATCATACCCTCTGAGGTCAGTGTGTCTGGAAGTGTTATCCATTGTCCTTTGGCCTGTGCGGTCCTAAGCGTTAACTGGTAGGCCGTACCGGTGGCGGCTTTTACAGTTACCGGAAGTTCATAGAGCTTTCCATCTTTACCAAATAGGCTTTCGGGAATACTATCTCGTAATTTTAATTGTTGTAACAGCAAAGTTCCCTTCGAATAAAAAAGGGTGTCTCCCGATTTTCTTACATACGGTACAAATCGGCTGGTGTCGGCCGCATTTTCGGGATTGGGTATGGAAGTGATATAGGTAAAAATATCATGACTCCAGTAGTGACGGGCATCAGGGTTGGCCATCAGACCCTCGTTTCCTTTATAGTTGACAAATGCGTTTGGCATCAGCAAAAAGGAATCAGTATTCGTCTTGTTGCTAAACCGAATCTTATAATACCACAATTGCTTTTTAGGGTGCGCCGAGTCGCCCTCGTACGTGAGCGTATAGTTAGCCATATTGACCGGCAGGTCTTTGATGAGTGTAAGATTCTCACGAGGATTTTCTCCCGCTGCCAGTGGGGCCGGTATTCCGTCGATGTTATTAGAGATGATCTCTTTGTTAGCCGAGGATATGAAAATTCCAAGCAGTACCATGGCAAATCCAACATGCGCTATGGAGCCGCCGGCGTGTTTTAATTTTCCGTTGGCACCGACCCAGATGTACATCAGATTTGCGACAAGAGCGTACAAACTCAGTAAAACCGCCAACCAGATCGATGCCTCAAATACGGGTCCTTTACGATGGTAGTCTATACCGATCAGCCAAGCAAAAAGAGCAAATAGTACTACGGTAAACAACAGCGGCATCAACATTTTTTTCCAAAAAAAAGAAGAGCCGGTATGTCTGTATTTGAAGTACTGGGTTAGCGCCGTTAATAGCGCTACGATGATCGCTACATAGATCTGAATGCTGTTATAGGAGAATTCCACATCTTCGGGAGGGGCCAGGTTGGTGCCGAACATTTTATTGAAAACAGGTAGCGATGTCTGTCCTATAATCACCAGGGCCGACAAAAAGAATAGCAGTGCTCCAATAAACATCCAGAACTCACGACTGCTTATCTCCTCTTCTTTTTGGGGGCTGGGAATCTGTTTGTAACGTAAGGCGAACCAGCCCAGTGATGGTATGGTAAATAAGCCTACAAAGGCCAGTAGCTGCCAGTTCATTCCCAGATCGGTAAAAGCATGTACAGAGGTTTCTCCAAGAATACCGCTGCGGGTTAGAAAAGTGGAGTATAGAATAAAAAGAAATCCCAATACAAAGAACAGGTAGGTGGCTCTTAGCGAATGCTGGGTCGATCTATAGATGAGAAGCGTGTGTAGACCGGCTACTCCAATCATCCAGGGCACCAACGACGCATTCTCTACCGGGTCCCAGGCCCAGTAGCCGCCAAAGCTTAGCGACTCGTAGGCCCACATACCTCCCATCATAATACCGACACCTAATACTGCGGTAGAGAAAAGCGCCCAAGGAAGCGCCTCGGTGGCCCATCCTCCGTAATTTTTTTTCCATAGACCGGCCATGGCATAGGCAAATGGAATAATGGTAGAGGCAAACCCCATAAACAATACCGGGGGATGTATGACCATCCAATAGTTTTGCAATAGTGGGTTTAGATCGTTTCCGTCTTTGATGCTATTCAGATAATCGGGACGCAAGGGTTGCGTAAGGTCAAAATTAAGATGCAGGGCAGGGGCATTGTCCAAAACACCACTATCTCTTAGCAGTATAAAGGGATTGGAACCCATCTTCCATCCCAAAATGTAAAGCCCCGAAATCATGGTAGTCAGGGCAAATTGTGCCAAACTCAATACGCTCATTACTGGAGCTTTCCATTCGGTTTGTTTGCGCAGCAGTAATAGTCCCAAGATGCTGTGACAGGTCATCCACAGCAAGAAACTTCCTTCTTGGCCCTCCCAAATGGCGGCTAGCAAATAGTTGAATTCAAGGGAACGGCTACTGTGTTTCCAGGCATAGTGATACTCAAAAAGGTGCTGCTGGAGCAAAAAGACCAGTAGACCAAAAATAAAAAATACCGATAGGGATTGAGCGGTAAAGGCCAATTGTCCCAGCCGTTGCCAAGGGGTTCCTTGCTCTGACTTTTCTTGAAGCTGGGTAGCACGCGCAAACGCAAAACTGGCCACAGCGGCCGATACCAGCGAAAGCACAATAAAGAAATTTCCTAACTGGCCGTAGATAAGATGCTCTCCGGTATAGCTCATGAACTGGTTTTAGTTGGTAGGTTCGCTCATTCTAGGGTCGGCAATGGTGCCGGGATGAGACTTGCCTTGGGCCTCTGCCTCTTTGTATTTCGAGGGACATTTGGTTTGGATCTCTTCGCACTCAAAATGCCCTTCTTTGTATTTTCCTTTTAGCACGATCTTCTCACTCATTTCGAGATTATCGGGCTTGGCGCTATGATAGATCACCTTTACCGAGGCACCCAGTGAATCGACGGCCGTAAAACTCAGGTAATTGGGATTGTTGAGCGCATCGTACTCGATCGGAGCCGATTTGTCGAGCTTAGCCATAAGATGTACGAACCTGCCCGGCTTTTCCTTAGCGGTTACGATCGTATCGTAGGTGCTGGTGGTATTGGTAAAACTGATCAGTACCGCAATACAGACCGCGATCAATATCAGTAATACAAGGTGTAGCTTTTTCATGGCTCAAAAATTCTTGGCAAAGGTAGGTCAATTTGCCCTCTGCCAAGGAGGTGTTATGCGCCCTGAATCGTTAAAATTCAGTGTCTTTGTGCAGCCCGGCCCCTTATCTTTGCAAAACTAACACTTGTTTGCTTTTAAATTCGAACGTATGCAGTTTCAGTTTACCGAAGAACAGTTGATGATCCAGCAGGCTGCCCGCGATTTTGCTCGTCAGCAGTGTCTGCCCGGCGTAATAGAGCGAGATGAAAAACAACAATTTCCAAAAGAACAGATTTTGCAGCTGGCCGAGCTGGGATTTATGGGAATGATGGTAGATCCTGCTTATGGTGGCGCCGGTCTCGATACCGTCAGCTATGTGTTGGCTATGGAAGAAATTAGTAAGGTAGATGCCAGCAGCAGCGTCTGTATGAGTGTCAACAATAGTTTGGTGTGTTACGGCTTGCAGGAGTTCGGTACCGAGCAACAAAAACAACAATACCTTACTCCGTTAGCCCGTGGAAAGAAGGATGGTGAATTATACATTGGGGCGTTTATGTTAAGCGAACCAGAGGCGGGTAGCGATGCTACTTCACAGCGCACCACAGCAGAAGATATGGGCGATCATTATTTACTCAATGGAACCAAGAACTGGATCACCAATGGGGGAACGGCTTCGGTCTATTTGGTGATGGCTCAAACCGATGCGGCCAAGGGTCCTAAGGGTATCAATTGTCTGATCGTAGAAAAGGATTGGCCCGGTGTGGTGGTAGCCGCCAAAGAGAACAAGATGGGAATTCGTGCCAGCGATACGCATACGGTCATGTTTAACGATGTTAGAGTTCCAAAGTCCAATAGGATTGGGGCCGATGGGTTTGGATTTACGTTCGCCATGAAAACCCTGGCCGGTGGTCGTATCGGTATCGCCGCTCAGGCACTCGGTATTGCCAGTGGATCGTTGGAGTTTTCGACCGGCTATGCCAAGACCAGAAAGGCCTTTGGTACCGAGATCATGAATCACCAGATCATTGCCTTTAAGTTGGCCGATATGGCAACTAGAGCGGATGCCGCCCGATTGCTATGTCTTAAAGCGGCCTGGCAAAAGGACAATGGGTTGGACTATACCATTAGTTCCTCCATGGCAAAAGTATTTGCCTCCGAAACCGCTATGTGGGCTAGTACCGAGGCGGTGCAGATACATGGTGGCTACGGGTATGTTAAGGAGTACCATGTAGAAAGACTTATGCGTGATGCCAAGATCACCCAGATCTACGAAGGAACCAGCGAAGTGCAACGGATCGTTATCAGCCGAGGTATTTTAAAGTAAGTTTGTATCATGCCCGTAGATGCAAATGCCTATTACCAACTCAAAGCCGAGTTAGATCCTCAAGGCATAACCTTACTGGCGGTATCGAAGACCAAGCCAATAGCCGATATCGATGTATTGTATCAGTTAGGTCAGCGTGATTTTGCCGAAAACTATGTTCAAGAACTGGTAGACAAGCAATCCCTTCTGCCCCCCGACATTCGCTGGCATTTTATAGGGCATTTGCAACGCAATAAGGTCAAATACATCGCTCCCTTTTGTCATTTGGTCCAAGGGGTAGATAGTCTCTCGTTGCTTCAGGAGATCAATAAGCAAGCACAAAAGTGCCACCGCATTATCGATGTGCTGTTACAGGTTCATATTGCCCAAGAAGAGACCAAGTTTGGCTTTAGTTACGAAGAACTCTTTTCGGTATTGAATGCGGCCGATCAATATCCGCATGTTCGTATCAGGGGTTTGATGGGGATGGCCAGCTTTACCGCCAATGTCGAGCAGGTCACACAAGAGTTTACCCAATTAAAAGCTGCTTTTGATCGCGCCGGAGGGCAATTTTCTTATCCGGCTTTTCAAATACTATCCATGGGAATGAGCAATGATTACAAAACGGCCATCGCTTGTGGTAGTACCATGATAAGGGTAGGGAGTATTCTGTTTGGCGCACGCGCCTAATCTTCTTAGCTTAGAAGATAAATTCAAGCTTATACCATGCATCGGATTGTACTGTTCGGACTTGCCCTTCTGGGGTGGACCACACTTACCGCTCAACGTGTAAATGAGGATTCACTTTACATGCGTACTCATTATAACAAGGCCGAGTATCGGGTACGCATGCGAGACGGAGTACATTTGTTCTTGCTAGTCTACACACCCAAGGATACCAGTAAAAAATATCCCATCTTACTCAATCGTACTTGTTACAATGCCTCTGAGTACGGAGATTTCAAAACTAACAATCATCCCTCTCGCTTTCTGGTCAGGGATGGATACATTTTGGCCTTTGAGGATGTGAGAGGTCGATATATGAGCGAAGGGGTGTTCAATAACATGACGCCCAATATTGCCGGAAACGACCCAGCCAACAAAAGAGATATAGACGAAAGCTCCGACACGTGGGATACTATCGATTGGATGATCCGAAATCTGTCGGGCAACAATGGTCGGGTTGGGATCTATGGAATCTCTTACCCGGGTTTTTATGCCGCCGCCTCGCTTCCCGATGCGCATCCTGCCTTAAAGGCCGTCTCTCCCCAAGCCCCCATATCCGATTTTTTCTTTGATGATTTTCATCACATGGGGGCTTATCTGCAAAGCTATACCGCCGCATTTGCCGTATTTGGGTATCAGAAAAGCGATACCACCCGACAGGACTGGTATGCGCCACAGTTGATGCGGTTCTACGAAAAGCCTGCTGCCGATGGATATGACTTTCACTTACAGCAAGGCCCACTAAGTTCTTATACCGAAAAGTATCATCATGATAACTTTTTCTGGCAGCAGATCATCGACCATCCCAACTATGATAGTTTTTGGCAAAAAAGGAGTTTGCTACCGCATCTTACCAACATCAAACCAGCCGTATTGACCGTGGGAGGATGGTATGATGCAGAAGATCTCTACGGACCGCTCAACATCTATAAGAAGATCGAAAGCTCCACACCCGGTGCACGCAATAGCATTGTGATGGGTCCCTGGGGGCATGGCGACTGGACCCGAGATGCAGTAAAGTCCGTTCATAATCATCTTTACTTTGGTGACAGTATTGCCTATGGCTATCAGCGCGACGTAGAGGCGAAGTTTTTTGCCCATCACCTAAAAGGCGAAAAAGAACCGGCGCTTCCTGAGGCTCTCATGTTCAATACCGGAAGCAAGAAGTGGGAAGGTTTTTCTCAGTGGCCTCCGGTGGAGCTTCCCGGCGTGCAATTGTATTTTGGCGAGAAGGGACAACTCAGTATCAATAAGCCATTGAGAAGTGATGCCCAGTTTCGCTACGTATCCGATCCGGCCAAACCGGTTCCTTATACGTCGCAAACCGAGGGACTCACATTTACCCCGCGAAATTTTATGAGCGATGATCAGCGCGAGGCCTCTCGTCGCCCCGATGTACTCACTTTCTCCACTCCGGTACTTGACAACGATATTACACTGGCCGGAGAGATATTGGCCAAGCTAAAAGTGATTCTCTCTACCACCGATGCCGATTTTGTGGTAAAACTCATAGACGTGTATCCCGACGATCATCCCAATTATGCCCACAATCCCGCCACCATCAAAATGGGAGGGTACCAACAACTGGTAAGACACGAGGTATTTAGAGGAAGATTTCGTAATAGTTTCGAAAAGCCCGAGCCCTTTGTGCCCGGTGAGCCCACCGACCTACAGATACCACTGCAAGACATCTTGCATACGTTTAAAAAGGGTCATAGGGTAATGATTCAGATCCATAGCACTTGGTTTCCTTATATCGACCGCAACCCGCAGCAATTTGTCGAAAACATCTACAAAGCAAAGGCCGAAGACTTTATTACGGCCGAGATCAAGGTGCTGGGAAGTTCATCCATTAGCGTAGGGGGTGCGGCCGCTTCTCCCAAAAAAGGTTTTTGATGATTCCGGTTTTATCGTTGATCGAAAAATACCAGTTGATACCTCATCCCGAAGGCGGCCATTACTGCTCTACCTACCGCGCTCCGCTTGTATTGCCCCCTTCTTCGTTGCCTGAATCCTTTGGGGGTCACCGACCCGTATCTACGGCCATCTTTTTCTTGTTACAGGCAGGAGACTTTTCTGGCTTTCATCGAATAAAGAGTGATGAGTGCTGGCATTTCTATCAGGGCGATCCGCTATGGGTTCATTGCCTGGATCAGCAGGGTCAATACAAGCGATATACATTGGGTGCCGGTATGGATAGCGATCATCACTTTCAGTTAGTAGTGCCAGCCGGTACTTGGTTTGCCAGTGAGCCTGCCACAGGTTCTGCCTACTCTTTTGTAGGATGTACGGTATCGCCCGGTTTTGATATTGCCGACTTGGAAATGGGGAGCGCCGCGAGATTGGCTGCACGCTATCCTCAACAGCAAGAGCTGATCCATTCACGCTGTCGCTTGGCTTAATTGAGTTATCTTCGTGAACATTTTTACTGGTTATGGTAGAAGAGAAAAGTTTGAATTTTATTGAAGAGATTATAGAGGCCGATCTTCAATCGGGCAAGTACGCGTCGATAGTGACCCGTTTTCCGCCCGAGCCAAATGGTTTTTTGCATATCGGTCATGCCTCTAGCATTTGCCTCAACTTCGGCCTTACTCAAAAGTATCCCGGTTATACCAATCTTCGATTCGACGATACCAATCCCACCACAGAGGAGACCGCTTATGTTGAGAGCATCAAAGAGGATGTGCGGTGGTTGGGTTTTGAGTGGAAGAATGAGCGCTATGCCAGCGATTATTTTGACCAGCTTTATTCTTTCGCTTTGCAATTGATCGAAAAGGGTTTGGCGTATGTCGATGACAGTACCCCCGATCAGATAGCGGCGCAAAAAGGAACACCCACATTGCCCGGAACCGATAGTCCTTTTCGAAGCCGCTCCGTTGCGGAGAATCTCGATCTGTTTACCTGTATGAGAAACGGAGAGTTTGCTGATGGTACACGCACACTGAGAGCCCGTATCGATATGCAGCATCTCAATATGTTGATGCGAGATCCCATCTTGTATCGTATCAAGCATGCACACCATCATCGTACCGGTAACAAATGGTGCATTTACCCCATGTACGACTTTGCTCACGGACAAAGCGATTCGATCGAAGAGGTCACTCATTCCATCTGTACCATGGAGTTTGTGCCACATCGAGAGCTATACGAATGGTTGATCGAGCAATTGGGGATCTATCCTTCTCGACAATACGAGTTCGCTCGCAGAAATATCAATTATACTGTTACCAGCAAGCGAAAGTTGTTGCAGCTGGTCAATGAAAATAAGGTGACCGGCTGGGACGATCCTCGGATGCCCACCATCAGTGGACTTCGTAGAAGAGGCTATACGCCTCAAAGCATTCGTGAGTTTTGTGACCGTATTGGCATTGCCAAGCGCGATAATATGGTCGATGTGGGGCTGCTTGAGTTTTGCGTTCGTGAGCACCTCAATCAAATAGCCCTTCGTCGAATGGTGGTGTTCGATCCGGTCAAGTTGGTGCTTACCGATTACAGCGGGGTAGAGTGGTTGCACACCGAGAATAATCCCGAAGATCCTGCGGCTGGTACAAGACAGATACCCTTTAGTAATACGCTCTACATCGAAAGAGATGATTTTATGGAGCACCCTCCCAAAAAATATTTTCGGTTGGCCCCCGGTCAAATGGTCCGCTTAAAAAGTGCCTACATTATTCGATGCGACGAAGTGATCAAAGACGATGACGGCGTTGTTCGAGAGATTCGGTGTAGTCATTTGCCCAACAGTAAAAGTGGCTCCGATACCAGCGGGGTTACGGTAAAGGGTACTTTGCATTGGGTGAGCGTAGAGCATGCGCTACCGCTCGAAGTAAGACTCTACGATCGGTTGTTCAGTGTTGAGGATCCTACCGATGAGTCCGCTGATTTTATGGAGTATTTAAATCCTCTATCACTAACATCCCTTTCCAAGGTCTATGCCGAGCCTTCCCTGGCAGAGGCTCGATTAGAGGATAGGTTCCAGTTTATCCGCAAAGGGTACTTTGTCTTGGATCGTGACAGCCAGGATCAACGATTGATATTCAATAGAACGGTAGGACTTAAGGATACGTGGGCTGCAGCCACTAAGAAATAGGAAGCGACTTATTCAATTCTTAGCCCCTTCTTTTTGCGCTTTACTGCCGGTACTCCCCAAACACGCCACGTAACGTATCGGCAATTTCTCCTAGGGTGCACTTCGCCTCGATCGCATTAACTACGATCGGCATGATATTCGTGCCATCTACGGCATATTGGCGTAATGTCTCTAGTAGCGATTCGCAATCTTTGGTATGGCGGTGTTGTCGCAATTGTTTGAGTTTCTCACATTGTGCCGTGCGGATACTGTCATCCACACGAAACAAGGGGGTGTTGTTCTTTTCGGCGCTTTGAAATTTATTGACACCGACAATGATCTTCTCGCCTCTTTCCATTTGCTGTTGAAAGCGGTAGGCACTGCGAGCGATCTCCTCTTGCATAAAGCCCTGCTCAATGGCTGTTACACTTCCTCCCATAGTATCGATGGTCTCCATCAATTTCCAGGCCTCTGTTTCTACCGATGTGGTCAGCGACTCAAGAAAGTATGAACCGGCCAGCGGATCTACCGTATCGATTATGCCGCTTTCGAAGGCCACGATCTGTTGGGTGCGAAGCGCAATGGCTGCGGCCTCCTTGGTAGGAAGACTCAGGGCCTCATCGTAGCCGTTGGTATGAAGCGATTGCGTGCCTCCCAATACGGCGGCCATTGTTTGAATGGTAACTCTGGCAATATTGTTTAGCGGTTGTTGGGCCGTGAGGGTACTGCCACCGGTTTGTGCATGAAAGCGAAGCATCATGGCCTTGGGGTCAGTAGCCCCTAAGTCTTTCATGATCTTGGCCCACATGCGGCGGGCGGCCCTGAACTTGGCCACCTCTTCGAATAAATTGTTGTGCGCATTAAAGAAAAAAGAAAGTCTTCTGCCAAATACATCAATATCGAGTCCCTTTGCTAAGGCCGCTTTTACATAAGCCTTACCGTTGCTTAAGGTAAAGGCGATCTCCTGTACCGCCGTGCTACCCGCCTCTCGAATATGATAACCCGAGATAGAGATCGTGTTCCACTTGGGGGTCTCTTGGCTGCACCACTCAAATAGGTCGGTAATGATCCGCATCGATGGTTGAGGGGGGTAGATATACGTGCCACGAGCTGCGTATTCTTTTAGAATGTCATTTTGAATCGTTCCATTGATCTTGGTAAGATTGGCACCCTGCTGTTTGGCTACGGCCGCATAAAGACCGAGCAGAATAAAGCCCGTAGCATTGATGGTCATGGAGGTGCTGACTTGATCAAGTCGAATTCCATCGAAGAGTTCTTGCATATCTTCTATCGAATCGATGGCCACCCCCACTTTTCCTACCTCACCATCGGCTAGGTCGTGATCGCTGTCATAGCCGATCTGAGTAGGCAGATCGAACGCAACACTCAGCCCGCTAACACCCTGAGAAAGCAGGTAATGATAGCGTTTGTTGCTCTCCGCTGCGGTAGAGAATCCCGCATATTGACGCATGGTCCATAACTTACCGCGGTACATATCGGGTTGCACACCGCGGGTAAAAGGGAAGCTACCGGGCATACCGCTATCGGAAGCCGGCAGGTCTTGATCGGTATATACCTTTTTGATGGGGATCGACGAGTCGGTGTGCAGTTCCTTTTCGTTCATGGGGTAGCAATTGATTTCATCGCATCAAGCGTTTGGCCTCTTCGTTCAATATCGATCTCACGACATCATCCAATGGCTTCTCTGGTTGTGTGAGCAGTATGTCGAGAATTTTTTTGTTGAGCATAGGTCCGGTGGCCTGCCACCCCAGCGATACTGACACTTGGTTGATGAGATGAATGTTTTGTTCTTTGAGATTTCTTACTGCTTCCCAGGCAGTGGCACTTACATAGAGCTGCTGGGTGCTATTGTAATCGAACTCTTGCTTGATATTCTCGATCAACACTGTTTTCATTTCATCTGCACTTAAGGCAGGGTTGTTGAGCCGGCTGATCAAATGGGGTAGTGATATTCTTTCTGTAAGCAAGACTAGACGTTCATAGGCTTGTAAGCGCAGGGGGAGTGTCTGAAAATCTGTTGAAGCTTGGTTGGCAGGTCGTTTATTGAGCCAGATAAGCCCTACTATAGCCAAGGCCAATAAGGCCACTAAAAGCAGCGTGGTAAGGTCCATATCTATGTTAAAATCAGGCACGATGCTGTAAAAGTATAGCGAAATCGCAGGTTTTTATAATTTTGCAGTATGGAATTGACAAATACCTTGCCCGTAAGTCTTACTGCCGGTGCCATAAAAGCGATCGTAAAACTTATGGAGGCCCCAGATTTTGATGCCACTCAACGCTTGCGAATTGGTGTGAAAGGAGGGGGATGCTCCGGAATGACCTATGTGCTTGGCTTCGACAAGCCCACCGATAAAGATCAGTTGTTCGAGGTGGGTGGTATCCCTTGCATCATGGAAAAAGCCCACGAGATCTATCTACTGGGCATGGAGGTCGATTGGCATGACGGGCTAGACAACAGAGGGTTTACCTTTAGCAATCCCAATGCCAGCAAGACCTGTGGTTGTGGAACCAGCTTTGCCGTATAGGTTTATACTTTCTGCTTCTTCGTCTTTTTGCTCTCCAAGTCTACTAGAATGGGAGCGGCTACAAAGATAGAAGAGTATACCCCGGTCAATACCCCGATCAACATAGCAAACGCAAAACCGCGTGTTACTTCGCCACCTACCAAGAACAAGATCAGGATGGTCAGAAATACGGTAAGCGATGTCATGATGGTACGACTAAGTGTTTCGTTGATGGCACGATTGATGATCTCGGCACGCGATGCCGATGGCATCAAACGAGTATCCTCTCTGATCCTGTCGAATACGATCACCGTGTCATTCATAGAAAATCCTATCACCGTCAATACCGCCGCAATAAAATGCTGATCGATTTCGAGCGGAAAAGGTACCAGGTCTTTGGCAAAAGAGAAGACGATCAATGTGACCAGAACGTCGTGCAATAATGCAACGATCGTACCCAGCGAATAGCGCCAGTCGCGAAAACGTAAGAAGATGTACAAGAAGATCACCAGCAAGGCAAACAAGGTAGCTTTGACGGCTCCGGATTTCAAGTCATCGGAGATGGTGGGCAGTACTTTTTTGGTCTGAGGCAGATAGCGATCGGAGGTGAATTCCTGAAAGCTGATACCGGCAGGCAGGTAGTTTTTGAGCCCCTCGTACAATCTGTATTCAACAATTGAATCGGCCATGGCGCCTCTGGTATCCTTTATCAGGTACGAGGTAGTGATGTCAAGCTTGGCGTTATCACCGATCGTTTTGATAATGGTGTTCTCACCTTCGAATACCTTGTTGAGATCGGTTCTGATCTTTTCTACCTCTACCGGCTGAGGAAACTGTACGGTATAGCTTCTGCCTCCGTTAAACTCCACACCATAATTGAATCCGTTAAAGAAAGATCCGATACCACCGATCAGTACGATCACAGAAATTACATAAGCGACCTTTCGGTACTCAATAAATTTATATTGGGCATGTTGGAATATCTTTTTAGATACTCCGGTAAAGTATTCAACATGTTTTTTCTTGTTCGTGAACATATCGCTTACCCAGCGGCTTACCAAGATTCCGCAGAATAAAGAAAGCAACAGACCCAAGATCTGCGTGGTAGCAAAGCCTTTTACCGGGCCCAGCCCAAAATAAAACAGAATGATGGCGGTTAGCAGGGTGGTAACGTGGCCGTCCAATACGGGAGGCAATGAGCGACTATACCCATCGTTGATCGCCGTAAGATATCCTTTTCCTCTTTTTAACTCCTCTTTGATGCGTTCATAGATCACAACGTTCGTATCAACGGCCATACCGATGGTAAGCACCAGACCTGCGATACCAGGCGCAGTAAGAGTAGCACCCAAGCCAGCCAGAATACCTACGGTAAAAAGTAGATTCAAGATAAGGGCGATGTTGGCGATCCATCCACTGGTGTTGTAATAAAGTAACATCAATGTAAAGATTACCACAAAAGAAATGATAAAACTCAGTGAGCCTCCTTGTACGGCCTCTTCTCCCAGTGTGGGACCCACCTGTTGCTCCTGTACGATCTTGGCAGGGGCAGGCAGCTTACCGATCTTGAGAATATTGGCCAGATCGGCCGCCTCTTGTTGGGAGTAACTACCGGTAATGGAGGATACGCCATTGGGGATGGCATTGATCACATTAGGAGCAGAGAAAACAATATTGTCCAGTACGATAGCAATGGGATTGCCAACATTTTCTTCTGTCATTCTTTTCCAAATGGCGGCTCCGGCAGGGCGCATGGTCATTTCGATTTGGACCTTTCCATGTTGATCAAAATCCTGACGAGCATCAGAGATCGCATCACCCTCTAATTTGGCTTGCGTGCGATTGTAGGTTTTAAGTCCATAAAGCGGTACAGAAGTTGCCGATACCCCGTTTTTATCTTTTTCGGCTACACCATACGCCCATACTACATCAGAGGGAAAGTTAACATTGAACTCATCGAGATAAGCGCGGAATTGAGCCGTATCACGAACATTGACCATACCAATGGCGGCAGGGTAAACAACACTTCCTTTATCATCTTGAAAGGGCTGTGCGAACATCAGGAGTTTGTCGATGGTATTGCCTTGCGTAGCCGCAGTCAAATTCTTGGCCTTACTTGTATCGGCAGTAGTATTGCCAATGGCGGCAGAGAGGGTTTTTGTCTTATTGGTATCTTGGCTCTTGGCAGTGGCCGAGGCGGTGTCGGCTGCAAGGGTAGTGTCTTTTTTTGCTGTAGAATCGGTTTTACCGTCATATTTGGCATTGAAAGCATTGACGGTACGCTGCCATCCACTGGCATACGTGTTATTCTTAAGGGTATAGACTTCCCAGAACTGCAGGTTGGCTGTACTTTGCAATAATTTTCTTACACGGTCCTTGTCTTTGATCCCCGGTAGTTCCACATTGATCAATCCCCGGTTAGGGATAGGGTTGATAGAGGGTTGTGCCACGCCGAATTGATCAATACGGGTCGTGAGACGATCGAAGGTCAGGTCAAAGGCAGCGCGCGCCTGTTGACGAATGTAAGTTTCTACCTCTTGATCGGTAGAGCCGATGTTGATGGCATTAGAGCTGGCACCGGAAAAAAGCGTAGAGAGCATGCGGGTGGGCTCCAGCTTTTTGTATTCTTGAATAAAGAGCGTAATAAAGTCCGCATCGCTGTTGGCTTTGCGCAGATCGGCATTTTGCAATGCCTTTAAGAAGTTAGGATCGGTCGTGTTATTGGCCAAGGAGCGAAGAAGACCCGACATTTCAACTTCGAGCGTTACGTTCATACCTCCTTGCAGGTCCAAGCCCAAATTCAATTCTTCTTCTTTGGCCTTTTTGTAGCTCATGGCACCATTGATGCCATAGGTAACCGTGTTATTCTCTTCGGCCTTGATAAGACTATCGCGATACTGAGAAAGTCTCTTGTCCAAAAATTCTTGCCACAAGGCCTGAGAATCTTTGTTGCCAGGGTACTTGACACTGGCCAAAGGATATGAGGATTTCACATACTGCGTGGCCCTGTCTTCGGCATTCTTTTCGAAGTTGCGAACCAGCCAGGTAAAGGAGAGCTGGTAGAGCGAATAAATGATAAGCAGGACGGTGAAGAAACGAACCAGACCTTTGAGTTGCATATGTTGGTTGATTTACTGAATTTTTAAGGACGGCAAAGATAGCTTTTTTGGGGAAAAGTCACTCAATAAAAACCCTCCTGTAGCCACTGATTTTTAAATCCTTACCCAATTGTAATTTCTGTCGTATTTTGTTGTCAGCATGAAAAACCTTCGTTGGCTGCTTTTTTTGTTCGCTATCGGCTTTGCCATCGGGCCTGCCTGTTCGCAAGGTGGAATGGAAACGTCTATAAAATTCACCAAAACAATTCGAAATAGGGCTTCTAAAAATTTAATATACAACATTTTAAGTGAATCTCGCGATAGCTTGGCCAGGGGCCTTGCTCAAGATCCTAAGCGTTGGGGTATTCAGATTATGTACACCCCGGTCAAAAAAGACGGAAGACGTGCCTCTCAGTTCAAGGACCATAGTTTTAATGTAGACCCGGTTCAATATTTTTATCCGGCCTCGACGGTCAAATTTCCCATAGCCATATTGGCTCTTCAGCGACTCAGGGAGCTCGCCATCTCCGGTCTGGATCGAAACAGCACATTCATTACCCAAAAAGACCGAGACCTGCAAACAGAGGTTTTTAACGATCCCACCTCAGAGGACGGGCGCCCCACCATTGCACACTATATCAAGAAAATATTGCTTGTGAGCGATAATGATGCCTACAACCGACTCTATGAGTGGCTGGGACAAGATTATATCAATGAGTCGCTTCACAAACTGGGCTATCAGCAAGTAGAGATCCTTCACCGGTTAAGTCTGCCGCTTAGCACAGAAGAAAATCGGTACACCAATCCGGTTATGTTTTTTGATACAGCGGGTCGGCTGCTTTATCAGCAGCAGGGAGTCTTTGCCAAGCACGAACCACGCCCTTTGTCGATCAAGATGGGAAAAGGCTATATCAGTCGCGGCAAGCTGGTCGAAGAGCCGTTCGACTTTTCGTTCAAGAATAGATTGCCCTTGTCAGATCTGCATCACATGATAAGACAGATCGTGTTTCCTTCTTCCATTCCTGCTGCCCGTCGCTTTTTGCTTGCCGACGATGACCTGAACTTTTTGCGCGATTACATGAGTCGACTTCCATCGCAAAGCCATTACCCGTCTTACGATAGTGCCGAGGTTTGGGATAATTATGTAAAGTTTCTGTATTACGGATCGTCTACCGAAAAGCCTGATAGTTCCATTCGTATCTACAATAAGGTGGGTAATGCCTACGGATTTTTGATCGATGCGGCTTGTTTCGAACAAGTAAAGACTCGAAAAAAATTCTTATTGAGTGCCGTCATCTATTGCAATAGCGATGCCGTCTTTAACGATGATCGCTATGATTACGAAAGTATCGGATTTCCCTTTTTAAAGACCTTGGGGAGGGTCTTGTACGAAAAATCTTTGCCCGTCCGTTCATCGAAATAGTTTCTCGTAACTTGCCACCGTAAAGGATATCCTGCTATGGCATTATCAAGTTTTTTAGATCGCTTTAATGAGCCGGAGACGCTTCGCATGGCTCAATTGGGCAGAGAGCTTAGGGCCCGCGGAATCGATGTGATCGACATGAGTTTGGGCGAACCCGATTTTGACACGCCCGCTCACATCAAAGAAGCCGCCATAGCTGCCATTCGCGAGAATTATACGCATTACACACCGGTAGCCGGTTTTGCCGACCTGCGACAAGCCGTTTGTTATAAATTAAAAAGGGACAATCAACTCGATTACGCTCCGGAGCAGATCGTAGTATCAACGGGGGCCAAGCAAAGTTTGGCCAATGTAGTTTTGTCGTTGGTAGATGAGAACGATGAGGTTGTTATTCCCACTCCCTTTTGGGTTACCTACAGCGAGTTGGTCAAGATCGCTCGTGGTAAGGTTGTAGCTGTTCGTACCACGGCCGAAAGCGGGTTTAAGATATCGCCACAGCAATTAGAGAATGCCATTACCCCAAAGACAAGACTTTTTATGTTCTCTTCTCCCTGTAACCCCAGTGGAGCGGTGTATACCCAAGAGGAGTTGCAAGCACTGGTCGCAGTTTTTGAAAGGCATCCGCAGGTGTATATTATTTCTGATGAGATATACGAGTACATCAATTTTAGGGGCTCGCATGGCAGCATCGCCTCTTTTCAATCCATTCATGATCGCGTAATCGTTATCAATGGACTAAGCAAAGGGTTTGCGATGACCGGCTGGAGGCTTGGTTATATGGCTGCCTCTGTGATCATTGCCAAAGCTTGCGAAAAAGTGCAGGGTCAATTTACCAGTGGTGCCAATTCCATTACGCAAAAGGCGGCTGTGGTGGCACTGACCACCGATCTTCGGCCCACGCTAGCGATGGTAGAAGAGTTTGCAAAAAGAAAAGCACTGGTATTGGATTTGTTGCAAGCCATTCCCGGCGTTATTTGCCCGTCTCCCGACGGCGCTTTTTATGTTTTTCCGAATATGCGTTATTATTTTGGTAAGACCGATGGAGAGACGATCATTCAAAATGCTGCTGATCTCAGCATGTACCTTCTTCATAAAGCACATGTTTCCTCAGTAATGGGAGATGCCTTTGGCGAGCCAGATTGTGTTCGATTCTCCTTTGCCAACAGCCGAAAAAATATAGAGGAGGGGTGGAGAAGGATCAGTGTGGCACTGGCTTCGCTGCAAGCACCATAAGTTGCTGGTGCAGATTTACTACTTGGGGTAACAATCCCACGTGTTCGTCATTGACGATCACAAAGTCGCAAAGTTTTAATTTGATCGTGTCTTGCAATTGGGTGGCCATCCGTTTTTTAACCTCATCTTGGCTAAGGTGATCCCGTTTCATGACACGTTGTATACGCAATGGGGTAGGGGCCGATACACCGATCACATAATCGAGACCTTCTGCCGCCCCGCTTTCAAATAACAGCGCCGCTTCTCGCAATGCATATGCTGCGTCTTGTTTTTCCAGCCATTGAAGAGAATCCTCTATGGTAGCCGGATGAATAAGTTCATTGAGCTCTTCGCGCTTTTCAGAGTCAGTAAAGATCAGCGATGCCAAATAAGACCTGTTTAACATACCGTCTTTGTAGCAGTCAGCTCCAAACTTTTCGGTGATTGCCAATCGGAGTTGCGGATCGGTATTCATCAGTCTTTTCGCAGCCTCATCGGCATAGTAAACAGGAACGCCGAGCGTCTCAAAGATCCGGGCTACAGTGGTTTTACCACTCCCAATTCCGCCTGTAAGGCCGATGCGAAGCATATCTATTTTTTCTCTGTGGCCGGTGGCTTGTTCATGGCCGTGGTCCAATCCATGCTAATGGCAGATCGCTCGATCTTTAAATAACTGCCGGGGCTAGTCTCGATCACCAAGGTAGAGCCGTCCTCATTTATCTTGTTCACAATGCCATGGATACCGGCAATAGTCACGATCTTATCTCCCTTGTTTAAATTATCGATAAAGTTTTTTTGATTCTTGGCTCGTTGCGACTGAGGGCGAATAAAAAATAGCCAATAAACCAGGATCATCAATGCCAAAAAAACAAATTGAAAACCACCGAATCCGGGTTGGGCAGGTGCTTGGAGCAAATAAAAAGAATGCATAATTGAATTTTTATTTTTTATTGGTAACTTCTGCTTTAAAGATAAGGGTGTGCTCTCGGCTGGGTTTGGTATTGGCCGTTACAAATACCTGTTTTAAAATATATCCATCCCCGCTGCCATTGAACTTTACTCTAATGGTACCGGTTTGTCCGGGCGCAAAGGGTTGTTCCGGTTTTTCGGGAACGGTGCAACCACAACCGGCCCCTACATTTTCAATAATAAGAGGCTTGTCTCCCGTGTTGCGAAATTTCCAGGTAACCTCTACTTCTTTGCCGGGAATCAGTTTGCCAAGCTCTTTCTCGATGGGGTCTATCCATTTAATGGTGGTAAATGTGCTTGTATCGTACGCGATGGTATCGGGGGGAGCTTGCTTTAAAGGGAGGTTGGCCGGGTCGAGCGGCGAGATCGTTCCATCGGCCGCAGTAAGGGTAGGAGTTTGTTTACAGCCAGTAGCGATCAGTGTCGCCATGCTTGCCAGCAGTATAAATTTTTTCATAGTTATTATGTGGGTCACAAAAATAAACGATCGATCTTAAAACTTACGTTTTGCGAAAATCTACCTTATGTAGCTCTCCCGCCGCTACCAGGTCTTTATGAATGCCATCCAAAATTCCGTTTACAAATTGTCCGCTTTGTGCAGTGCTGTAATCTTTTGCTAGATCGATGTATTCGTTAATGGTAACCTTGGGCGGTATGGTCTCGAAGAATAGAAATTCGGCTACGCCCATCTTCATCATGATCATATCGAGCTGCGCAATCCTTTCGGGGTCCCAGTTCTTTAACTTGGGGATGATATACGACTGAAGTTGTTCCTGCTTTTCCAAAACGGTCCGTAGCAGTTCTTGACCAAACTGCTCTTTGTCCCGATCGATCAATTGCTCGAAGTTGAGGTGCCCGGGTTTATGCAGGTATGCGGCCAGAAGCTGCGCAACACCTTCTCCATCATCGTCCCAATCGGTAAAAAGTTCTTCGATATAACCAACGAACGCCGAGTTGGCCAGCATCATGTCGTTGACTATGAACTCAACCATTTTACGTTCTGCTTTTTTCTCGCGAGAAGCAGATTGGATATAGGTCCGGTAGGTCTCCGTTTCGGTAAGGTGTAGGTAAATGGATTTTATCAGTTCTTGCGCATTGGCAGATTGAGGTTGTAGCTGGTCGATCTGACGTTGTAGTGATTTATCTTCCATCATTTGCCAGAGCAACTCATTGCCGGCCAATTTGGTATTGATATTCAAGTCGGCCTCGGAGGGCAAATGCTTAGAGGCCTTTTGGTAAGCATGTTTTTCGGCATAGTGAAGCACCTCGGTAACCAACCATAAAAGGTGTACCAATAATCTGCGAGGTTGGTCAAACTGTTGTTGTAAAAGAGAGGATGGAACGGCAGGGAAGGGGGTCGCCTCGAACTTAGAGATGGTGTAGAGGGTTTGCATCACCTTAACCCGAA
>JBJTWT010000049.1:0-14420 GCA_046081865.1 Sphingomonadales bacterium
TTCATATCGGTCAAAAAGATGGTGGTTTTTATAACATGGCTAAAGTTCATGCCGGCGGCATCTAAAATAGCCTGAAGATTCAACATAACCTGGCGCGTTTCGGTGGCAATGTCTTGATTATTGAGTTGGCCAGTGGCGGGATCTAGCCCGATTTGTCCGGAAATGAACAATTCATCTCCCTTTAAGATAGCCTGATTATACGGACCAATGGGAGCCGGGGCCTTGGTAGTGTTGATGATGATCTTTGGCATGGCACTGTTTTTTGAAAGGCGAATTTAGGTTTATACGCTTTCTTTGCAAAAAAAGCTACTATGCGCATTGCTGTGATCGCTACCGAAGCGCAACAACAAGAATGGATGGCACAAGGTATAAGCGATTCCCTGTCTGTTGTATGGCTACGCGAACCTGCCATCGTAGCTCAAGTCGATGGGCTGATAAATCTGCGGGCCGAGGAGTTATGGCTACATCAACCTTTGCCAAATGATCTTCCTTCGTTGGTTATTGTCAATGCGGTAGTCTCTGATCGTACTGATTGGCCTTCCCATTTTATACGCATCAATGGGTGGCCCGGATTTTTAAAGGGTGCCACGATCGAAGCTTCCGGAAAAGACCCCTTGCACCGGGAGTTGACCGATAGACTTTTACAGCAATGCGGAAAAAAAGCGGAGTGGGTAAGCGATCAGCCCGGATTTATCGGAGCACGTATTGTTAGCGCTATCATCAACGAAGCTTATTTGACCCTTCAAGAAAAAGTAAGCAGCAAAGAGGACATTGATACGGCCATGAAGCTGGGCACCAATTATCCCATGGGCCCCTTTGCCTGGGCCAAAGCAATTGGCGTAAAAAATGTATACCACTTATTAAAAAAAATGGCGGACGAACAACCTCGCTATACCCCCGCCCAACTACTAAAAGAAGAAGCCGAGCAATAATGGCCATCTTACTCCATATTGACACAGCACTAGAGAATGCCATGCTGGCACTTTCTAAAGATGACCACTGCATCGATTCAAGAAGCAATAGCATACAAAACGATCATGCTGCCTGGATGCATACGGCGATCGATGCGCTTTTAAAAGATAATAACCTACATCCCGCTGACCTCGATGCCATTGCCGTGACGATCGGACCAGGATCTTACACGGGTCTGCGAGTGGGGCTTTCGACCGCCAAGGGTCTTTGCTATGCCTTGAATAAACCCTTACTGACAATTTCGAGTTTACAATTATTAGCCGCTAGCGCAGTCGATCAGATGGCCAACAACATAGCATCTGCCAAGACTACCGGGTCTGATATTATTATCTGCCCTATGATCGATGCCAGAAGAATGGAGGTTTATTATGCACGCTACGATGTTGTGCTCACTGAACTTTCAATGCCGACGGCTTTAGTACTGGATGAAAATAGTTTTAGCGCGGAATTGGCCCTAAAAAAAATTATTTTCTGTGGTAATGCCATCGAAAAAATTAAAAAAGTATGCTCTCGCCCCCAAGCAATTTTTTGCGAGCATACGGCAGGAGCCCGAGAAATGGCAGCCCTTGCATTTAAAAAATATGTTAAAAAAGAGTTCGCCGATCTGGCTTATAGTGTGCCTTTATACGTAAAGGAGTTCCAACAGCGAAATTAAAATATAATTTTTTCGTCAAATGTTTATCGGGATACAGTTCGTTCAACTTTATCAGGTAAATTTGCATTTATGATGAGTAATTATTCGCTTACACTTTCTTACCCCGAACACAAAGAAGGAACTCTAAAGATAGATTTGCTCGAACTTAAAAAAGCAGCCGTTATTTTACGTGCGCTCAACCACAAACTAAGACAGCAGATCCTGCGGCTGATAGACGAGAACAAAAAGATCACGGTTACTGATATCTATATCAAATTGCGCTTAGAGCAATCGGTAGCGTCGCAACACTTGGCCATTCTAAGAAGAGCCGGTTTCGTAAGAACTTCACGCGAAGGAAAATATATTTATTACTCCGTCAACCCGGAACGCCTGAACGAAGTAATGCGCTACACCTCTCAGTTGCTCACGCACCAGTAATTATTTTTGGCAATAGACAGAGAGTTAATCTCCCGTAAATAATCCGAGAGCATCATTCCAGTGGTGTCGCCAACGACGATGGCTCCACAAATAGTTAGCGGGATCGGCCTTGACCACTCGCTCTACCTCGCATTTATACAAATAGGTCAACTGCTCGGGTGAATACTGTTGGGGATGCTCGGCAATCATTCGGGTACTGAAGCGATAATGTCCCCGACGGGTACGATCCATCTGAAACATCACCATAGCAGCATGGTATTGAATGGCGCCTTTAGCAGGACCGGTAACGAAAGGAGCAGGCTTGTTAAAAAAAGGCATCCACAGTGCATTATCGAGTTTGCTGGGATTCTGATCGGCTCCCAACGCCAATACGGAAGGTGTAGAAAAGATCAGCTCTCTTTTTTCGATAAACTGATAAGCCGATACGGGATGTCCTCCCAAACGGGAGCGTTGCCACCGATAAAGCTGATCCATCACCTTACTCCCGATGGGGCGATACACAAAATAAAAAGGACGATCAAGCGCTTTTGGTATCGTCAGAGGAATAAACTCCCAATTGAACTGGTGGGCTACCATTAATTGTACAGAGCGTCCTTGCAATAACAACTTCTCTACAACGCTTAGGTCGAGCGTTATACGGCGCAGCGCTTCTTTATTTGAAAGAGAGAGTAATTTGATTGACTCTAAAAAGGCATCGGAAAAACGGAGATAGAAATCCTTGGCAATCTTTTTTCTCTCGGCATCGCTTTTTTCGGGAAATGCCACAGCGAGATTAGACAAGACCACTTCTTTACGATATTTCACTACATAAAATAAAAGACGGGATACGCCCCAACTGAGTGCATGAAAAAAGGCGAAGGGCAAATGCGAAAGCATCCAAAGCGTAAATCGGATAATCGGATACATGCTGCAAAGATAGTTCTCAGAGCACGATGTTTTGAACAAGTTCGCTCTTGGCTGGATAATCAGTATTATAATGAAGTCCGCGGCTTTCTTTCCTAAAATGAGCCCCCTTTACGATGAGATAACCGACCGTGATCATATTACGTAGCTCTAGTAGTTGAGGAGAAAGGGTACTGCTTTGATACAACTGCTCGGTCTCTTCCCATAGCAGATCGAGTCGTCGCAGAGCCCGCTGTAATCGCACGTCATTGCGAACGATTCCCACATAATCACTCATGAGTAGCTGTAGTTCCTTTAAACTTTGCGTGATCAAGATCATTTCGCTTGGATCGGTAGTGCCGTTGGCATTCCAGTCGGGAATGCCAATAGGCGAAACGACCTTCTCTATCTGAGATGCCGCTTTTTCGAAACAACGATGTGCAAATACCATGGCTTCGAGCAGTGAATTACTGGCTAACCGATTAGCCCCATTCAATCCGGTGCTGGCACACTCGCCACAAACAAATAAACGATGGATAGAGCTTTCGCCCCATTCATTAGATTTAACACCACCACAGCTATAGTGAGCGGCCGGTGCTACCGGTATCAACTGCTTAGAAATATCGATACCGATCGAAAGGCATTTTTCGTAGATAGTAGGAAAATGAGAGCGAAATAGATTGCTATCAATGTGTCGGCAATCGAGCCAAACATGTTCGGTTCCCGATTTTTTCATTTCGGCGTCGATGGCGCGTGCCACAATATCGCGAGGGGCCAGATCTTTTCTTTCGTCGTATCGTTCCATAAATGCCTCTCCCAGCTGATTGCGTAAGACAGCTCCCTCGCCACGTACCGCCTCTGTAATTAAAAAGGCCTGCCCTCGCAGACCCGGTTCATATAAGGCCGTTGGATGAAACTGAATGAATTCCATATTCTCGATGCGGCCTTTGGCCCGATACACCATCGCCACCCCATCACCAGTGGCAATGGCAGGATTGGTGGTGGTACGGTACACCTGCCCGTTGCCCCCACTGGCCAAAATGGTTACCCCCGCTTCTATTTTCTCTATCTTTTTTGTCTCGAGGTTGAGTGCATAGACCCCGTAGCACTCAATGTCGGGGGTAGATTTCGTAATCAAGTATCCCAAATGGTGCTGCGTGATCAGATCGATCACAAAACAATGCTTTATGACCTCTATATTTTTATAACGCTCCAACGCTTGCAACAAGGCCCGCTCCATTTCCATGCCTGTTACATCTTTGTAATGCAAAATGCGATGCGCAGAGTGACCGCCTTCTTTTCCTTTTTTGTATTCACCAAAATCATTGCGATCGAAGCGGGCACCCCACGTAATTATTTCTTCTACCCGCTGTGGTCCCTCTTCTACCACCATACGCACAATGTTGCTATTGCAAAGCCCATCGCCTGCAATAAGGGTGTCTTCGATATGCTTTTCGAAACTGTCTTCTTCGCCATTTCCTACCACGGCGATGCCCCCCTGGGCATATTTGGTATTGGTCTCGTCGGCTGCCGCCTTGGTGATGACCTTAATAGAGCGATCCGGAAAACGTTGCGCGGTCTTGATAGCAAAACTAAGTCCTGCTATGCCAGATCCGATCACTAAAAAATCTGTTTGAGGCATTACGATCTATTAATGATAAAAAGTCTAGTGCGCGGGCTCAACCCACGCATCATTTTCGCGCAATAAATTGATGAGCTCATCGACTGCGACCTCGCTATCCACGTTTCTTTTAACGACCTCCTTTCCTTTATACAACGTGATCTTACCGGGACCACTCCCCACATATCCAAAATCAGCATCGGCCATTTCGCCAGGCCCGTTGACGATACAGCCCATTATCGCGATCTTGACCCCTTTGAGATGATGCGTTACCGCTCTGATCTTGGCCGTGGTCTCTTGCAGATCGAATAGGGTACGACCACAACTGGGACAGCTGATATACTCTGTTTTAGAGATTCGGGTACGGGTGGCTTGCAAAATACTAAAGCCCGTGTTGTTGGTAAATTGATGAATATCGCTGACGGGCAAATAAGTTCTTCCTTTGACCTGAATGTTTTGCATTGAGCCCTCTGTGCGGTAACCAAGCGAAATACCATCCCCCATTCCATCTAACAATAATGCACCCGTTTCGATTGCAAAGTGAATCAAATGCTCATCGGGCGTTGAACCATTACTGTCACAAACCAGTACGACAGGGTTTTGAATGGCGCGCACTTGCAACTCCATCAACATACGACGAACGGACTGCATGGCATTTTGGTTGATACTGCTCAGACAGAGCACTGCGGTCTTATCGTTAGCCACGCTTTCTAAAAAGGTATAATCGTTGATAGTGGTGGTATCGCTATAACAATCGAGCATCACAAAATTGAGCTTTTCACTCTTTGCGGGGGTAGCGGCGTAACCACTGGCGGCAAAGAGCGGATAATAACTATCCGAAGCAGCCTGTTGCCATGCATCCGGAAATACGATCACTTTGAGCGTACCAGGCAAGGCAAAGCTCAGTAGCTGATGACCGGTAAAAATAAAATCGGCCGCAGCGTCGCCAATGGTCCATTTATCGGTTTGTGCGTCGTAGCTGTAGCCAACACTGCGCAAATGATCGGGAGTAATTTTTTCGATCTTGCTTAGATCGCTTATCACTACCGGCACTTGACCGCCACCGATCCGATCTACGGCAAAACTATGTCGACGCTTGTAGTCGAAAGGAGAGTACGGAATTGTATCGATGGTAGGAACTACCCCAGATACCGGTTGTTGATAACGATTGACAATATCGCGGCAAACCGGAATCTCCAGTTCGGGATCTTCGGTGAGAGAAACGCGGATGGTATCACCCAGTCCGTCTTCTAATAGGGTACCGATACCCGCCGCACTTTTGATGCGACCATCCTCACCATCACCGGCCTCGGTCACGCCCAAATGCAATGGGTAGGCTTCTCCAAACTCCTGAAACATGGTTTGCACCAGCAGGCGATAGGCTTGTACCATCACTTGCGGATTGCTACTCTTCATGCTAAGTACAATATTGTGAAAGGACTCACTACGGGCTATTCGCAAGAATTCCATGGCGCTCTCTACCATTCCGATCGCGGTATCACCATAGCGACTCATAATACGATCGCTAAGCGAACCATGGTTGGTACCAATACGCATGGCCGTTCCCTCTTGGCGACAAATACGAACCAAGGGTGTAAAACGCTCTCTGATACGCTCGATCTCTTCTAGATATTCGGCGTCGGTATATTCTATCTGTTCGAATTTTTTCTTATCGACATAATTGCCGGGATTCACCCTTACTTTTTCTACAATACGTGCCGCGATCTCTGCGGCATTGGGTGTAAAATGAATATCGGCCACCAGCGGCACTTTGTAACCACGCTTGTGTAGTTCATCTCTGATCACCTTTAAATTCTCGGCCTCTTTTTTAGAGGGTGCTGTAATACGGACCAACTCGGCACCAGCTTCGATACAACGTATGGCTTGCTCCACCGTGGCCAAGGTATTCATAGTATCGGTGGTGGTCATTGTTTGTACTCGAATAGGGTGTCCATTACCGAGCAACAGATCGCCGATCTTTACCTCTTTTGTAATTAGGCGCTGGTATTGTGTTAGTGAAGGTGCGTACAGTTGCATCGATTACATATTGCCCTTAAAGAATCCCAGTACCGCTAAGATATCTGTCAACAATTGCTTGCGTCGGTCGGGTGGCAGTGGGTTCGTAATAGGGGTTTCGGTATTGAGTACAAAAAAGTAAGGATGATTATTTTCTTCGACCCATCCAATGACCCAACTAATCGTATTTCCATTGGGAGCGGTACCCGTGCCGGTCTTATAGGCCAGCCGATACAGGGAATTACTCTCCATTAACATGGCGCGCTGCACCATCTCTTGATAGGTTCTAAAAAAAGGAAGCTGATTGAAATAAAGCCGCTTGACAAGTCCGAGTTGCGCATCGGGAGTCAGTCGAATGGAATTGTCGAGCCAAAACGAATCGACCGCACTATTGATCACTACCTTGGCCGTATCGTTCATGGCGCCGTATCCCATAGAATCGAGCCAAAACTGCATCGTGTCTTTACCGATGCGACGAGCAACTTCTTGATAGTAGGGAACAGCCGATACCCGAAAGGCACGGTACATGCTCAAGTCTTGGTTCCACTCCGGATAAGACCTCACTACCCCATCCCAGGGAATGATCATCGAATCGCTGCTGATCTTTCCGGTTTGCAGGCCGATCAGCGAATTGACGATCTTGAATGTGCTCGCGGGCAAATAAGCACTATCACGAAAACGAGTCAGGTTATGAATGGTAAAACCGGTGGTACCATTATCCATCAAGGCAAAACAACCCTCTAAATTGTAAGCAGAAAAGATGGCTGCGACTCGCTTGTCTTCTTTGACATTATTGAAGGTGCAGGAACTTAGAAAAAAACTGGCGGCCAAAAGGACCATCGATACTACGCGCATGGATCTAGAAAATTTAAGCAAAGTTAATCGTTCTGCGCGTAAGCCCTAAAAAGTACGAGAACTAGCACTAAGTCAGTACCCCTAACTCTTTACCAATCTTTATAAAACCAGCGATCGCCTTATCGAGGTGCTGTTGCGTATGTGCCGCACTCAACTGTACCCGAATGCGGGCTTGCCCTTTGGCTACTACGGGATAAAAGAATCCAATCACATAAATGCCCTCTTCTAGTAAACGCGCAGCCATCTTTTGGGCGAGTACAGCATCGTATAGCATAATGGGCACGATGGGATGATCGCCGGGCTTAATATCGAATCCAGCCTCGGTCATCTTTTTTCTAAAATACGTGGTGTTGTATTCCAGACGATCCCGCAGCTCGGTAGTTTCGGTGAGCATGTCTAGCACGGCAATTGAAGCCCCGACAATGGAGGGAGCCAGCGTGTTGCTAAAGAGATAAGGGCGTGACTTTTGACGCAGCATATCGATGATCTCTTTACGTCCGCTGGTAAATCCGCCCGAGGCACCGCCCAGCGCTTTACCCAGTGTTCCGGTGATGATGTCGATCTTACCCATCACCCCGCGATATTCGTGAGTGCCACGACCCGTGCGACCTAAAAAACCGGAGGAGTGACATTCATCGATCATGACGGCCGTATCGTATTGCTCGGCCAGCGCCACGATCTTATCTAACTGAGCAATGGTGCCATCCATACTAAAAGAACCATCCGTAACAATTACCCGGCTGCGACAACCGGCTGCTTCTTTAAGCTTGGCTTCTAGGTCTTGCATATTATTATGCTCATAGCGAAAACGCTGTGCTTTGCACAAGCGGATACCATCGATAATAGAAGCATGGTTTAGCGCATCAGAGATAATAGCATCTTGCTCCTGGAACAAAGGCTCAAATACACCTCCATTTGCATCGAAGGCAGCTGCATATAAAATAGTATCCTCCGTTCCCAAAAAAGCAGATAACTTCTTTTCTAGTTCCTTGTGTATATCCTGCGTACCACAAATAAATCGAACACTGCTCATGCCATAACCCCGCTGGTCGATAGCGCGGTGAGCCGCCTCGATCACTTTAGGATGAGAAGACAATCCCAGATAATTATTAGCACAAAAATTTAAAACCTTTTTACCGCCCACCGCGATCTCGGCCTCTTGCGAACTCTCAATAATTCGTTCAGACTTGTAAAGTCCGGCGCTCTTGATCTCTTCGATCTCTTGGGCTATACGCTGTACAAGCTTTTCGTTCATGGCAAGGATTTGCCGCAAAGATACGGTCTGTTGCCGCTCCTGTAAAAGTCTTGAATCCAACAAGCCATTAACATTTTTTTTGGTGGCCAGGCAATAGCTTTGCAGTCAAATCTAACTACCATGAACAAACTGCTATTGACCTCGGTGCTTAGTATTGGGCTGATCGCTAGTGCTTCGCTTGCATTGGGGCAAGAAAAAAGAGACTCGGTTATTATCATCAAAAAATACAGCAAGGATACGCTGGTCAAATTTGGCAAGGACACCCTGATCGTAAAAAGCGATACGCTGGTGCTCGGCGCTACAGGTGGTATGCAGGTGACCATCGATACCATAAAAAAAGGTATGATGACCATTATTACGCGCGTAGACAAAGGGGATGGTCGAGAAGAAAAGCATGTAGAGGTCACTATTAATAGTGATAATAAGCTGAGTGATGTTATTGAAAAAGGGCTGGAGAAACTAAGTGATAAAAACGGCGGCTTTCTTGAATTAGAAAAAGAGTTCAACTGGCCTTTAAAGGACCACGCAGAAAAAAAGAAACCCAAAAACATCGAAAACGACTGGATGATCCTAGATCTTGGATTTTCGAGGTATACTGATGCCAGCAACTATGCACAAGCACAACAACTGGGATTTGTGGGAGCCGGAATTGGGCAAGATCAGCTTAAAGTAAAGACCCGCTTTGCCAGTAACGTCAATATTTGGCTGGTGATGCAACGATTGAATCTGGTCAATCACAAATTCAATTTGAAGTACGGGATAGGTCTTGAATTGAACAACTATCATTTTAACCAACAAAATATATTGTTTCAAAAAAATCCTACCCGCATTTCACTGCTGACCAGTAATTTTCCTAAAAAAGTTAAACTGGCCGCCGATTACCTGACCATTCCCATGATGCTGCACTTTAATACGAATCCTTCTAACGATAAAGGTCTTCGGCTATCGGCCGGAGCCAGTGCTGGCTTTCTTTACTCCGCTCGCTATAAGACAAAATCGAATGGCGATATCACCAAAATTCGTAGCGATTTTGACCTAGAGTCCTTTAAATTTTCTTGGGTCGGAGAGTTGGGCGTACGCGGCATTACCCTATATGGCAGCTTTGCCATGAACAATATGTGGAACAAAGCCCTTGATATGAAACCCTACTCCATCGGATTTAGACTCGGCGGCACGGATAATAGCGATCGCAAAAAGAAAAAGAACAACCCCGCCAAATCAAGTCGAATGAGTTGGGGAGAGATATTATAAGGCCGCTAGCTCTTCTTTTCAGTTGATTGTTTTACTAATGTGCCGGCGATAAAAAAGAGTGAAATAAACAGTTGCACAAAAAACAGGTAACGCCTAAATGAGTCCTTGGCACTGATAATGCCCAAAATGCTACCAATAAGCCAAAGAACATACAGAACTTGTAATGTGCGTTTATTTTTAATTTGCTTTAAATATGATATGAACATGAAGCGAAATATCTTACTGCCTTAATTTAAAAGAATTCCTACTTCACACTGAATTGATATTGCTTTGCGTAACCTGAAAATGAAAAAACGATAAATCCGCTATCGATATTTGATTTTAGAATTATTTTCTTTTTAAAATCTCCTGTATCTACAGGCTTAAATCTAATAGAAAGTACGCCTTCTTTTCCGGGATTCAAAATACGCTGACTAAGGATTGGATTTGAACAACCGCAAGAAGACGTCGCGGTATCAATTTTTAAGACGCCATTACCACTATTTTTAATTAAATACTTAATAGTAATGGTGGAATCAAAATCTACGACACCCAGGTCAACCTGATCAAAAAGCGTCTCAATAACTGGTGACGAAGGCCTGAGCTTGCATGAGACAAAACTGCAATAAATCAGTAATGTTATAAAAATAAATTTATAATCTTCCATCTTTTAGCGCTTTAACAAAACCATATACGTTATTAACAATCACATTCCAATCTGTGTTTAATGGCCCTGCATACTTGCAGGTGAGGTTTCTATCAAGAATCAGTGTTATAGGAACGTAGGTGGCAATAAAATCACTCATGGTATCAGTAGTAGCAAAATATAGCTTTTTAAAAGTATACTGACTGGTCAAATCTGTAGGCTTAATGCCCTTATCACGATCTAAGGGATAGTTTATAGTAAGCACTACAACATTTGTATCATTTCGATAATAATCACTCAACGCTTGCACAGTTGGAAATTGGGCTATACAATTACCGCAGGAACTATGCCAAACATCTATTAAAACAACCTTGCCTTTGTAACGACGTAAATCGAAAAGCTGATCTTCGGCATCCACAATTTTTGTAAGCAGCGGCTTATACCTACCAGGAGAAACTTCAAACTGCAGATATGCAAAATGATTAGGCCAAACAATGTAATAACCAAACAAAGGCATCAGAATAGAAAATAATACAGGAAGCAAGAGTGTTGCTCGCGAGCTAAACAAGTATAAACTAACAAGCGAGCAAATAATTCCCCAGATCCAAATCGGGAATGTTTGGAGCGAGCCTACATAAATACTACCAGCAGCGTAAACTAAGAAGAAGGGCAGAACACTTAAAGCTGCTATACCCATAGAAAATTGATACTTTTTTATAACCAGGCCAATAACAATAGTTGAGCTCAATGAAACAACAAGCGTCTGCATATTCCAGCCCAAAGCACCACTAAACGTACATAGGAAAAAATGTAAAATTGAAAAAATAACAACCCGTTTATACTTCATAAAGCGGTGGATTTAAAATGGTACAAAAAGTTTAACTAAAATTGCAGACACTGCCATTACAAGAATAGTACCAAAACCACCCACAGCCGCTTTGGGTCCCAACACAATCCCTTGGGCGTACACAAACACCTTGGGTTACCTGGTACTCATACTTAGGAGGTATGCCACTAACAGTGAGCGTAGAGCTTGTACAAGAAAAACCCACTTGACCTACGTGGCAAAAACAATCATTTTTTGGAGCTCTGTCTCCAGATCTAAAAGATCCTATAACTTCTTTGGTTGGATCAGATGTGAGATCATAGATTTCCTGTTCAGAAAAAATATCTTTGGCTTTACTGTGCCATTAGAGATAAAATAATTAAAAAAAATATCCCTATCCCTTGTGGAGACAGAGGAAAATACGGACACGGTTAAGTTGGCTAATAAATGATCAACGCTTGCTGATTTTTCAAATTGAGCACTCTGCAAAAATTGAATTTTTCCTTTTTGCAAATGAGCTGCCCAAATGTTATACTTTTCCTGCGCAGTTAAAAGACTATATTTATATTTTTGAATTTCAATATCAGCAGAGGTTTTAAAGTTTTCCACTCTTAGCAAAGAAGCCGTGGCGTTTTTCTCATTCTGAAAATGAGATTTAGAACAAGAGCCCAAACTCAAAATCATGATAATTAATAGAAAGGGGACAAGATAATTTTTCATAGAACAAAATTTAATTTCAGCAATTCGCTAACACAAATCTATCGTATGCCATTGGTAAAAAACCAATACCCACTATAAGTTGTGTCTCGTAGTTTTACGAGCGAGTAAATGATCCTCAGAATGATTTTTGGAACTCAATAAATTATAGCATTGAGTCACGTAGATATGCCGTGAATAACTTCAAGAAAAAGAAACTACACAATCCGCCCCTTCGCGATCTCTTCGACTACAGCGGGATCTAGCAGTGTAGACGTATCTCCCAGTTGCGAAAGTTCTCCCTCGGCGACCTTACGTAAGATGCGGCGCATGATCTTGCCGCTACGGGTTTTGGGCAGCCCACTTACAAATTGAATTTTATCGGGCTTGGCTATAGGACCAAGTTGTTGCGAAACGGTTTGTAAGATATCACGACGCATCTGCGCTTCATCACCATGCAAATGCTCCACGATCACATAAGCATACACACCTTGCCCTTTGATCTCGTGCGGATACCCCACTACGGCACTCTCTACCACACCGGCATGCATACTGATGGCATTCTCTACTTCGGCGGTCCCTAAACGATGACCACTTACATTCAATACATCGTCGACGCGACCGGTAATGCGATAGTTGCCATTCGCATCACGCAGGGCGCCATCACCTGTAAAATAAAGACCCGGGTAAGTGGCAAAATAATTGGTACGACATCGCTCGTGGTCGCCATAGGTAGTACGCAAAATGCCCGGCCACGGAAAGCGCATGCAGAGATTTCCTTTAAGGATCCCTTTTTTATCGGGCACAAGACATTCCTCTCCATTTTCATTGACCAAGATGGGCTGCACCCCGGGTAAAGGCAACGAAGCCCAAGCCGGAATACCGGGCGTAACGCCGGCAAGATTAGAAATGAGACAACCACCGGTCTCGGTTTGCCACCAAGTATCCACGATCGGACAGCTGCTCTTACCTACTTGCTGGTGGTACCACTGCCAGGCCTCTTCGTTGATGGGTTCCCCTACCGTACCTAGCACTTGCAACGAAGAAAGATCTTTGCCCCTCAGTGGATCTAATCCAAAACCCATCAAACTGCGAATGGCCGTGGGGGCCGTATATAAAATATTGACGTTGTACTTATCAACGATATTCCAAAACCGGCCGGCATCGGGCCACGTGGGAATTCCTTCGAACATCAAGGTGGTCGCTCCCGCACTCAATGGGCCATATAAGATGTAACTATGCCCTGTAATCCATCCAATATCGGCTGTACAAAAATGGGTCTGCCCTGGCTGGTATTGAAATACATTTACAAAAGTGTAATTGGCCCAGATCATATAACCGGCTTGCGTATGCACGACTCCCTTGGGTTTACCGGTGCTGCCGGAGGTGTATAAGATGAATAAGGGATCTTCTGCATCCAGAGAAACGGCAGGCAATAACGATCCGGTTTGATTCACTTGTTGCGAAGCTTTCTCCATTTCTTCGTCCCACCAGTGGTCACGGCCTTTGATCATGGATACACCGGTGCGCGTCCGCGCATAGACAATTACGGTGTTTACAGTAGTGTTACCGGCTAGGGCATCATCGATCACGGCTTTGAGCGGAATATCTTTAGCACCTCTAAATGCCCCATCGCAAGTAACGATGCAAGTAGCCCCTGCATCTTGCAAGCGATCGCTGATGCTTTGCGCCGAGAATCCCCCAAAGATCACACTATGAATAGCCCCGATACGAGCACAGGCCAGTACTGCAATAGCGAGCTCGGGCACCATCCCCATATAGATACAAACGCGGTCGCCTTTTTTGACATCATTATTCAGTAAGACCTGCGCAAACAAACAAACCTGACGATGTAATTCGCGGTAGGTAAGCACGCGATTAGGCTCGTTCGGATCGTTGGGCTCCCAAATAATAGCGGGCTGATCGGCCTTTTCTGGCAGATGCCGATCCAAACAATTTTCGGTAATGTTGAGCTGTGCTCCGCTAAACCAGGCAACGCGCGGCTCGGTAAAATTCCAGTCGAGTACGCGGTCCCACTTTTTTTTCCAAATAAAATGATCGGCAATACTACTCCAAAACGCTTCAGGGTCTTGAATGCTTCGCGCATATTCTTTATTATACTGCGCATGAGTTTTGATCTGGTACGGATAAGACATAGCAGCGTTGGGATGAGAGATAAAAATACGAGAAAATAAAAGTCGCTCCTTAAAAGAAGTTAAAGGATAATTAGGTAAGCAAGACCCTCATTTAGCAGAAGACCCCACCACTTTAAAGGCCACCAGTCCCAGTAGCGCCGCGCAAGTGGAAGCGACCAAGATGGCCAGTTTGGCACTGACCACAATTTGCGCA
>JBJTWT010000050.1:0-9903 GCA_046081865.1 Sphingomonadales bacterium
GATCATCCTCCAGATTTTTCTGTGCCCTAACAAACAACCTAACTCAGCAGCTTGCCGGCAAGGCGCCCTTTCCCTTAGTTGCTGTCGATGCGGTCTTTCCTGCTATTACACGTATTCCTTTTTTAGCTAAACTTCTGCGACTGGCAAAACAGCGCACCGGTTACCCAATGCAAGCTGCTGAGTTAGGTTGTTTGTTAGGGCACAGAAAAATCTGGAGGATGATCTTGGCAGAAAATAGTGGCGCCGGCAAACACTATCTGGTACTTGAGTCAGATTCCCAGATACAAGACATGAATTGGTTAACGAGAAATTTTGATGCCTTAACTACCGGATCGGATCTTTTTTTTTGGGGCGCCTTCGATGGCCGAATAAAACTTTTTTCTTCTAGTGCAACAAAAGTCGATGATACGCACAGGGTGGGGGAGCCACTCATCAATTCGCTCTACTGCACCTATGGGTACTCCCTAACTTCCCAGACGGCCGCTCTGTTACTGCGTAAAACAGCTCACCTTACTTATCCTGTTGACCATTTTAAACGCTTTTTTAGCAGGGGTGAGATTAGTATCCTTGGTATTTTACCCCAAGCTATTTGCAGTACTAATGCCGGCGGTAGTCAAACTCGACCGGGATTACAAAGCAACCTCTTTGATCTTCTTTTTGACCGGCTGATCGATCTTAAAAACGATTTACTTACCCGGTTTAGGTAGTAACGCTCTTAATAGCGATCCTTTGCTATATTTGAGCGATGTTTAGAGGCCCTCAATTTAGCTACCTCGCGCGTCTGTTCTTGGATGCGTTTTTATTATTCCTCCTTTTTTTATTTTCCGTAAAAGTTACTGCTCAGCTGCATGGAGAGCCAGTAGCGGCTTTTCCCCTTAGACTTTTTTTGATCAGCTTGTTGTTTTGGTACATCAGTGCCCGGGTGTTTCACTTTTACACCAGTGTTACCCTATTCTCTTTTTCGCAAGAGATGACGGTTTTTCTTAGACTGTTATTTCTTCATTTGCTGTTATTTGTATTTGTACTGTTCTTTCTGATACGGGTCCCTCAAACTTTTAGGGAGCTTGTGTGGGTGTATCATCTTTCGCTGTTGGTCGTTATCCCCTTCTCTAAGTATATTTTTCGGGTCATTATTTCTTTTATCCGAAAGCAGTACCGGTATGTAAGAAAGATCATAGTGGTGGGTTCTTCGGGGATCTCTGCCAATCTTTACCGCTCCGGACGTCTTATCAACAATTTGGAGTATTCTATTTTGGGTTTTGTGGGCGAACTCCATCAAAATAATGTTCCTTCCAATCACCTGGGCCCTGTTTCTCAAATGGAAGCAATATTAGATTCAAACATTGCAGATGAGGTTTTTTTAGCATTGCCCAGTTACCAATCGGAGGAGATCAACTTTGTGGTGGATTGCTGTGAGAAAAGAAAGATACAGGTTACGGTTATCAATGACTTTTCGAGGATCGGTGCCAGTGGTAAGAACCTAACTAACTATGCAGGATTCCCTATTGTTAGTCTTCGCTATTTTCCATTGGATGATGCCGAGAATAAGATGTTCAAGCGATTATTCGACCTCTTTTTCTCTTTGCTGGTGATCATTTTTATTCTTACGTGGCTTGCCCCCATCATCGCGCTGCTAATCAAGCTCAACTCGAGGGGATCGGTCTTCTTTAAACAAGAGCGATGGGGGCTTAACAACAAGCGAATTTTCTGTTACAAATTCAGGACCATGTATAGTAATGGAAACTCTTTGGAGTACGCTCCAACACGAAAGGGAGATCCCAGAATTACCCGTATCGGCCGCTTCTTGCGCAAGACCAGTTTAGATGAGCTACCGCAGTTTTTCAATGTCTTGCTGGGTGATATGAGCGTGGTGGGGCCAAGACCTCATCCTATTCCCCTTTCGATGGAATCTAAGGACGTGGTACAACATTATATGATGCGGCATCTGGTTAAGCCTGGTATTACCGGTTGGGCACAGGTAAATGGCAGCCGGGGCGAAATTCAATCGCCGACGCAGATGAGCCGCCGGGTAGCTTTTGATCTTTGGTATATCGAAAACTGGAGCTTTTGGCTCGATTGCCAGATTATTTTTCAAACCATCATCAACCTGATAAAAGGAGATGAGAAAGCGTACTAGGTTTTAATTTTTTAAGGTATTACCCTTAGGTTTAATCGGTTATTATCGATAAAGAACTTTGTTTCAAGTATTTGTGATAAATCTTGTTTTTTATTACATAAAATGTACAATCTTTGCAGTAACTGTTTATGCTGAAGAAGATCAACATAGTTCCCCGCTGGATTATTTTTCTGATCGACATTGCGGTTTGTAATTTTTGCATGGCCTTTGCTTACCTGATCGGGTATAACCTCAACTTTGAGCTATTCAGTTTTCGGGAACTTTATTCTAATTTATTGGTGCTCTCTGCCATCAACACGTTGGTATTTCTCAATTTTAGAAGTTATGCGGGTATTGTTCGATACACCGGTGTTCAAGACGCCATTCGGGTATCGCTCTCTTTGCTGGTTTCATTGGTTACCTTGGCCTTGTTGAGTTTTGTGACCCTGGTAAATGGGTCTACTTTTATCAGACTGCCCGTGGCTACCCTGATCATCTACTCCTTGTTTAGCTTTTTGGGTCTTATATCTTACCGCGTAATTATCAAGTATGGTTTTAGCTACTTACGTAATTTTAAGCTGGATCCCAAGTTTGTAGTGATCTATGGTGCCGGAGAGGCCGGATTGGCCACTAAGCGCGTATTGGAACACGATCCGGCCAGTAAGGTTAAGGTAATGGCCTATGTTGATGACAATCCCCGTAAGTCGGGCAAAGTGATCGATGGGGTTAGGATCATCGATTTTCAAGAACTGGGTGGTTTATTAAAATCGCAGACGATCGACGAATTGGTAATCTCTACTTTTTCGGTGCCTCCCTCTCGCAAGGCCGAATTGGTCGAGATCTGTCTGGAGTACAGCATCACCGTATTAACGGTTCCACCGCTCGATAAATGGATCAATGGACAGTTTACCAAAAAGCAGTTACAGTCTATTCGCATTGAGCAATTGCTAGAACGAGATCCGATACAACTCAATCACACCGAGCTAAACCATCAAATTAAAGGGAAGCGTATTTTGGTTACCGGCGGTGCAGGCTCCATTGGCTCCGAGATTGTACGGCAGGTACTAAGCTACCAACCCGCTACCATAATTGTTTGTGATCAGGCAGAAACACCCTTGCACGATCTCGAACTGGAATTGACCGGTATTAGCAATGGGGTAAAGTTGATCTTCTTTTTAGGGGATGTTAGAAATCCCAATCGCATGAATGAACTGTTTGGGGAGTTTCATCCACAGATCGTTTATCATGCCGCGGCTTATAAGCATGTGCCTATGATGGAGCAGTCTCCTGCCGAGGCCGTGCTGACCAATGTGGGGGGTACTAAACTGATGGCGGACCTCTCTGTTCGCTACCAGGTACAGCGATTTGTTATGGTCTCTACCGATAAGGCGGTTAACCCCACCAATGTAATGGGAGCATCGAAGCGACTGGCAGAGATTTACGTACAACAGCTCTCTACGCACACTTCGCACCATACCAAATTTATTACCACCCGATTTGGAAACGTATTGGGCTCTAACGGTTCGGTGATCCTTCGTTTTCGCGATCAAATAGCAAAGGGTGGCCCCGTTACGGTTACGCATCCCAACATCATTCGGTACTTTATGACCATCCCCGAGGCCACGCAGCTGGTGCTCGAGGCCGGTTCGATGGGAAATGGGGGTGAGATCTATGTCTTCGATATGGGTAAGCCGGTACCTATTGTAGATCTGGCCAGAAAGATGATTCGACTCTCCGGTATGGTGCCGGGTATTGACATCGAGATAAAATATACCGGCCTTAGACCCGGTGAGAAGCTATACGAGGAGTTGCTGAACGATGCGGAGAACACGCTTCCTACACACCATCAAAAAATTCTAATTGCAAAGACCGGCACTCAGGCCATTGCGGCTCTAGAACAGGTCTATCAAGAGCTGTTTAGTCTGGCTGCAGACCCTGCCCAGCACCTTAGTATGGTAGCCAAAATGAAAGAGCTGGTTCCTGAGTTTATCTCTAATAACTCGGTTTTTGAGCAACTCGACAACCAAAAAGCTAAGTTGGTCTCTATTAATAAGGCGGGTTGATCTTTATTCCACGTAATTTATTGATTTAGAGCAGCTTAGGGCTATACTGCCGCTTTATCGTTTTTTGTTAAAATATTTTAATAAAATATTAGACAAAATTGATTTATTAGCCGGCTATTCTGTTTAACTTCGAATTTCTAAAAATTAAACAGAAAATGTCAACGGTAGAGTTCAATCAGCTTTTACTGCACAACGCAGACTTCTTAAAGCCATTCGCCATCAATCTTACCCGCGACTCTGAGGCGGCTAACGATCTTTTTCAAGAGACGTTATACAAGGCCCTGGCCAATCGTGAGAAGTACAATGCAGGCACTAACATCAAGGCCTGGCTCTTTACCATTATGCGCAATATTTTTATCAATAACTATCGTCGTAAGGCCAAGCAGAAAACCATATTTGATAATTCTGCCAATGATTATCTACTTAACAATGCGGGCCCCGTGGTTAACAATGATGCCGAAGCGGGTATGCGTTTAAAAGAGATGCAAGCGGCCATTCGCAACTTGCCTGAGATCTTTAAGACTCCCTTTTTGCTCTATTTTGACGGATACAAATACAACGAGATCGCCGATACACTTGGCGAACCGTTAGGCACTATAAAAAGTCGTATCCACTTTGCCCGCAAATTGCTCAAGGAACAAATTCAACGGGCTTAACTTTACCGGGTGACTACACAGCGATCTGCCCTTGTTATCGGAAGCGGTTTTGCCGGTCTGTCGGTGGCTTCATTCTTAGCCAAGGCGGGCTGGAAGGTAACTGTGCTCGAAAAAAATGATGGTCCCGGAGGTCGTGCGCGTCAGCTGCGGGCAGATGGATTTCTGTTTGACATGGGCCCCAGCTTTTATTGGATGCCTGATGTATTTGACCGTTATTTTGCCCAATTTGGAAAAAAGGTCAGCGACTATTATCAGCTGGATCGGCTTGACCCTTCTTATCGGGTTTACTGGGGAGATGGATATACGGATCTCTCGGCCGACTTTGAGACTCTGAAGAAAACTTTTGAGGCCATTGAGCCCGGTAGTGGCGCTCAACTGGAAAAGTATTTACGAGAAGCGCTGGTCAAGTACGAGGTTGGTATGGGTCGCTTTGTACAAAAACCCGGATTATCGCTCACCGAGTTTATGAACTGGGAGACGATCAGCGGGGCGCTTAAGTTGCAATTGTTGACCTCCATTAGCAAGCATGTGGCCCATCACTTTACGCATCCCCGCTTGCGTCAGTTAATGGAATTTCCAGTGCTTTTTTTGGGTGCATTACCACAAGACACCCCTGCTCTCTATTCGTTGATGAATTATGCCGATATTAAAGGGGGTACTTGGTTTCCACGAGGGGGCATGTATGCAGTGGTGGAGGCCATGTACCAATTAGCGGTAGAATTGGGGGTCACGTTTAAGTTCAATGAAACGGTCAGTGAGTTTAAGGTGGCTCAGTCTCCAAGTGACGGATTTCGAAGATCGGGCACAAAAGGCAGAATTACCCAAGTGGTAAGCTCTTCCGGAGTGTATGCGGCCGATGCGGTGGTGAGCGGGGCTGATTATCACTTTACGGAGCAACAGTTACTACCGAGCTCTTATCGGGTCTATAGCGAGTCGTATTGGCAAAAACGGGTGATGGCTCCCTCTTGTCTTATGTACTATGTAGGGCTTAATAAAAAATTAAAGAATCCGGTTCATCACTCTTTATTCTTTGATGTCTCTTTTGCCAAGCATGGCCATGAGATCTATAAAGAACCTGCTTGGCCCACCGAGCCGCAGTTTTATGTAAGTGTTTCATCGGCTACCGACCCTTCGGTAGCCCCTGCGGGTTGTGAGAATATTGTGTTTTTGATTCCGGTCGCCTCGGGACTAAGCGGAGATGATGAGTCGTTGCGTGAGCATTACTTTAAAAATATCGTAGCCCGTCTGGAAAAACAGTTGGGTGAACCGATCATGGATTCGATCGTTTATAAGAAGATGTATTCGGTGGCCGATTTTAAAACCGATTACAACTCTTTTAAAGGCAATGCGTACGGGCTGGCCAACACACTACTGCAGACAGCGGTCTTTCGGCCGGCTTGTCGAAGCAAAAAAGTAGATAATCTTTTTTATACCGGTCAGCTCACCGTACCCGGTCCTGGCGTACCCCCTTCTTTGATCAGCGGCGAGGTGGTGGCCACCGTTTGTGTTGACGCATTTAAATAAAATTGGTATCTTACAAAAATGATCGGACTTTTTCATAGCTCCAGCGAAGAGTGCAGTCAGGTGGTGACCCGCCGCTACAGCACTTCCTTTGCGTCGGCCATCCGGATGCTTCACCGCGATCTGCGGGCTCCGATCTGCAATATCTATGGCTTTGTTCGGTTGGCCGATGAGATCGTAGACACGTTTCATGAGCACGACAAGACTACGCTGTTGGCGGAGTTTAAAAAAGACACGTACACCGCCATTGCACAGGGCATTAGTTTGAACCCCATTCTGCATAGCTTTCAGCGCACGGTTAATCAATACGGAATCGATGAGCATCTTATTGAAGCTTTCTTTCGCAGTATGGAAATGGACCTTTCGCAAAAAAAATACGATAACCGGGGATACCTGGAATATATCTATGGTTCGGCAGAGGTAGTGGGACTGATGTGTTTGTATGTTTTTTGTGAGGGTGATCGAAAGCGTTATGCCGAGCTGGAAACGGCGGCTCGTTCGTTGGGTGCTGCCTTTCAAAAGGTTAACTTCTTGCGCGATATTAAGGCTGATTTCAATGGACTGTCCAGGGTATATTTTCCGGGATGCGATTTCAATAATTTTACCTCTGCCGATAAGCGAAAGATCGAAGCAGACATCTTGCAAGATTTTCGGGATGCTTACAAGGGCATTCAACAATTGCCACTAAAGGCTCGCTTTGGCGTGTATGTGGCTTACAAATACTACTTATCACTATTTAAGAAGATTCGAAGTCTGGAACCCAAGCGTGTTCTTGAAAGCCGAATTCGGATTCCCAATTACCGAAAGGCCATGATCGTGGTTAGAGCCGGGGTCAAAAATCAACTGCGACTTATCTGATGCAAGCTGTTTCGGCCATATCAGCCCAACTTATTTTGGTAAATGAGCAAGATCAAGCCGTGGGAACTTGCGAAAAGATGGAAGCCCATCAAAAAGGGTTACTCCATCGTGCCTTTAGTATTTTTATTTTCAATCCTCAGGGGCAAATGCTGTTGCAGCAACGGGCGTTAGGAAAATATCACAGTGGCGGTTGTTGGACCAATGCCTGTTGCAGTCATCCCTTTCCGACCGAAGAGAATCGTGACGCCGCCTTACGCCGCCTGCAAGAAGAGATGGGTTTTACCACCCCGCTAACCAAGGTCTTTGATTTTTGCTACCGGGCCGATCTTGACAATGGGCTTACGGAGCATGAGTTCGATCATGTTTTTGTAGGCATCTATGCAGGCCCGGTTACTATCAACAAAGAAGAGGCGATGGATTATTGTTATAAGTCGATGCAAGAAATTGAGGACAATATTGCGTTGTATCCAACGCGCTATACCCCTTGGTTTCGAATTGCCTTTCCTCGTATCAATGAGTGGTATAGGCAGCAGTCGTTTCAAGTAGCGGTTATGGAAAAATGATCGCTGTAGAGTATGTAAAATTTATGATGATCTAATGTATGATGATGCAAGTTGTTCAATATCTGGCAGTGCTTTTAGGAACTTTTATGTTGATGGAGGGAATTACCTGGTGCACGCATAAATATGTGATGCATGGATTTTTGTGGTATTTGCACAAGGACCATCATCAGGTAGAGCCGGGTTTCTTTGAAAAGAATGATGCCTTCTTTATCATCTTTGCCGTGCCTAGTATGTTATTGATCGGGTTTGGCACCTACGATCAGGTCTGGTGGATGCAATCGATCGGTTTTGGTATTATGGCCTATGGCTTTGCCTATTTTTTAGTGCATGATGTGATCATTCACCAGCGGTTTAAGTGGTTTACCCGCAGTAACAGCACCTACGTACGTGCCATTCGCTGGGCCCATAAGATGCATCATAAGCACCTTCAAAAAGAGGACGGCGAGAGTTTTGGTATGCTCTATGTGCATAAGATCTATTGGGATAAGATTCGTCGCGATAAAAAGTTGATGGCTGGCACTGCCAAAGTACAATATGCTCCTCAGCAAGATTGACCTTCTTTAAACCATAACGAAATTTTCGATGTCTCCCCGCCATACCCGCTACGATATGATCTTTTTAGGCGGGGGATGTGCAGCGCTTAGTCTGCTCGTGCGGCTTGTGAGATCGGGGGTCTTTACAAACTATCGATTTTTGGTCATTGACCGAGACAATAAAAAAAGTAACGATCGAACCTGGTGTTTTTGGGAGAAGGGCACTGGGTATTTCGAAGAAGTGCTATATAGTACGTGGGATCAGCTTGATTTTTTTAGCCCCGATTATTCCTCTTCTCTAGGGCTCGATGGCTATCGTTACAAAATGATTCGGGGAGCCGATTTTTATTCTTATTGTTTACATATACTGCAACACTCCAATCAGGTAGAGTGGGTAGAGGCCTCAGTAACTGATGTGACTCGTCAGCAAGAACAGCTGATCGTACAAGGAAATACCGGTACAGGAGATCTTTTTTCATGGGCGCTAACCGCTCCACTGGTTTTTAATTCCATTTACAGAACTGCCGCTACTTCTAGAAAGCAGGTAGATCTCTTGCAGCATTTTAAGGGGTGGGTAATAGAAATTCCGGAGTCATCTTCTGAAGGTTTCGATCCGGCGCGGGCAACGCTGATGGATTTTAGGGTCAGTCAGCAAGAAGGAACCACTTTTGTATATGTAATGCCTTTTTCAAAGCGGCGTGCTTTGGTAGAATATACTCTTTTTACCGGTTCACTTTTATCGCCCGAGGCCTACGAAAAAGGGCTTCGAGATTATATCGACATGTATCTAGGGGTAAAGGAGTATCATATTGTCGAAGAGGAATTCGGTGTCATTCCCATGACCAGTCGCTCTTTTAGCTTTTATCAAGAGGGGCTTTTTAATTTGGGAACGGCCGGAGGTCAAACCAAGGCCTCGAGTGGATATACATTTCAGTTTATTCAAAAGCAGTCGGAGCAGTTCTTGGGTTGTCTTGTGCAAGCTACTTCGATGGGTCGTGGGCTGAACTCCCATGACCGGTCTGTTATAAGCCCTTTGCTACAATCATTGCGGGGCGACTCCCGACGGTTTCACTTTTATGATCAAGTATTATTGCAAGTGCTTTCAAAAGGTTACTGGCCTGGCCACAAGGTTTTTGCCAGGTTATTTCAAAAAAATAAGGCCGCTCAAATCTTTCGATTTTTGGATAATGAGACCAGTGTAGGGGAAGAGCTTTCTATCATAAGTAGTTTACCCACCTGGCCTTTTTTAAAAGCTGCCATAGCGACCAGGTAACTATATTGTATTCATGGCTATTTCCGGTAATGGAATGTGGAGATGTGACCGAGGCACTTACATACAACCCTGCGAGTCTAACTTGCCATTAAAAAGAACTTTTTCGCCTTGCTTTATTTCTATTTTATATTTTTCGCCTGGATCAAAGATGAAATCTTTCGAGGTGAATATTAGTTTTCCCTTTAAGCTCATGTTCGATTTGCTAAAAACTTTTCTTTTGCCCAAAAAAATAGTAAAAGATATATTTTCGCCGCTTCCCGAAAGTGTTATTTTTTTGAAACTCTCCGAGTCATAACATGCAGTATACTCCTTTTTCTCCC
>JBJTWT010000051.1:0-45829 GCA_046081865.1 Sphingomonadales bacterium
ATGGAGACCCTGGTGCTGCGGCATAAAGAGAAACTCTATACCTCTATCTACTTTTTGGTCAAGGATAAGTTTTTGGCCGAGGATATCTTTCAGGATGTCTTTATTCGCATCATCGACACGGTAAGAGCCGGTCGCTACACAGAAGAGGGAAAATTCTTGCCCTGGGCCATGCGTATCGCGCACAACTGCTGTGTTGATCATTTTAGAAAAGTAAAGAGGAGCCCTGTAATTCGTAATAGCGAAGATCAAGACCTCTTTGAGATCCTTCAATTTACCGAAGACAGTCCCGAGACCGTCATGATAAAAAGACAAAGCCATGACCGCGTTAAGGAGATGCTGCTGCAGCTACCCGAAGACCAGCGAGAGGTCATCGTGCTACGCCACTATGCCGATATGAGTTTTAAGGATATTGCCCGACTTACCGATTGCAGCATCAACACCGCACTGGGTCGGATGCGCTACGGTTTGATCAATTTGCGCAAAATGATGACGCAAAAAAATGCTCAGGGAAGTTTGCGGTAAGCAGACAGACCGCACTCCAGCCAGGTGGCAAATTCCTTTGCATCGGGCGTATAGAACTTGGGACGGGTCAACATCCTTTCATCGGCTGTAATCATGGCATATTGTGGCTGCGAAGTAGCCCCGAAATATTGTATTTGAAATTGCGCCCACTTATCTCCCACCGTTATCAAATTGCGCTTGCTGCCATCGGGCATAGTCACTACTTGCTGCTCGGTAAGAGGTAGTTTCTTTCTTTCATCCACATACAACGACAACACCACGAACTCTTCTCTCATCAACCGACTGACCAGGGGATCGGGCCATACCTTTTCTTCCATTCTTCTGCAGTTAACGCAGGCCCACCCGGTAAAATCTATCAAAATGGGTTTACGTTGAGAGCGGGCCCACTGCAACGCTTGCTCATAATCGTTATGCAAGGGCTGCCATGAGACCGATTTGTTGTTATCGCTCGCATAGATACTATAAGTAAGCGGTGGCGGAAACCCGCTAATAAGTTTTCTGTCTGCCCATGCGCTATTGGTAAGACCCGGAATAAGATACAACGTAAACGCTCCGATGCCACTCATCACTATCCATCTCAATAAGGGCCTTTTGTTCGAGCCGGACAATTCTCTGCGCCAGCCACTCAGGTACAGCACCATGGCTATACCGATCAAGATCCAAAGCGCAAAAAAGATCTCTCTTTTAAGCAGACCCCACTGCTCTACCAGATCGGCATTCGATAAAAACTTTATGGCGAGTGCCAACTCGACACATCCCAATAGCACTTTGAATTCTGTCATCCAGCTTCCGCTGCGAGGAAGTGTCTGCAACCAATGGGGAAACATGGCAAACAAAGCAAAAGGCAACCCCAGCGCCAATCCAAATCCGGCGGCTCCCACCGTTAGTGGCCACGCACCTTGCTCCACTACTCCCACCAGCAAGGTTCCCAAGATGGGGCCGGTACAAGAAAAAGAAACAATGGCCAACGTTGATGCCATAAAAAATATCCCTGCCAGATGACCGAGCCCCGACCGCGCATCGGCACGATTGGCCAATGATGCCGGTAGCCCTATCTCATAGAGTCCAAAAAAAGAAAGAGCAAAAGCCACGAATACAATAAAGAACAGCAGATTTAGCCAAACATTGGTCGAGATATTATTGAATATCTCGGGACTGATGGCATTGCCTGCTATGTGAAAGGGAACGGTGATAAGTACATAGATCAAAAAAATAAAAATACCATAGAGTGTCGCCTGCAAGATGCCGGCCCGGCGATTGACCGATCGCTTGGTAAAATAAGTGACCGTAACAGGTACCATCGGAAAAACGCAAGGCGTGAGCAAAGCGATCAATCCACCTAGTACACCCAATAAAAATAGCTGCCATAAACTTTTATTTTCGGGAGAATCATCTCCGCAGGCAACGATGGGAGCTGAAAGAGAAAGATTCGTTTTTTGTACCGAGGCGACCGATTGTCCGCCTTCGAGTGGTACTTGAAACGAGAAATTATTAGATGGATAGAACGCATCTCCCTTACCATAGGTATACAATAGCTGACCCGCTAATAATCCCGGAACGGGTCCTTGGATGGCAATGGAGAAGTCCCACTGCACGGACCCTTGCTGTACACTGATCGGCTGACCAAACAACTCACTAGAGACGGTGGCGGCAGCCGGGGTAAAAGCAACTTTTGTCGCTACACTAATGTTACTGTCTGCGAATTGAAGCGTTGCCACGGGTACATCGAGCAGTACTTGCCCCGGAGCATACAACTGCCATCCATCGGAGATTTGGGTAGTAAATCGAATGCGGTATTGTCCCTCACCCTGCTGCTGTGTCTCTACTTTCCACTGCGGCACCAACTCCGCATTTTGCGACCAGAGAGCGCCAGGCAGTAGCAGTAGCAATAAAAGGCAGCGGGCAAGTTGGCGATGCATAAAATGGATACCCTATTGTAAAGGGATTGAAAAATTTACTTTCTGAGGGGGTAAACACTTTTCATCATCACACGTTTGAAACTCTACGGTGCCTGCAAACACAGTCTTGGCCTTGGCCTTTAGTGTAACCGTTTGTACAAACCGAACCTGGCCCGTGTACTGAAAAGCCGTTACGCCCAAGGTCTTGTCTTTATACTTTTCTAGTTTTCCTATTTCGCGAAGCATTCCCTTACGGATCAATAAAGGGTTAGGATTGATGGTAAATGCAGTGGGAATGGCGATGGCATCGGCGGGTTGTGTTTGCGAAAAAAGATGCCAACCCTCTTTGATGGTTGCCTTGATCTCGATCTCGTATGTACGATCTGCGGTCTTTTTTGCACCATAACTCCAAATGACCGGTTGCCATTGACCCCACGAATAAGAGACGGTCAACAGTAGCAATAAGGACAATACCAAAGATTTCATAACAACGAGTTTTTATCAGGCCGGTTGCAACACCGAATTGATCAACAGATCGGTAATGATCGCTCTGCCATCGGTATTACCCAGAGCGGCAGAGCAGGCCCTTTCGGGGTGTGGCATCATTCCAATTACATTGCGGGTGGCATTGCAAATGCCGGCAATGTTACGACTGGAACCATTGGGGCAGGCCGCCGGGGTAAGGGCTCCATCGGCTTCGCAATAGCGAAACAATACCTGATTATTCGCTTCGAGCCCATCGAGTAGCTCTTTGGAACCGTGGTAGCGTCCCTCTCCGTGTGCGATGGGGATCTTATAGACCTTACCGGCTGGATCGCAAAGAAAAGTATTGCTGCACACAAATTGCTGCTGCGCGTTACGAAGCAGCGCTCCGGGCAATAACCGTGACTCACATAAGATCTGAAATCCATTACAGACGCCAAACACCTTTCCGCCACGATTGGCAAACTCAATAACGGATTGCATCATGAGACTAAACCGGGCAATGGCCCCACAACGCAAGTAATCTCCGTAAGAAAAGCCCCCGGGTAGTACAATACAATCCTGCTGCTTAAAATCACTGAGATCGCGTTCTTTGTGCCAGAGCATGCGAACTTCTTGTTGTAGGTCGTAGTGCAGGGCATCATGCATGTCCTGGTCACAATTCGATCCGGGAAAAACGACTATACCAAACTTCATGACCGCAGTAATTTGATAGGCAAAGATAGCTATTGTTACGCAGCGGATAGATTAGATTTTCCAACCAGAGCCCGCGAACTGACCTGCCAAAATGTAAAAGAACGTCAACCAAAAAACCAACAGAGGAAACATCCTGAAGGTGGACAGCGAATAAAAGCAGGCATGATAAAAAACCAGGGGTATCAGTAGTAGCATCCATCTGCTCAATGCCGGCACCTGAAACAGACCCATCAAGGCCGCTAACAACAACAAAAAAAACACCAAGGACCATCCTCTTCGAACCTGAATCAGCATTTTTCGGGTATTGTCTTGCACGTAATACAAACCGGCCAGTAAGGGTAATAGCAACAGCACCAGAGCCCCGGCTTTCCAAAAAGCAAGGGCAGAAAATGGGGGAACCCTATAGTTGACAAAGAGCGAGAAAGACTGCAGTGGCCATTGATCGGTCACAAAGAGCCAAACACCATAGAAGTAAAAGGGCGTAACCATCCCCAGCAGACAAAGCATCCACTCTTGCAAAGAAAAGGGACGCATAAGGGCAATGGCCGGAAGTACCCAGAGTATGAGTAACAATGAGGGTTGATACAAAAAATGAGAGACCCCGATCAAAAGACCCATGTTAAAGAGAGCCGCACGAACATCGGCACGATTATAAAGCTTAAAGAGCAAGAACAATAAGGAGATCACCACCAGGTTCATAACCAGCGCAGCGCTCCAATAACTCCATTGAGAGAACAATGAGGTCAATACTAAATAAGCCATTCCCGGCAAATCGGTACTTTGGTTGATCATCTTTTGCTGCGTACAGAAATAATTCAATAGTAAGGCTTGGGCAAACAGCAATACAAAGGAGAGGACCGAAAAGAGTAACGGTGTGCCAACCCCTGATTGCTGCAACCAGCCCAGCAGCGCCGTATATACCTCTCCATCGAGTGAGCTGCTTTCGGGCAAGCGGGGATTGGTAAACAATGGAATCTTGACCGCAATTGCGACAAGCAACAACAGCAGCACATTGAGCGGACTCCTCTTAAGAAAAATGGCGATCAAAACAGATAGAAGATTTAGTTATACTCCAACTTGGCAAAGCAAATATAACTCCGATAGATGGTTGGGATGATCAGATGTCTCGCACTTACTTGTTTTCCTCTCATGGGCATAAACTGGTGCCCCTTTTCGAGATTCTTCAGGTCGGTGTTACGAGTCATCTCTCCCGCCGGTTGAAGGGTAAAATCGTTGAGCAATTTGTCTCTTCGGTCTTGCTGGTTGTAGAGTAAGTGCAGTTCTCCGCCCAAGACCATCATCGAAAAGGACAACAGGTCATCGGCCTCATCATCGAACTGTGTTTTAGTGACAACTCGACTCCACTGAAGCTGTCCGCCCGAATCGAAGGACTGCACAATGATATTGTCGGCATGATAGCGTACTGCGGCATTGGTCCGACCACCGGGCATCCCCCACCCAAAAGCGGGTGATGAGCCCCACCAGTACCGGTTGAAATAAGGAGAGCTATAATAAAAATTATTAAAGCCCATAAAAGGAGAGCCATAAATATAGTCGTACCGGTTCCAGTTATTGGCCCTCGAAGTAGTGTAATAGGCCTCGCTGCCGATTATGAAGCCGCCGTCTCTTTTTACTATTATCTGTCTTATAAAAAAATCATTGAAGGCCGTTCTAGAGGTAGCATTACCCTTGGCCTCTTGGCGAAGGTCATCGGGGAATTCGTGCTGGGTATTGATCAAGGGTTGGCGAGAATTCTTATCCCACACATAAAAGAAACATCCGTCAATGCCCGCTCTTTTTTCGTTACTGTAAAGAGAGGTTAGTATGTAGCGCTGGTTAACATTATCGACCTTGATCTTGATCTCGTCTAAAAAAGGTCCTTTTTCACCAAGCGGTAACGGGGTCTCGAGCAATAAAGACTGGGTAGCGGGTAGCACGAGCATAGAGGCCTTGCTAATGGCTTCGTTGTTGCCCCTTAAAAACCGACTAAAGAGTAGGTCGCCTTGATTATCTAAGGCAAAGTCGCCCAACTGATCGCCGCGATCAGACATGGGTATAAGCACTTCGGAGCGACCCATCAACAATAGCTTTTCGTTAAAGAGCAGCTTGGTCATGCGGTACATATCGCGGTCACTGCTATTGATCTTAAAAAGGGCTATCCTCTTTCGATCCTCACTGCTTACAACAGCGTAGAGCTTATTATCGGACGAGAAGCTCAAGTGGGTAGTATCGAGTTCGATCAATTCGCCCATTCTTTTGCCATTGCCATCCAACTGTGCTGCCATGCAATAGATAACATTACGACGCTGGTACTGATAGATCATCCAGGCATAGTCACTATAGGGAAAGAAATCGACATTGATGGTTTTCTCGTTTCCGGGCATGTATCCTATCTCTTCTTTTCCGAGCGATTGCATTTCCTCGTCGAGTACCGAGATCCAACTGCGCACCCGATTATTTTTAAAGATCAAGAAATTACCCCCTACTTTTCCGATAATCTCATAATTGAGCCGACGGGTATCGGCGGTTTCTGGGTCTGAGTAGACAATTCGCTGTGCGTTCAGGTTTGTGGGCACCTGCGCCAACAGTAGAATAGACAAAAGGGCCAGAAGAGACCGTATCATGGGCGTAAAGTTATCCAATAAACCTAAAAACGGGTATTCGGGTGGCTCGGTTCAGTTCACAGAAGGAAATTTAACATTTTTGCCTATACCTTTGTCGCGTGAAAGCTTCGACCACCAAGGTTACGGGTGCCGGACTGTTGATCGCCCTGGGAATCATTTACGGCGACATTGGTACTTCTCCCCTCTACGTTTATAACGCCATCATCGACAACCGCGCCATTACCGAAGACCTGATCTTGGGTACCCTGTCTTGCATTATTTGGACCCTTACCCTGCAAACCACCTTAAAATATGTATTGATGGTGCTGCGGGCCGACAACCGGGGAGAGGGGGGCACCTTTGCCCTTTACGCGTTGGTTAGAAGAAGAAGAAAATGGCTGGTAATACCCGCTATGATAGGTGGCGCTTCGCTGCTGGCCGATGGCATTATTACTCCCCCTATCTCTATTACCTCTGCCATAGAGGGGCTTAAGGAATTACCATCGTTAGGAATAAACGAGGGCAGCAATACGGTCGTTATTATAGTGCTCTCGATTCTGGCCCTGTTCTTTTTTTTACAACAATTTGGTACGGCATCGATCGGTCAGTTCTTTGGACCGGTCATGTTCGTTTGGTTTAGTATGTTACTGATATTGGGTACCATTCACGTATTTGACGATCTCTCCATTTTTAGGGCCATTAGTCCGCACTATGCCATTGAGTTTTTGAGTAGTTATCCGGGAGGATTCTGGTTGTTGGGAGCGGTATTCTTATGTACCACCGGAGCGGAGGCCCTATACAGTGACCTGGGGCACTGCGGGCGAAAAAACATACGGCTAACCTGGACCTATGTAAAGCTGTGTTTACTGATCCATTATTTCGGACAAGGAGCCTCCCTGTTGGCTCAGCCCTATTGGATAAACGGTACCTGGATGACCCTGCCGGAGCTTCAACAACCCATAACAAGTGCCTTAAGAAGCCAACTTCGCATCAATGCCTTTTACGACCTGATGCCTCAATGGTTCATCATTCCGGGTGTGGTGATTGCAACCTCGGCCGCTATCATTGCCAGTCAAGCCATGGTTTCGGGAGCCTTTACCTTGGTGAGCGAGGCCATGCGTTTGAATCTGTGGCCCAAGCTGCGTATTCGATATCCCTCCGAAGAGAAAGGACAACTTTTTGTACCCACCATCAATATGCTGATGTTCTTGGGCTGTGTTGGTGTGGTGCTATATTTTAGAAAGTCGGCCAATATGGAAGCGGCTTATGGACTAGCCATTATCGTCACCATGCTGGCCACCACCATCCTCTATGCGAACTACCTAGTGCTGCACCGAATCAAATCATCTTGGATCTACTTGTTCTTAGCCGGCTACATTGTGGTAGAGCTAAGCTATCTGGTGGCCTTGATGGTAAAGTTTACACATGGGGGTTATATTACATTGATCATCGGATGTTTGGTATTTACGGTGATGTACGTATGGTACCGCGCCCGCAAGATCAAGAATCGTTATGTGGAGTTTATTCGACTGGATCACTACATCCCAAAAATTCAAGAACTGAGCAGTGACCGTTCGGTTCCCAAATATGCCACCCACCTGGTCTATCTAACGAGTGCCAACAACCCCCGCGAGATCGAGCACAAGATCGTATACTCCATCTTAAACAAAAAGCCCAAAAGGGCCGATATATATTGGTTTGTCCATATCGATACGGTCGATAATCCTTACACTTGCGAATACAAAGTAGATCACATTATTCCAAACGATATTATCCGAATAGATTTTCGCTTGGGATTTCGGGTAGAACCGCGCGTAAACCTGATGTTCAGAAAAGTAGTCGAAGAGCTGGTGGCCAACAAAGAAGTGAACATCTTTAGCCGTTACGAAAGTTTATCTAACGCGCATACGGTCGGCGATTTTCAGTTTATGGTGATGGAAAAATACCTGAGCCAAGACAACGAGCTTCCCTTCTTTGAAAGGGTCATCATGAAGTTTTATTTCTGGATCAAAGACCATAGTCTCTCCGAAGAAAAAGGCTTTGGACTGGACCTCTCTAATGTTACGGTCGAGAAGTTCCCTCTTATTGTGGCACCCGTTACCAATTTGTCGTTGCGCCGGATCGAAAATTAATGGCCTTGGCTACTTTATTCTGGTACATACTAGGCTCCGTGATCTTGTTATCGGGCCTGGCTTATGTGCTGCAAGAGCGATTTATATTTAGACCCGAAAAACTGGCTACCGACTTTACGTTCCACTACGACGTACCCTTTAAGGAATACTTCTTTGATGTCTGCCCCGGGGTTCGCATCAACGGATTGCATTTCTACAGAGAAAACCCCAAGGGACTCATTCTTTATTTTCATGGCAATACCAGAAGCATCAAGGGATGGGCCCGCTATGCCAAAGATTTTTACCGATTCGACTACGATGTGGTACTGGTCGATTACCGCGGGTTTGGAAAAAGCACCGGCAAACGAAGTGAAAAAGAAATGCTGGGTGATATGCAGTTCGTGTACGATCGATTGATCGAAAAATATCAAGAAGATCATATCATCATCTATGGGAGAAGTCTGGGAAGTGGCTTTGCCACTAAGCTGGCTTCAGACAATCATCCCCGTTATCTGATCTTAGATGCCCCTTATTTTAGTTTCAGAAAGGTAATTGAACGTTTCTTACCTATGTTACCGGTAAGACTGGTGCTTCGTTATCATCTCCGCTCCGACCAATGGCTACCCCTGGTCCCTTGTCATACGTATATCATTCATGGCACCCGTGATCGGCTTATCCCTATTAAACATAGCGAGCAACTGCAAAAGATCCATCCTCGCAAATGCACCTTGATACGGATAGAGGGCGGTGGCCACAACGATCTTCCTTCTTTCGATGAATATCACAATTTTATTCGCGACATTTTAAAATACTGATGGAATCCCCGCTGACTATATTACGTAGCCCCCGTATCAAAAAGTTGATCAGTATCTTTTTACTGCTCTATCTTGGGGGCGGCTTGTTACTATATTTCTTTCAAGAGCCGCTTATCTTTCGCTCCCAAGTATTGCCCTCTTCGCATCGTTTCTCTGCCAACCTGTTACATCGAGAGATCACCATCCCCGTTAATGCAACGGATACCCTGCATGCGGTTTTATACTCGCCCGACAGCGGAGTCACCAAAGGGCTGGTACTTTATTTTCATGGAAACCGGCAAAATATCGAATGGTACGAAAAATTCGTTCCCTTTTTTACAAAGCGCGGTTACGAAGTGCTGATGCCCGATTATCCGGGCTATGGCAAAAGCAGAGGCGCCCTCAGCGAAGAAAAACTATATGGCTGGGCTATGCTCACCTACCAGATAGCCAGTAAGCGCTATGCTGCCGATAGTATTATCATTTACGGCAAAAGTCTGGGAACCGGCATTGCCGCGCAACTTGCCGCTCGTAGAGATTGCAAGGCCCTCATCTTAGAAACTCCCTACTATCGTTTTACGGATGTCTTGCAACGCTTCATACCTATTTACCCCATGACCCTATTGCTACGTTACCAATTGCCTACCTATCAATACCTGCCCCTTGTGTCGGCTCCGATAACATTACTACATGGAACCAGTGACGGGATCGTTTCGTTTTCCCAATCTCAAAAGCTGACAAAACTATTTAAGCCAGCAGACCGCCTGGTAATTATAGAGAACGGCTCTCACAATGATCTGTATCGTTTTCAAGAGACAACCCAGCGGCTTTCACAACTGCTGCGGTAATTAAGGGAACTGCCAAGGGCTGCTTACCATTCGGCCAATAAAGATCCGGTGGCATCGATCTTTAGCTCGTATACGGCCCCGTGCTTGAGTGTTATGTTTCGCTCGGTATGACTAACGGGAAAATCAAAACACACAGGATACTGGTAGGGGCTCACCCAAGAATGTATGATCTCGTAAGCCGTTTGACCAAAGGGTCTTTCGGTGTCTTTACAATCCGAGAAACCACCCACCACCAGACCGGCCAGGTGATCGAGTTTACCGCATCTTTTTAATTGACACATCATCCGATCTATGTTATAGAGTTGCTCCCCCACATCCTCTATAAATAAAATTTTGTCGCGGGTATCAAGATCGGAAGAAGTGCCGACCAAGTGGGCGAGTAATGCCAGATTACCTCCTACTAGCGTACCCTTGGTTTTGCCTAACCGATTAAAGGGATGTTCGGGTCCGCTACAAGCAGAACTGATCCCTTGCAATGCCTCTCGCAACGACTGTACGTATTCAAGCTGCCAACCTCCGTCATTGAAAGCGGCGGCCATGGGGGCATGCAGGGTACAGACATCGAAATGCCGATGAATATGGGCATGTAAGATGGTTATATCAGAAAATCCTATGACCCATTTAGGTTGCTCCATAAAAGTAGAAAAATCTAGCTGCTCTATCAATCTGCCTGTGCCATAGCCACCGCGGGCACAAAGAATGGCCCGAACGGAACGATCGTCGAGCATGCGCTGCAGATCGGTAAGTCTTTCTTGATCGGAGCCCGAAAAATAGTTATTAGAAATACCACCGATGGTCGAACCGACCACCACACGGAATCCCCACTCGCCCAATACTTGTACACAGGTTTGTACCTTGTTGGCAGGCATATATCCTGCGGGACATATCAACGAGATGGTATCGCCGGGTTGCAGGTAAGGAGGTTGTATCATAAAAGAAAGTAAGAAAGAATAAAGGTAGTAAGCGCATCGCATTTTGGGGCAAGGTTCGATTACGGTATTTTTGTAGCCAGCATGAAGACCCCCCAACGATACCTGATAACCGCCGCCCTTCCGTATGCCAACGGACTAAAGCATGTAGGGCATTTGGCCGGCGCCTATATACCGGCCGATATCTATGTGCGTTACCTGCGAGCGCAGCAACGAGAGGTGGTATTTGTGTGTGGCAGCGATGAGCACGGAACGGCCATCCCCATTCAGGCAAAAAAAGAAGGCACCACGCCTCAAGCCATCATCGATAAATATCACCAGGCCATCAAAGAAGATTTTGAACATCTCTCTATCAGCTTCGATATCTATCATCGTACCAGTGCCGCCTTGCATCACCAAACGGCTACCGAATTTTTTGATAACCTCGAAAAACAAGGAGCGCTGGAGACCAAAGAGACCGAGCAATTCTTCGACGAAGAGGCGCAAAGTTTTTTAGCAGACCGCTACATTAAAGGCACTTGTCCGGCCTGTGCCAGCGATCGTGCATTTGGAGATCAGTGCGAAACCTGCGGACGATCGCTGAGCCCCGAAGAGCTGCTTTATCCTGTAAGCACCCTTAGTGGTAAACCTCCCATCAAAAAAAAGACGACCCATTGGTATTTACCACTCAACCGCCACGAAACATTTCTTCAAGAGTGGATCTTGAAACAACATCAAAAGGACTGGCGTCCTACTGTGGTGGGTCAATGCAAAGGTTGGATTGAAGGCGGACTGCAACCCAGAGCGGTGACCCGCGATCTGGACTGGGGTATTTCGCTACCCGATAGAATAAAAGATGCCGATGGTAAGGTCCTTTATGTATGGTTCGACGCGCCTATAGGTTACATTAGTGCCACCAAACAATGGGCGCTCGATAATGGAAAGGACTGGACCCCTTTCTGGCAAGATAAGCATACCAAGCTGGTTCACTTTATTGGTAAGGATAACATCGTTTTTCACTGTATCATTTTTCCGGTAATGCTACAATTACATGGATACATCTTACCGGACAATGTACCTGCCAACGAGTTTTTAAATCTCGAAGGAGATAAAATGAGTACCAGTCGTAACTGGAAACTCGACATGCGCGATTATATCAACGATTTTGTGTTACCTGCCAATGGTGGACCGCCAGGCGTGGATATGCTGCGTTATTACCTAACACAGATCGCACCCGAGACCAAAGACAGCGAATTTACCTGGAAGGGTTTTCAAGAAGCAGTCAACAGCGAACTGGTTGCCATCTTTGGCAATTTCGTAAATCGCACCTGGGTATTGATACATAAACTCTGTCAAGGAAAGGTACCCCCCTTTACGGCTTTGCATCAAGATGCCGCAGACGAAGAACTGCTCAAGGCCATTACAAAAGCTCCTGCTACGATCGAGGCGTTGTTAGAACAATATAAATTCAGAGAGGCTCTCTTTGAAGTCATTGATCTTTCCCGAAAGGGTAATCAATACATGCAGAAAAAAGAGCCCTGGGTACTGGCCAAACACCGCGGACAAGATGCCACTGCACAAGCCCGGATCGATAATTGCTTGCACCTTTGTTTGCAACTCACGGCTAACCTGGCCATTTTGATCAATCCCTTTATGCCACATACGGCACGCACGCTGCTTCATCAAATGAAAGTGGTCGAAAAGATGCTGCAATGGGAGAATGCCGGAAAGATCGATCTGCTAAAGACCGGCTATTCGCTACGAGCCCCCCAGCTATTATTTAGAAAGATAGAGGACGACGAAATATCGGCACAGCTCCAAAAATTAAAGCAACACACCATGTCTACCCCCCATACCGACCCCTCCGAGCAACCACCCATTGCCCCGGCAAAAGCTACCATACAATACGACGATTTTGCCAAACTAGCGTTAAAGACCGGAGTTATCCGTGAAGCCCGTAAGGTAGACAACGCCGATAAATTACTCTGTCTGCAAGTAGACCTGGGCACCGAGATTCGCACCATTGTAAGTGGAATTGCCCTTCACTATGCCCCCGAATCGCTGATCGGACAATCGGTAACCGTTGTTACCAACCTGGCTCCCCGTAAAATGAAAGGGATCGAAAGCAATGGGATGATCTTGATGGCAGAAGATGCCACGGGCAAACTTGTATTTATTCAACCGGCTCAACCGATCGATCCGGGATCTATCGTAAGCTGAGTTTTTCTTTTCGAATTCTAAATCCAGTAATTTAGTGATGGTAAATTAGTTGCATAACTAACTATTTTTTATGAATAGAATCATTCGCAAAGTGGCCGTACTGGGTAGTGGCGTAATGGGCTCACGCATCGCTTGTCATTTTGCCGGAGTAGGGCTTGATGTTTTATTGCTAGACATAGTTTCATCGGGAGTAGCGTTGACCGATGGACCGGCCGCCCGCAATCGGATCGTGAACGAGGCATTGCAAGCAGCGCTCAAGAGTAACCCATCGCCGGTCTATGAAAAAGAAGTGGTCAAACGAATTCGTACGGGCAATTTTGAAGATAATCTCAAGGAGCTTGGCGCTTATGACTGGATCATCGAAGTGGTGGTGGAGCGTCTAGATATCAAACAACAATTATTCGAGAAAGTAGAGCAATACAGAAAACCCGGCACGATCATCAGCTCGAATACATCTGGCATTCCGATCGCTATGATGGCTGCCGGACGAAGTGAAGATTTTCGCAAGCATTTTTGCGGTACGCATTTCTTCAATCCCCCGCGCTATCTCAAACTACTTGAGATCATCCCCACCAACGAGACAGATCCTGAGCTCGTTGCCTTCTTGATGCATTACGGCGATCTGCACTTGGGTAAGACCACTGTCAAGTGCAAAGACACTCCTGCATTTATTGCCAACCGGATCGGCGTATTTGGTATGATGGCCATTATGCACTTAAAGCAACAATTGCAACTTAGCATCGATGAGATCGATGCACTGACCGGGCCTATTATAGGACGACCCAAGTCGGCCACTTTTAGAACCGCCGACGTGGTGGGTATCGATACCATGATAAAAGTGGCCAGTGGTGTGGCCGCGAACTGCCCTCAAGACGAAGCCCATGCTCTCTTTACCATTCCCGACTGGCTGCAAAAAATGGTCGACAATAATTGGTTGGGCGATAAGACCGGACAAGGCTTTTTTAAAAAAACAAAGAATGAGGCGGGCAAGAAAGAGATCTTGACGCTCGATCTGGACACGCTCACCTATCATCCTCGTAAAAAAGCTTCGTTTGCCACTCTCGAGATGGCCAAACCTATCGAAGACCTGTCGACTCGATTACTGACACTGCTTAAAGGAAAGGACAAGGCCGGCGAGTTTTATCGTTTGCTTCATTACCGCATTTTCTCTTATATCTCTCACCGCATTCCCGAGATCAGCGATGAGCTCTACCGAGTAGACGATGCTATGATGGCAGGCTTTGGCTGGGATATGGGAGCCTTCGAGGCCTGGGATGTGCTGGGTGTATCCGCTATGGTTACCGAAATGGAAAAGACCGGTATACCGGCCGCCATTTGGGTAAAGGATATGATCGCCAAAGGACATACTCATTTTTATAAGACAGAAAATGGCATTCGATTTTGCTATGAACCTTCGAGTGAAACCTTCAAGCCACTGCCTGGGGCCAGCGACTTTTTGGTAATGAGTCAGCAAAAAGAAAAATTGGTATGGAAAAATAGCTGCTGCAAGCTGTACGATCTGGGAGAAGAGGTGCTGGGCTTACAATGGCAGACCAAAATGGGAAGCATAGGAGGTGATGTGCTTAGCGGAATACAAACAGCCATCGAGAAGGCAGAGCAATCCTACCGAGGGCTTGTTATTGCGAACGAAGGAGCTAATTTATCGGCCGGTGCCAATGTGGGCATGATCTTTATGATGGCCATAGAACAAGAATACGATGAGCTAGATCTGGCCATTCGACTGTTTCAACAAACCACCATGCGTGCACGCTATTCATCGATACCCGTGGTGGTAGCTCCACATGGTCTCACATTGGGAGGAGGGTGCGAACTAACCCTTCATGCAGATAAGTGCTGTCCCGCCGCAGAAACGTACACGGGATTGGTGGAGTTGGGTGTAGGGCTTATTCCGGGAGGAGGAGGCACCAAAGAGTTTACACTGCGGGCTTCGGACGAAATGCATGCCGATGAGCCCGATACCAACACACTCAAGCATCGCTTTATGTCTATTGCCACGGCAAAAGTGGCCACCTCGGCAGCCGAAGCATTTGCCATGGGCATCTATCGCAAGGGAACCGATGAGATCATCTACAATAGCAACCGCCGAATTGCCGCTGCCAAACGATCGGTACTTGCGTTGCAACAAGCCGGCTATAACCGCCCGGTCGAAAGAAAGGACGTCAATGTATTAGGGAGAGCCGGACTTGGGGTATTGTATGCAGGTATCCATGCGATGCAGACAGCGGGGTATGCTTCGACACATGACGCACTGATCGCAAAAAAATTAGCTTATGTAATGTGCGGGGGCGATCTAAGTGAACGCAGTCAGGTATCCGAGCAATATTTACTCGATCTTGAAAGAGAAGCCTTCTTATCGCTTTGTGGTGAGAAAAAAACCTTGGAGAGAATTCAAAGTGTAATTACCTCGGGTAAACCAATCAGGAATTAACAGACCGGCAACGCCTTTTCGATACTGGGATAGTGAAAGCAAAATCCGGCTTGCTGTATTTTGTTTGAGCTTACCGTAGCACTTTTTAGTACCTCGATGCTCATTTCTCCCAGCATCACTTGTAAAAAAAATGCCGGAATCTTTACGGTAATAAAAAAACGTTTTCGTTGGCGAGTCAGTGTCATCATCAGTGAACGTTGAGACACCGGTGCAGGGGCCACCGCATTATAAATTCCTTGCATAGAGGTCTGTTCTAGCGAGAACAAGATCATAGAGACTAGATCTTGCAGTTGTATCCAGCTGATAATTTGCTCTCCACTTCCCAACAACGGAGCCACTCCCACTCGAAGTGGTTTCTCAAATTCAGCAAGTGCCCCACCCTTTCTGCTTAGTACGATCCCAATACGTAAAACCACACGACGAATATTCATCGGCACCAACGCGGCGGTACTGTCTTCCCAGGCACGACAAGTATCTCCTAAAAAACTTGAATCGGCAGGATCGTTTTCGGTAAATGGCACCGACCCCTCTTTAGTATCGGGACCATACCAACCAATGGCAGAGGCACTGACAAAAGAAAGTGGCTGGTGAATGCTTTTTTTTATGGCATCGACCAGTAAGCGGCCCGATTGTACTCGACTATTGTTGATCTCATTTTTTCGCTCGGTCGTCCAACGCTTTTCGGCTACATTAGCTCCCGCCAGATGCACCACATGATCGGCCTTTGTCACAACATCGCTATCTATCTCGAAGGTAGCTGGATCCCAATAGGCATAGTGAACGTTAGGATGAGCGGCATAAGGCATGTCGGTGGCAATACGACGGCGGGTCAATAAAATAAGTTGATACCCTTTTTGCAGTAAGACCGGCACCAAGGCAGAACCTATCATTCCGGTTCCTCCTGAGATCAGTACTGTTTTTTGGTTGGCCATTCAGCTATATTAACAAGCCCTTTGCCGAATTGTTTGCTTGGCTAAAATTCGATATCTGCTTCCTATAAAAAAACCTCCCGGCAACAGCCGGGAGGAACAACTATAACACATCATCGGTCTTTCTCTGCTAAGCAGAGAATTCATTAGTCGGGCTTTTTGCCATTGAGAAACGTATTGAGCGTGGTGATAGGCCCTTGCTGAGAGGGATCCTCTTTGACCTCATAGTTACTATAGAAATTCTCGATCTGCGAAGTACTGTTATACAACTCCATATTGCGGCGAATATAAGCTGGTACCGTTTCGAACTCATTGTTGGGGTCGGCGGCATTTACGTTATAGCTTAGATTACGCAACTTTTGTAAACGATCTGCAGCACGGCGTTGCTGTTCCATGGAATCTTCGAAACTGATCCCCTCTTCTGCCGGTGCCGGAGCGGCCGTATGGATCTCATAGAGTAAAGGAGTGCTGGCAGTAGGAAGCTCCTCTTTTTCGATGAGTTGCATTTGCATCTCTTCCATTTCTACGATCGGGGCTGTCGGTTCAGCCGTCACTACCGCCGGAGCAGGTGCTGCAACCGATACTACCGGTGCCGGTGCTTCGGCAATAACTGCTGTGGCGGCAGGCGATGCTTGCAACACAGGCGTTGGCGGTTCTGCATATATATTCGCAGGGCGAGATAAGTAGCCACCGGCTGCGGGACCTGAGCTTACGGATGTAGCGGCGGCCAGAAAGCTGGCATCTGTTTCGCGTACGGCTGTGTTATGATCTACTGCCACCGTAGTCTCCGCTTCAGCCATCTCTTGCGTATCGGATGCCAATTCAAAATGAATGACCGTCTCTTCGGTAATAGGAGCCGTTGCTATGGGTGCCGGGTCGGCAACCTTTTCTTCTACTAAGCGGGGCATCAATGAATCGACAGGGGCAGGGTTAACAGTCGCTTCGGGAGCCGCCAAATTCTCCTTTACCGCAACAGGTGTCTCGGGCTGTTGCCCCAGTACCATAACGATCTTCTCTTCTTGAGGGGCCGCTTTTTTAAAAGAGGTAGTAGGCGGTGCATCCTTGTGCTCGAAACCGGTTGCGATCAAAGTAATGCCCAGCTTATCATCCAACAGATCATCATATCCCATTCCCAGTATCACATCGGTATTTTCTCCCGCTCTGGTTAGAAGATATTGTTGGATGATCTCTACTTCATCCATAGTGAACTCATACTCCCCGCGTGCGGAATTAATATTGATCAAGATCCACTTGGCTCCATTGATCTCGTTATCGTTTAGCAAGGGAGAATTCAAAGCCTCTTCGATGGCGAGCTGTGCTCGGTGCGTACCGGCCACTTCGGCATGACCCAAAATAGCGCGACCACCATTACGCATTACGGTACATACATCGGCAAAGTCGACATTGATCTGTCCGGTACTATTGATCACGTCGGTAATACAACGTGCAGCCGTTGCCAGAACATTATCGGCCTTCTCAAAAGCCTCTCTCATTTTTAGGTTACCGAACTGATGACGAAGTTTATCATTGCTAATGACCAATAAGGTATCTACTTGCTGACGAAGTTGGCGAATACCCTCTTCGGCTTGTTGCAATCGCTTCTTTCCCTCGTATGCGAAGGGTGTGGTAACGATACCCACCGTCAGAATACCTAAGTCTTTACAGATCTTGGCAATGATGGGAGCGCCTCCGGTTCCGGTACCCCCGCCCATACCGGCGGTAATGAAGGCCATTTTAGTATTCACCTCCAAGATCTTTCTGATCTCTTCGAGCGATTCCTCTGTGGCTTGTCTACCGATCTCGGGGTTAGCACCGGCCCCCAACCCCTGTGTCAGGTGTGGTCCAAGTTGAACCCGGTTGGGAATACCGCTGGCGGCGAGTGCTTGTGCATCTGTATTACAGATGACAAAATTGACGCCTTCAATTTGTTGGTTGAACATGTAGTTGACTGCATTGCTTCCGCCTCCTCCTACACCAATGACTTTGAGGATGGAAGATTTTTCGGTGGGCAGCTCACAATGAATCATGAGCGTTTAATTTTGGAATGGTTGCAAATGGGTTAGTATGGTTTGTGTATTATCCTAAGTGCTTGTCTTCTTCTTCTTTGAATAGATCGATGATACGGTCTTTGAACTTGCTCCAAAAACCGGTCAGGTTGCGGCGATGTTTCATTTGATCCTCACCCACACCTTCGGAGGTGGCCATCTCTTCGGGGGCAAGCTCCTTTTCTCTGCGCAATCCAACAGGCACCTGCACCTGGCGATACCCCCTGTTGAAGTCCTTGCGATTATGTTCGTAATCATCGTACCCTTTCAGGATAAGACCGATACAAGTAGAGTACGTAGGTTTGGAGAGCTCTTCGATATGCCCGGCAGCCAAATGCTCATTGGGAAATCCAATTCGAGCATTGAGACCCGTTACATATTCAGTCAACTGGATCAGATGCTTTAGCTGCGATCCTCCGCCGGTCAAAATGATGCCGCCGTTGAGCGCTTTGTTATCTAGCCCTACTTGCTTGAGGTGATAGGTAACAAAATCCATGATCTCGCTCATACGAGCCTGGATAATGTTGGCCAGGTTCTTAACACTGATCTCTTTGGCAGGCATACCGCGCAAGCCAGGGATGGTGATATAGGCATTCGACTTGGCCTCATTGGCAAGGGCACAGCCAAATTGTACTTTCATTTGTTCGGCTTGGGTCTTTAGCACTCCTAATCCAGACTTGATATCGTTAGTGATGTTCTCACCGGCAAAAGGAATAACAGCAGTATGTTTTAAGATGCCCTCATTGAACACGGCCAGGTCGGTGGTACCGCCCCCGATATCCACTATGGCAACACCCGCCTCCAGGTCTTCTTGCCCCATTACAGCGGCCGAGGAGGCCAAGGGCTGTAACACCAGATCTTTGGTAATGAGACCGGCTTTCTCTACACTGCGGTTGATATTACGAATGGCATTCTTATCACCGGTAATGATATGAAAGTTGGCACCGATCTTAACACCGCCATATCCAATAGGATTGGGGATATTGGGAATGTTATCGACGGTAAATTCTTGTGGTATCACATCGATGATCTGATCGCCGGCCGGAATATAGGTCTTGCGCTGGTCGTCGACCAATTTGTCGATCTCGTGTTGGGCAACCTCTTCGTCCGTACGCTGACGAACCATATCGCCCCGCGTCTGCAAACTTTTTATATGATGCCCGGCAATGCCTACGTACACCTCGCTAATGTCGAGGTTAGGATTAGTGGCAAAACAATTGTCAAGTGCCGTACGAATGGCCTTGATAGTTTCATCGATGTTGAGCACCTGTCCATGCTTAACACCATTGGAATTGGCTTTGCCGAAACCAAGGATCTCGAGTTTGCCGAACTCGTTCTTTCTTCCGGCAATCACTGCGATCTTGGTGGTACCAATGTCCAGACCGACAATGATGGGGTTTTCGTTGTTCATGATGATGGTTTTAGTTGTTGTTAGATTTTTTTTGTTTAGGTAACGTCGATGATAGTGTATCGGGTTTTGTAGCACCCGGCAAGACTGTATTCATCGCATCGAGCAATGGGTTAGGCTCATCGGGCAACAAGGGTTGCAAGGGTTTAGGAAGGATCCGCACTATGGTATCCGTTTCGGCTTCGGTCGCATCACGCAATAATTTTTCTACGCTTTTTCTAAGTTGCATGGAATCGATACGAGCCCCGCTCATACTACCGGCCACCACCTGACCATTAAACCGCACGTCTATCATTCGATAGCGACTCATCCCCGTCTTGCTTAGCACCTGCTGATAAAAGATCATCAGTCGGCGCAGTTTGGCCTCTGCATCGTTCAAACTACCCAGCTTAACTACGTGGTCTCCTACCACTGGTATCAATTCCCACTGCTGAGCTGGCGTGCAATCGATCTGTGCTACTTGCGAAGTCCAGAAAGAATCACGGGCTAACAGCTGTGCCATGGTAAAGACCTGTTGCAATAGCAACGTGTCGGGCTTTTTGGAAAGGATCGCATCGGGGAGTCCGGTAAAGACAGGAACCTTGATCGTTTTGCTGAGTGATAAGGGCATCACCTTGCCTTGCTCGTCCAAATAGGTAGAGCCACCGCTAATCGTAAATAATCTGGCCAACGGAACTTTCTCTTGTACCTGCACATGCAACACATCTTGATTGTCGAAATACAACTGAGCTTCCCTTATCCAAACATGCGATTGGATCTTTTGCTCTACCTGTCGAAGATTGAATCGGGCCAATAACTCACCCTTTACACCGGCCGTAGAACGCGCTAATAGTTGTTCGACATCCCGAACATGCAAGAAAGCGCCACCGGGGCCCGCTTTGATCTCGATCGTATAGGCCCTTAGTTTCTCTTTGTTGCGACTCCTAATAGCAGCAGCCAGAAGCATGAACATGCCGGTGCCCACTCCTATCCAGAAGGCAAAAAACAAAACACGTTGTATGGTTCTTTTAAGATTCAATTTTTATTCTTTTATACTAAATACGTTCCATTCTTCTTTTGATCGCTATCGGTAACCGATCGATATCACCAGCTCCGGCTATTACAAAAACCTGTTGCCTTGCAAGGGTCTGATGGCGATAGACTTGTTCGATCCAATCGACCACGGCATCAGGTTGCAAGTACTCCAGCGATGCGTTGGTTATGGCAGAGCCGATCAACTCGCTGCTAACTCCTTGCATGGGTAACTCACGGGCAGCATAGATCGGCAGCAATACCACCCGATCCGCTGTGTCCAGCGCTTTTGCAAAGTCGGCAGCCAGATCGCGAGTACGAGAATACAGATGCGGCTGAAAGACAATAGTGCATACCGCCTCCGGATAGAGTGACCGAACTCCCTCTATCAATGCTCTCAACTCCTCGGGATGATGCGCATAGTCATCGATCAATACCAATTGTTCTGTATCAATGAGCTTTTCGAAGCGTCGTTGTACGCCTTTAAAACAAGCCAATGCGTCGCGAATCAAAGAACTACGAATACCTAGCGCCGTTGCAATCGTAATAGCCCCGATCGCATTCTCCACATTATGCCAACCTCCCATCGGCAAGAAAAGATCGTCGATGCACTGCCGATCTATCATCGCATCAAAGCGATACCCACCCTTGCTCACCACCGCATTGACGGCATAGCAATCGGCACTGGTATCTTGCGCATGATAGCTTAGCCTTTGCGGTCCTTTAAGGTCATTAGCCCTTGGCAATCCCCACTTATAAACCAATAGTCCTCCTTTCGGGATCAACGCACTAAAATCTATAAAGGCTTGCTCCATCGAGGTCGCATCGCCATAGATATCGAGATGATCGGGATCCATGGCGGTGATCAGTGCAATGTGAGGTATGAGCTTTAGAAAACTTCGGTCATACTCATCTGCCTCGATCACGCAACAGTTGACGTTACTACTCCAATGATTGGTGTAGTAGTTGGCCGCAATGCCACCCAAAAAAGCATTACCACCAAAACCGCTATGTCGCAACAGATGTGCCACCATGGTAGAGGTAGTGGTCTTTCCATGCGTTCCGGCAACACAGACATTCAAAGAACTTTTGGTGATCTGCTGTAACAGATCGCTTCTTTTCCAAAGAGTATATCCATTCTCTTTGTACCAGCGCAGCTCGATATGCGAAGCCGGTATGGCCGGAGTATACACCACCGCATCGGCCGAGCGGGCCAGGGCATTGAGGTCTTCGGTGTAATGCACCGCAATACCCGAGGCTTCGAGTGAGCGGGTCAGTTCGGTAGCTGTCTTATCGTAGCCAGTCACCTTTATTCCCTGCTCATAAAAAAACCGAGCCAACGCACTCATACCAATACCGCCTATCCCGATAAAACAGAGTTCGCGTAGCGATGCCTCCATTCGAAAAGGTTGTTGCAATAGTGTGGTATCGATCGTTGATCTCATCTTACTGGTTGATTCGCGTTAATAATTCGGTGGCTACCCTTTTGGCCGCATCCCGTATCGCAAAGCCAGCGATAGCACTACTGAGCGCTCGTTGTCTGTCTTTATCGAGACATAGGGCTACTGCAGCCGGCACTAAGGCATCACTCGCCTCCGCATCAGGAATCATTACGGCCGCTCGCTTCCTTACCAACTGTTCTGCATTGACCCGCTGATGATCTTCTGCCGCCAACGGAAAAGGCACGAACAAAACCGGCTTGGCCACTACCGCCAACTCCGCTACAGTCATAGCACCGGAGCGGGCAATCACCACATCGGCAGCGGAGTAAGCCAACTCCATCTCTTTGATAAAATCGTCTGTATAACATCCCTTGCGGGCTGCGATACGAGAGGAGGCCTTAGCGGCATAGGACTTTCCTGTTTGCCAGATCAGTTGAATGGAAGCCTGCTGTAGTTGCTCGAGGTTAGCATCAATGGCCTCGTTGATGGAACGCGCCCCCAAGCTGCCTCCCATTACCAGTAAGACGGGTTGATGAGCCGCCAAACCAAAAAAGGCCAAGGCCTTCTCTCGATCGGGCAATGCACTACAAATTGTAGCTCTGACCGGATTGCCGGTAAAGCAACTCTTTTGTACAGGAAAGAATCTTTCCAAACCAGGAGCACCCATAAAGATGGCGGTGGCTCGCTTGGCTAGCCATAGATTTGACTTGCCGGCAAAGGCATTGGACTCGTGTAGAAAAGTAGGAATACCCTTTGCCTGCGCATAGCGCAACACAGGAAAGCTGGAGTATCCTCCCACCCCCAGTACGGCTTGTGGAGAGAAGCTGCGCAAAATGGCTCTTACCTGCCAGAAACTTTTGATCAGCTTAAAGGGCAGTACGATATTTTTTGTCAAAGAACTTCTGTCAAACCCCACTATACCTAACCCCACGATCGAATAACCGGCCTGGGGCACTTTCTCCATTTCCATTTTTCCCTTCGCTCCTACGAACAAGATGTCCGCAGACGGCTCTTGCTCTTTGATCGCTCCTGCAATGGCCAATGCAGGAAAAATATGTCCTCCCGTTCCCCCGCCTGCGATCAGGATCCGTCTACTCATGCATCTACAGTTTTAACGGGTGTGGCCGATGTCTTTCCTTCGAGTTGCTCCACATTTCTCGCTACACTCAGAATAATACCAATGGCCAGACAGGTAAAAATGAAACTGCTTCCTCCCATACTTACCAAGGGTAAGGTTACCCCCGTAACGGGAAACAGATTGACCGTTACCGCCATGTTGGCCAGCGCCTGAATGACCAATGTAAAGCTGAGTCCCAATGCCAGAAAAGCACCAAAGGCAAACGGACATCGTTTAAATATTCTGATACAACGAAACAGAAACACCAGGTAGATGAATACCATAAAACCACCTCCCAGTATTCCATACTCCTCTATGATGATGGCATAGATAAAATCATTGTATGCTTGTGGCAAAAAATCGCGAGTCGTACTATTGCCTGGACCAACGCCCAGCAATCCCCCCTTAGAAATAGCCACTTTTGCCTGGTTAACCTGGTAAGCATCGGAGTCACTATCCTGTCCACCATAGATAAAGGTCTCTACCCTGTTGATCCACGTATCTACGCGCGCCGTAAGCGCCGACGTGGATGATTTGACAGTTAGCGACTCCTCTCCGGTATCGTTATGGTGACGTACCACAGCCGTTGCGATCAGTAGAACGATCGGTATCATGGCCAGGCCAATAGTCAGTAACAAATGCTTGGCACTAGCCCTGCCAATAAATAGCAGTAACAGACAACTAGCCCCTAATAACAATGCCGTAGAGAGATTGGCAGGAGCGATCAGCATACAGGTTAGCAAAACAGGCCAGATGACCATTAGATACCCTTTCTTGAAATCCTTGATCAGATCTTGTTTTTTGCTAAGCAGTCTTGCTAAATACATAAATAATGCCAGCTTAGCGAGGTCGGATGTCTGCATGGTCATATTAATGATCGGCAGTTTGATCCAACGACTACCCTCGTTCATCTTGACCCCAAAGAACAAGGTGTAAAACAGCAATGGCAACGAGATCAAAAAGACAATACGAGCGGCTTTGGAATAAAAAGTATAATTGACCAGATGGGCAAAGTAGATCACTAACAGCCCTCCCAGAATAAATGCCACTTGCTTAAAGAGGTATACTTCCGTATTACCCTTATAATTTTTGTAAGCCAGCGAACCGGTAGCACTATACACGGCCAATAGCGATACCAAGGTCAACACCACCACTAATGCCCAGATCACTTTATCGCCACGGGTCTTCTTTAGCAGATTGTCGGTGGTAAAGCTGCTGCGCAGGTCGGTCAGTCGTATGTCGCGGGTAGCATCCATCTATCAGAGATCTTTTACGGCTTTTTTAAATTGTTGTCCACGGTCTTCGTAATTCTTAAAGAGGTCAAAACTGGCACAAGCAGGACTTAGCAGCACCGTATCGCCTTTGCCCGCCAATTGAAAAGCGGTATGCACTGCCTCTTCGGCGCTTTGCGTGTCTACCATTACCGGCACCAGTTGACCAAAGGCCTCATGTATCTTTTTGGTATCCTTTCCTAGGCAAATGATCGCCTTTACTTTTTCACCAACGCCCTCTGCCAGCAATGAGTAATCGTTACCCTTGTCGACACCCCCCAAAATAAGAATGGTGGGCCGCGTCATACTCTCTAAGGCATACCAGGTAGAGTTGATATTGGTGGCCTTACTGTCGTTGATAAATTCAACTCCTCTGACCGTTGCTACATATTCCATACGATGCTCTAGCTGCTCGAAATGCTGTACGGCATCGCGTATCTTGTCCTTTCGAATGTCAAGCGTAGCGGCCGCCACACAAGCCGCCATGGTATTGTATTGATTGTGCTTGCCCTTTAGCGCAAAGTCAAAGACACTCATTGTCATGACTTCGTTGCCGGTGCGCACGTACATGTCTCCGTCCTTGATAAATGCTCCAGGTGATACTTCTCTTTTCATGCTAATGGGTAGTTGGTTAGATGGAATATTAAAACTGGTAAGATGTTGTTCAGTTACCGGATCGTCGGCACAGTAGATAAAAAAATCTTCGGGCCCCTGATTTTGGGTAATCCTGAATTTGCTTTTGATATAATTCAAGAAAACATAACCATAACGATCTAGGTGATCTTCGGTGATATTGGTCAGTATGGCTATATGAGGACTAAACTGATCGATATCATCGAGCTGAAAACTGCTGATCTCTGCTACATAGAGTTCGTGTGGGTCCAAGGCCACCTGCCGAGCAAATGAGAAACCGATATTGCCGACCAGCGCCACATCCAATCCGGCCTTTTTACAAAGCTGATAGACCAGCGAGGTCGTAGTGGTCTTGCCATTGCTTCCGGTAATGGCCACGATCCGACTGTTTCCCTTAAAGCGATAGGCCAACTCTACTTCACTGATTACCGGAATACCTTTTGCACGAATAGCTTTCATAACAGCGGTGGTCTCCGCAATTCCAGGACTCTTGATCACTTCGTCTGCCTGCAGGATCCTGTCTAGCGTATGCGTTCCTTCCTCGAAAGGGATCTGCTCTTGTAGCAGTTCGTTACGATAATTTTCTTTCAAAGAACTTCCGTCGGAGACAAACACCTCATATCCTTTTCTCTTTGCCAGTAAGGCGGCTCCGACCCCGCTCTCACCTCCTCCCAGTATCACTAACCGTTTTTGCATACCCGCTTTCGCTTTACCGAAGTTTGAGGGTTACGATACTGAGCACCACCAATAACACCGTTACGATCCAAAACCGATTGACGATCTTGACCTCATGATATCCCTTTACCTGGTAATGATGATGTATGGGTGCTTTGAGAAAAATTCGCTTTCCTTCTCCGAACTTTCTTTTGGTGTATTTAAAGTATCCCACTTGCAGGATCACACTCAACGACTCGACCAAGAAGACCCCGCAAAAGATCGGGATCAACAATTCCTTATGCACGATAAAGGATAATGCGGCAATGATGCCTCCCAGTGTCAGACTACCCGTATCTCCCATAAATAATTGAGCAGGATATGCGTTGTACCAAAGAAATCCGATACAGGCACCGATAAGGGCCGCGATGTAAATGGAGAGCTCGCCCAGATCGGGGATATACATAATATTGAGGTAATCGGCAAAGACGAGATTGCCACTGGCATAGGCAAATATGCCCAGCAATACGCCGATCAACGCAGCCGTACCCGTGGCAAGACCATCAAGACCATCCGTAAGGTTAGCTCCGTTCGATACAGCGGTGATGATAAAGATCACGATCAGTATATACAGCACCCAAGTATAATCGCGCCAACTGGCCGGCAATAACTTTGCATAGTTGAACTCGTGGTTCTTGACAAAGGGAATCGTAGTAATAGGTGTTTTTGTCGTAACATAATAGTGTGTCTTGCCATTGTAGGTCTTTGAAAAGACACGACTATCTTCCGTGGGATGTTGACCGGTGTATTCTCTCCAGATCACTACTGCTGAGTTAAAGTAAAGAGTCGCCCCTACCGTAATACCCAATCCTACCTGTCCTAATATTTTGAACCAACCGGCCAAACCATCCGCATTCGATTTCTTATACTCCATGCCCTGCTGTTGGGCCATTCGCTTACTGCGCAGTTTCAGATAATCGTCTATAAACCCGATGATACCCATCCAAACGGTGCTGACCAACATCAACTGCACATACACCTTTGTTAGATCGGCCAGTAGCAACGTAGGGATCAATATGGCAAGGATGATGATGATGCCTCCCATGGTAGGAGTGCCTTTCTTACTGGCTTCGCCTGCCAATCCCTCTTCGCGAATACTTTCCGCTATTTGCCTTTTTTGTAAGAACGTGATAAGCTTCTTTCCGTAGACGAGCGTAATAAACAACGACAACAAGATGGCGAGCAGGGTGCGGAACGTGATATAATCAAATACACGACTGCCCGGAAAGCGAATTCCTTCTTCGGCCAGCCAGTCAAACAGATGATATAACATAATTCCCTTTTATTTTTCAAGTGTCGCAAACCACTTGCGTACCACTTCGCGATCATCAAAATGCTCTTTAGTGCCTTTTACATCTTGGTAGGTCTCGTGTCCCTTACCCGCTACCAGTATAATATCGTGTGGAGCCGATAGACTGATCGCTGTCTTGATGGCAGCATCACGATCTACTATCGGAATATATTTTTTGAAATCTGCGGCGGCCAATCCCCCTTCCATATCCTTGATAATGGCCGCAGGATCTTCGGAGCGGGGGTTGTCGCTGGTAAATATGAAACGATCGCTATGAGCCGCCACCGCCGCTGCCATTAACGGACGCTTAGTGCGATCACGATCACCACCGCAACCGGTAACGGTCGTAAGTTTTTGATCGGGCTTTCGTAATTGCTTTAAGGTGGTCAGCACATTGAGTAAGGCATCGGGCGTATGAGCATAGTCTACTACTGCCATCACTTGCTCGCGAGAAGAGACAATACATTCAAAACGACCCGGCGCTCCTTGCAACTGACTAAGCTGTGTCAAGACCTCTCTCTTATCGAGACCCAGTGCGCAGGCGGCTCCATAGACGGCCAGCAAATTGTAGGCATTAAAGGTACCTATCAAAAGAAAGTGAACCTCTACCTCATCGATGTTAAGTTGTAAACCATCGAGTCCATTATCGAGCAGTCTGCCCTTATAATCGGCCAGTGTTCGAAGCGCATAAAAAAGTCTTCGCGCTTTACAATTTTGCAGCATAACAGCGCCCCGCTTATCATCGGCATTGCTGAGCGCAAAGGCCGTTGACGGCAGCGAATCAAAAAACGACTTTTTGACCCTGATATACTCATCGAAAGTCTTGTGATAATCAAGATGATCGTGCGTGATATTGCTAAAGATGCCCCCTGCAAAGGAGATACCGGCAACACGATGTTGATGAATGGCATGTGAGCTAACCTCCATGAATACATGCGTGCAACCGGCTTGCTCCATCTGTTGCAACAAGGCTTGTAATGATATCGGATCGGGAGTGGTATGTGTTGCAGCAACCGAATGGTCTCCAATACGATTTTCGACGGTGCTGATCAAACCGCACGTATAGCCCAGTGCGGAAAAGAGTTTATAGAGTAAGGTGGCAATAGTAGTCTTGCCATTGGTGCCTGTAACACCCACCACCTTTAAACGGTCTGCGGAATTACCATAGAAACGAGCGGCGATCAGGGCCGAGGCCAATGCGGCATCCGGCACTTGAACGTAGGTTTTGTGTGCCCGGGCCTCATTGGGTAAAGACTCCGTAACAACGGCCATGGCTCCTTGCTGCAGGGCTTGTTCTATAAATTGTTCTCCATTCACCTTTGTACCCCGCACCGCTATAAACAACGTACCCGGTTTTACCAAACGAGAGTCGGTGGTAATACTAAGCGGCTCCACTGCAGTGGATCCACTCACCGATACAACCGATACCCCGTATAATAATTCGCTCAGCTTCACTGACGCTGTTTATTTTATTAACTCAATTCAAGTATAACCTGTATAGGACGATCCAATGCTGTTCCTGGTGCCACCGATTGCGATATGATCCTTCCTCTTCCCTTTACCTGCACTTTTACCCCCATGTTCTCTAAGAGAAACAAAGCATCCTTTAATCCCATTCCCTTTACGTTCGGCATTACCTTGGCTCTTATCGATTGTGCTTTTAGCACTGTCTTGCCGTTAGGGTTATAAGCCTTAACCCAAGGCTCTTGCCGCACCGAGTCGGTGTAGGGCAACTGCAAGGCACGATACACTTGGCGCACATCACCACCATATCCGGCATAATAAAAGAGCGAACTATCTGTCTTCTTTACGTATTGCGATGGATGCTTTCGATCGACATACATTGCATAGACCTTTGTAGCGATCTCACGGAAGACCGGAGCGGCTACGGTACCACCAAAGCGAGACCTTGCGTGAGGCTTGGTTCGTACCAGCACGATACAAGTGTATTGAGGACGATCGGCAGGAAAGTATCCTACAAAAGAAGCTTGATATACCCCGTGATTATATTTAATAGGACCATCTGTTACCAATGCGGTACCGGTCTTGCCGGCTACGGTAAAGGGAGCGCCTTCAAAGGCACGTCGTGCGGTTCCTTCCGTAACCACGGCCTCCATGGCACTGCGCGCAGCCGTGATGACCGCCGGCTTACAAATTTGTTCATCCAGTACCGTGGGTTCGAACTCACGGTAAAGTGTTCCGCCCTGCTGAATACGACTTACCAGATAAGGTTTCATCATCTTACCGCCATTGGCTACCGCATTGTACAGGGTGAGGGTATGTAAGGGACTCACCTGAATGGCATAACCAAAACTCATCCATAGCATATTGCCCAACGAACTTCCTTTTTGGTTAAGAGGTGCCATACTGGGCTTGGGAACATTGCTCAGGTCGATCGAGGAACGTTGGTCTAAATGAAACTTCTTGTAATATTTTTTGATCTCTTGTGGATCCTTACCAAAGGCCTTTAAGGCCAGCTTGCCCATTCCCACGTTCGAGCTGTGCGCATAACACTCCCTTACTGTTAAGATAGGTTTGGGAGAAGACTCTGCATCGATTACCATCTTAGGTCCTACCATGCCGCGACCGGCGCTACCGATCTCAACAGGATCTGTGATCTGACTGGTTCCTTTTTCAAGAACGGCCAGCAAGGTGGCTAGCTTGATGGTAGAACCAGGCTCGGTGGCACGTAAGGCATAATTATCGTCTTCCCAGTAATGACCATCGGGGCGACGACCCAAATTGGCCATTGCCTTGATCTTTCCGGTTGCGGTCTCCATAACAATGGCAGTTCCATACAGCGCCTCACTTTGCACCATCATCCGCATTAGAGCCGTCTCGGTAATATCTTGCATGGGCAGATCGATCGTGGTATAGATATCCTTTCCATTTTCTGGTTCGGTCTCCGAACCGGTAATGGGAATGGCAGCGCCACCGGCTATGAAACGAACCAGTCTCACCCCCTCTTTTCCACTAAGAAGCGAATCGTAACTTTTTTCTAACCCGACATTCTGCTTTCTGACTTTTCCGTCACTGGCTAGATGTTCGCGAGAAAGTCCAATGGTGCGCCCTGCCAAAATTCCATAGGGAAGCAAGCGTTTGCTATTGGTCTCTACGATCACCCCACTTCGGTTAGCGCCCAGTCTGGCCAACGGTAGTTCGCGAAAGGCCTTGTATTGGGCAAAACTCAATTTCTTTTTTAGGGGATAGTAGCGAGACTTCTTTTCGTAGGCCGCCACTATCGCAGTCTTGTACTGGGCGGGGGTTTGGTCTTGAAATAATCCCGACAGCGCCACACAGAAAGAATCGATATTCTCTTTAAAGCGTTTTCCTTTCTTTTCGCGCAACCCGTCGGCGCAGAGATCTAAATAGATATCAAAGGTGGGAACAGAGGTGCTTAGAAATTGTCCATCTTCCGAATAGATCGTACCTCGCTGTGCATCGAGCGTCACATAACGCTGGTGCAAGCTATCGCTAAGTCGTTTCCAATAGGCCCCCTGAAACCGCTGAATGTAAAAAGCGCGACCCACTACCCCGGCGCCCAAAAGGGCCAGCCCGATAAAGCTGATGTACACTCTCCACAATATGTCGCGTTTGATCTGCATCTGAACTATGGTTACTTGCGAACGGAGAGACTATCTACCAGTACCACCGGAGAGACCGTCAACTCTTGCAACCCCAGTGGGGCCACAGCGGTGATCAGCTCGCTCTGCTTGGTCCTTGATAGCAATTCTCCCTTGATCATTTTGTATTCGTATTTGAGTTCTTTTACTTCTTTTTCTGTTTTGTTGATATCACGAATGGTTTTATTCGCCGCATGTCCGTTGTAGATGTAAAGCACAGCCAGCAAGGCCAAGAACAAGAAGAAAGGCACTTGCTGTACCAACGACTGGTAATGAAACCAGCGACTCCAATTCAATCTCTTTTCGTTAGTGGCGTTTTCCATGTACGATTACGATGCTGTTTTTTGCGCTATCCGTAGCTTAGCACTACGTGAGCGCAGATTTCTTCTCAACTCCTCACTACTCGCCAACAGTGGCTTTTTAGTAATAGGTCGCCATGGTGACAAAGAGGGGGTATTGAGAAAAGGATGATCCTGTCTTTGCTCCAACGTACCTTCTTTAAAAAACTGTTTGACCATTCTGTCCTCTAGTGAGTGAAAGCTGATGATGGCCACTCGACCTCCGGGCTTGATGACCAAGGGTAATTGCGAAAGCAGCTCCTTGAGCGCATCGAGCTCATCATTTACCTCCATGCGTAAGGCCTGAAATACCTGGGCAAAGTATTTATTGGGATTTCCTTTTACCGATTCCCGGATAGCTTGCTTAAATCCGTCGATAGTCCGAAGTGATTGTGAAGCACGGGCTGCCACAATGGTTTTGGCCAGGGTCTTGGCATTGGTCACCTCTCCATACTGCTCAAAGATTTTGTGCAGTCTCGACTCATCGTAGGTATCTACCACCCAAGAGGCCGTTTTGGAAAGACGTTGATCCATCCGCATATCAAGGGCGGCGTCAAAGCGAGTAGAAAAGCCCCTGGTAGCTTCATCGAATTGGTGACTGCTAACACCCAAGTCTGCCAACAGACCATCGACCGGTAGCAATCCATGCAAACGAAGAAAGCGATGGAGGTATCTGAAATTCTCTGGCACAAAAACGATACGGTCATCGACCGGAAGGTTGGCCTTTGCATCGCTGTCTTGGTCAAAAGCTACCAAGCGTCCATGAGGTCCCAGCTTTTCCAAAATGGCTCGCGCATGACCACCGCCTCCAAAGGTGCAGTCTACATAGACCCCGTCGGGTTGTATAGAGAGACCTTCGATCACCTCAGCCAGCAGTACGGGTATGTGATACGAAGGCTGCAAGGTGTACGATCAATTAGCGGGTCCGCCCCCCATCACTTCATTGCCCAGATGGCTGAAAGCATCCGAAGAAAAGGAGTCAAAGAACTTTTTGTACTTATTACTATCCCAGATTTCCATTTTGTTACCAGCCGATGCGATCACGATATCTTTTTCGAGTTCGGCATAAGCTTTAAGGTTAGGAGGCAATAAAATTCTGCCCGCCGTATCTGGCTCTACATACGTAGCGCCATTCAAAAAGGCCCTGCGGAATTCTCGCTGACGGGGATCGAATTCATTGAGACCTTTGATCTTTTCGAACAAGGGCTCCCATTCCTTTAGCGTATACAAGGCCAGACATTGCTCAAATCCACGATTGATCACAAAGCGGCCCAACTCCTCCTCCTTTACCTGCCGCTTAAATCCGGCAGGAAGCAGAAATCGCCCCTTTGCGTCTAACGTTGCCTCGAATTCTCCTAGAAAGCCAGTCATTATCAGTGGATTGAGTAATTTTTTTTCGAATTACCACAAAATAACACTTTTTACCACTACGATACCAAATTTTTCCCTTCTTAATTTATCCCCATTATAAAATTGCCTAAAACCCTTTACTGGCTTAGGTTTCATTGAGTGGGAGCACTCTTTTACAAATATTTCAGTGGATAGCATGTGGATTACTGTGGAAAACCTGTGCACAGCCCAAAAAGGGAGGCAGTTTTCCGATATTTGCTGCCCATCAACAGTTGGTTGCATGAAGCAGGACCCCCGTTTATTGTCGATCGAGGAATTCGATTACGAATTACCCTCCGAAAGGATCGCGTTGGCCCCATGGCCGGTACGCCACGAATCAAAATTGCTATGCTATAAAAAGGGGGTGATCAGTGACCACCATTATATCAATCTTGATGCACTACTTCCATCGAAGAGTTTTGTTGTTTTCAATCAAACCAAAGTGATCCCGGCCAGAGTGCTATTTGAGAAAAGTACCGGTGGCGTCATTGAGATCTTTTGTTTGCAACCTGATGTTGCCTATGGAGAAATGAACAATGCGCTGCAAGAAACATCAAAAGTGATCTTGCAGTGTTTTGTTGGAGGAGCCTCCAAATGGAAGCCCGGTGTGGCTCTCCTCAAACGGGTAGGGTCCTTGCAACTACAAGCCTTGGTATTGCAAAAAAATAAAGATCATTTTTTGATCGAGTTCAGTTGGACTCCTCAAGAGCTTACGTTGGCAGCGGTGCTTGATGTAGCAGGGGCCACACCCCTTCCGCCTTATATAAAAAGACCCGTCGAAAAAAAAGACAGAGAATCCTATCAAACGGTATATGCCAAAAAAGAGGGGTCGGTAGCGGCCCCAACCGCCGGTCTTCACTTTACCCAAGAACTGTTTGATCGAATGCAAGCCCGACAGATCGACTACGACTTTTTGACCCTTCATGTGGGAGCCGGAACATTTAAACCGGTCAACGCTACCACCATGCAAGAGCACGACATGCATTCGGAGTGGATCGATGTAACAATTTCCTTTCTAAAAAACTGGCAGGCAAAAATCGATCAACCACTCATCGCGGTAGGTACCACTTCGCTTCGCACGCTAGAAAGTCTTTATTGGCTTGGAATTAAATTGATGGACAAAGAATACCAACATCCTCCTACCCTTTCCCAATGGGAATGTTATTCGTTGCAACAGAAGGTAGCCCCGTTAAATAAGGTGCTGGATGTTTTGATCGAATGGATGGAGCAACGGGGTCTACAACATTTTGTTACCCAAACTTCCTTGTTGGTGGCGCCCGGCTACCGATGTCAGGTAATCAATGGATTGCTCACCAACTTTCACCAGCCCCGCTCCACCTTGCTGTTACTGATCGCTGCACTGGTCGGAGAGGATTGGCGCAAGATCTATACCCATGCGCTCGATCATCACTATCGATTCTTGAGTTTTGGCGATGGAAGTTTGCTATGGCGAAACGATCAATAAGAGGCCAGGGGAAACAACAGGATGAACTGACTGCCCTTGCCGATGGTGCTCTCGGCCTTGATCTGACCACCCATTGCCTCGGCCACCGTCTTTACATAACTAAGACCCAATCCAAATCCTTTTACATTGTGGCGATTGCCGGTATGGGCCCGATAAAATTTTTCAAAGATGCGCTTAAGCGTATCGCGGCTCATCCCCATGCCGTTGTCTTCGATATAAAGCGAGAGCTGTTTTCCTTCTACCGCAGAGCGAATCTGTATACGAGGAGGCACTCCCTCTTTAGAATACTTAATGGCATTATCGATCAGATTATTGATGAGATTCGAAAGATGAACTTCATCGGCCACGACACCATCGGCCGTTGCCTGCAGCTGCAAACCGATCTGACCTTGTGCATTCTCTAGCTGTAATCCAAAGTTGGACACTACCTGCTGAACAATGGCATGCAAGGACACGGGTTTCATACTCAACTGCAACTCGTTTCGTTCCAGTTGAGAGGCCTTTAGGATGGTCTCGACCTGTCGGTTCATGCGCAGATTCTCTTCTTTGATAATGCCGTTAAAGTAAGCCAATCGCTCCCGGTCTTGTTGTACCTTTTCGTTTCGCATGGCATCTACCGCTAGCGAGATAGTGGCCAAGGGTGTTTTGAACTCGTGGGTCATATTATTGATGAAATCATTTTTGATCTCACTGAGTTTCTTTTGTTGTACCAACGTTCTTACCGTAACATAAAAAGCCAAGATGATGATTAACGTAAACAAGATCGATGCGGCAATGTTCCATCGCAGCGAGCGTAGCACCACTTGCTGCAGGTCAGGGACCACCACAAACAAGACTTCACTGGCCATCAAGCTCTCTCCAGCCGATCCACTATAGGGAGTAAACCCTCTGTTGACCCTGAAATTATTGATCGTGTCTTCGTTGGCAGCAAAAAAACCACTGGAAACTTTTTCATACACATTATACCCCATCCTATCGAAAGAGGCCAATGCAAATTCGTAATGGAGCGACGGCAGCTCACTTTTTCGAAAGGCCAATCTGAACTTACGGTCGAGATCTTCAATGGAATAACGACTGGCAACTGAGCCAGGACTGTATGGTTCCCATCCCAACCCTTCGAGCCAACTGCGACGAGATCCGCCGGGTTGAAAATTTCCCTGATAACCCATGATGTCATCGGTAACCTCTTTGACCACCTCAATGACGTGATACTTTACCTGCTCTTGTCGCACGAGTACCATGTTCTTGATCCAGGAGACCTGCAAGAAAATGATGCCGATCAGCGACAAACTGATAAGCAGTGTGATGAGGGAGAAAATTTTTTTCACAGTCGATAAAAGTACAACCCCCGTTTGAGTTGAAAAACTTAAACAAAGGCCTTCACATTTTTTTAACTACTTGTCTATCTCCGAAAAAAACCTTATATTCAATTATGTCTGCACTACTTCCCGGAACGATGCTGGTAGCCGAACCTTTTTTGAAAGATCCGAATTTTTTGCGGAGCGTGGTGCTTTTGTGCGAGCATGGAAAAGAAGGATCAGTAGGGTTTGTATTGACCCGTCGAACCAAGCAGCCATTAAGCCAATTGGTACCCGAGCTATCTTCAAAAAAATGGCCTCTTTATTACGGAGGACCGGTGCAAACCGATTCACTTCACTTTATTCATCAATATCCGCGCTTGATACCGGGCAGCCGCGAAATAAAAAGAGGTATCTGGTGGGGTGGTGATTTTAGCACCATTATCGACTTACTGAAAGAAGACGCGTTGGACCCAGCCAGATTGAGGTTCTTTATTGGATACTCAGGATGGGAACCGGGGCAATTGGCAGAGGAACTTCAGCAAAACAGCTGGCTAACTACCGATGCGCAGTCTTCGCTGGTATTTCATAAAAGACCGCAGGAAATTTGGAGCGAAACCTTAAAAAGTATGGGTACCGACTACGCGATGATGATCAATTTTCCGATCGACCCACAACTCAATTAGATCGCATTACCCCCCTCTACCAACACCGTTACCTGATTATTGAGCACTTCCACAAAACCACCTTGTATGGAAAACTTAGCAAGGTCTTGTTGTTTATCGCCCAATACTTTAATCGTACCGGCTTTGAGGGCACTAATAAGAGGAGCGTGCTTTTCCAAGACTTCGAATGAACCGGTCAGTCCGGGCATTTGAACGCCATAGGCGTTTCCGCTGAACAGTTTCTTTTCGGGAGTCAGTATCTCGATCTTCATAGTATTGCGCGTTGGGCCTTAGGCGTTGGCCTGTGCCAGTAATTTCTTACCCTTTTCAATAGCATCATCAATAGTTCCAACAAGGTTAAAGGCAGCCTCTGGATATTCATCTACCTCACCGTCCATGATCATGTTAAAGCCACGGATGGTCTCCTCAATGGGAACAAGTACTCCTTTAAGACCGGTAAAGGCCTCTGCCACATGGAAGGGCTGAGAAAGAAAACGTTGTACCCGGCGGGCGCGAGATACCACCAATTTATCTTCATCGCTCAACTCGTCCATACCAAGGATGGCAATGATATCTTGTAGTTCCTTATAACGTTGCAACATTGACTTAACTCGGTTAGCGCACTGATAATGGGCCTCACCCACTACTTGCGGAGTCAAGATGCGAGAGGTAGAATCTAACGGATCTACCGCTGGATAAATACCCAAGTCGGCGATCTTACGAGAGAGTACGGTGGTGGCGTCGAGGTGAGCGAACGTGGTAGCAGGTGCAGGGTCTGTCAAGTCATCGGCAGGAACATACACCGCTTGCACCGATGTGATCGATCCATTTTTAGTAGAGGTGATGCGCTCTTGCATAATACCCATTTCGGTGGCCAGCGTAGGCTGGTACCCTACTGCGGAGGGCATACGTCCCAACAGGGCCGATACCTCTGAGCCGGCTTGCGTAAAGCGGAAGATATTGTCGACGAAGAAAAGAATATCCTTACCTTTTCCCTGACCATCACCATCGCGGTAGTACTCAGCGATGGTAAGACCAGAAAGAGCCACACGGGCACGAGCTCCCGGGGGTTCGTTCATTTGACCGAATACGAATGTGGCCTTTGAATCAGCCAACTCGTTCATGTTTACTTTACTTAGATCCCATCCGCCTTCTTCCATGCTGTGCTTGAAGTCGTCGCCGTATTTCATGATACCAGCTTCGATCATCTCACGCATTAGGTCGTTTCCTTCGCGCGTACGCTCTCCCACTCCGGCAAATACAGAAAGACCTGAATAAGCTTTGGCAATATTGTTGATCAATTCTTGGATCAATACCGTTTTACCCACCCCGGCTCCACCGAACAATCCGATCTTACCTCCTTTTGCATAAGGCTCGATGAGATCGATGACCTTGATACCGGTATACAGCACCTCTGAGGCAGTACTGAGGTTTTCGAAAGAGGGAGGCTGACTGTGAATGGGACGACCATTTGCTTTGCTCACGGCAGGCAATCCATCGATAGGGTCACCGGTAACATTGAAAAGTCTTCCTTTGATGCCCTCTCCGGTTGGCATGGCAATGGCCTTGCCTGTGTCGACCACAGACATGCCACGCACTAATCCTTCGGTGCCATCCATGGCAATGGTACGGACACTGTCTTCGCCCAGGTGTTGTTGCACCTCAAGGACCAGGGTATCGCCATTTTCTTTCTTCAGTTCAAGTGCATTGTAGATCTCAGGAAGTTTGCCACCGAATTGCACGTCGATAACCGCGCCGATGACCTGTTTTACTTTACCGGTGTTTGCCATGTTTCGGAGTTTTGAGGAAAGGGTCAAAGACCCTTGTTTTTTCTGTGCGCAAAGGTAAGGGCGGGGCACCAAAAATCGAAAAGAAAAATCATGTGTTGCCAAACCCCAAGTGGGATTTAGGGTGCTTGGTTTGTTACCTTTGTCACTGTGCGAGTTATAGAAGTAAATACCCCCCTGTTGCGAACGGCTTTTTTGGAGGTCAATGTCAGACTCTACGCGAGTGACCCCAATTATATTCGCCCCCTCGACAAGGATATCGAAGAGGTATTTGACCCCCAAAAGAACAAAGCTTTTCGCTTTGGAGAGGCCATTCGTTGGATACTTGTTAACGATAAAGGCGAACACATTGGCCGGGTGGCCGCCTTTGTAAACAGCCGCTACAAGACCAAAGGCGACCAGTACCCTGTGGGAGGCATGGGCTTTTTTGATTGTATCGATGATCAACAAGCAGCCAACCTGCTCTTTGAAACGGCCAAAAGTTGGCTTCAGGGAAAGGGTATGGAGGGGATGGACGGACCCATCAACTTTGGCGAAAGAGATCGTTGGTGGGGATTGATCGTAGAGGGTTTTCAGCCACCGCTGTATTGCATGAACTATAACAAGCCCTATTATCGAAAGCTTTTCGAAGAGTACGGCTTTCGTCCTTTCTTCGATCAGATCTGCTTTGGACTGGACCCGACCAAAGAGATCAGTCAAAAACTCCTGGACCGGCATGCCGTTATAAAAAAAGATCCCGCTTTTAAAGCCATTTACATCAACAAAGATCAGCTCGAAAAATACGCCCAAGACTTTACGGTCATTTACAATAAGGCGTGGGCCGGACATGGCGGGCTTAAAGAAATGCGAGAAGAAGTAGCCCTCTCTCTTTTTAAAAGAATGAAACCGGTCATGGACGAAAAGATTGCATGGTTTGTGTACCATCACAACGAACCCATCGGATTTTTTATCAATATCCCCGACCTAAACCAGTGGTTCAAATACCTGAACGGAAAATTCGACTGGTGGCACAAGCTAAAATTCCTTTATATCAAATACACCAAGCCCAATCCCCGTTTTACCGGGATCATATTTGGGGTGATACCCGAATTTCAGGGCAAGGGGGTAGATGCCTACTTGATCAATGAGGCCAAACTCGTTATTCAGGCCCTGCATCACTATACCTATTACGAGCTGCAATGGATCGGCGACTTTAATCCCAAAATGCTCAATGTGGCCCAGGGGCTGGGAGATACCTACCCCACCCGCAAGCTCATAACCTGGCGCTACTCTTTCGATCGAAGCCGGCCGGCAGAGCGACACCCCATTTTGTAAAGGCCTACTTATTCACAACAAGGTCATCCGATCGGCACATGTTGTACCGTTCGTTATCTTGCACTCATGGACAGGTTTATCGTTTCGGCCCGTAAGTACAGACCACAACAGTTCGACAGCGTACTGGGTCAAGATCATATAACCACCACACTCAAAAATGCCATTCGCAACCAACAACTGGCCCATGCGTTTTTGTTTTGTGGGCCTCGAGGTGTTGGAAAGACTACCTGTGCCAGGATACTGGCCAAAACCATCAATTGCGAAAAACCTACGGCACAGGGCGAAGCGTGTAATAGTTGTATCAGCTGCACCTCCTTTAACGACGGGGCGTCGATGAATTATTTTGAGTTGGATGCGGCCTCCAACAATTCGGTAGATGATATTCGTCAACTTACCGAACAAGTTCGATTCGCTCCCCAAGCAGGTCGATACAAGGTGTACGTAATAGACGAGGTGCACATGCTCTCTCAACAAGCCTTCAATGCTTTTTTAAAGACGCTCGAAGAGCCCCCACCATACGCGATATTCATCTTGGCCACTACCGAGAAGCACAAGATCTTACCCACCATCTTAAGCCGTTGTCAGCTTTTTGACTTTAAACGCATTACTATTTTAGATACGGTGGCGCATCTCGAAAAGATCTGCTTGCAAGAAAAGGTACAGGCCGAAAAACCCGCTCTACAACTGATCGCCCAAAAAAGTGAGGGCTGTTTGCGAGATGCCCTTAGCATGCTCGATAAGATCGTCAGTTTCTCCAACGGAAATTTGTTGTATGCCACTACCCTCGAGCATTTGAATATCTTGGATGCCGACTATTATTTTCGATTGTTGTCGCAAATGCAACAGCAAGACCTAAGCGGCATGATTAGACTCTATGACGAGATCAACCAAAAAGGTTTTGAGGGCGACTGGGTCCTCAATGGGTTGGCGGAGTTCTTTAGAAATCTATTGGTCTGCAAAGACCCGCAGGCCGTCTCTTTGCTCGATACGGTAGAGCATTTTAAAAAACAATACGAGCAAACAGCCACCACGGTCAGTGCCGCTTACCTGGTAAGCGCCCTCAATATTATCGGCGAAGCGGAGATCCATTACCGGGCGGCCCGTAACAAACGGCTACAGGTAGAGATGGCCCTTATCAAACTGGCCTACCTGCAGCAGGCGCTCTCGATCGCTACCGATGGAACGGCGGCGGTCAAAAAAAAAATAACTGATGCTCCCATCGGTTTTAAAACAACGCCCATTCGCCTTTACACGGGCAGTGCCTCCAGTACTCGATCAGCGGCACCTGGCAGCAAGCCCACGGCCGTTGCCGTACGTTCAACCCCCGCTCAGCAAGCCACCGCTACCCCTGCGGTAATCTCAGAAGAACCGGTATCTCGAGCAACCACCGATACGCCCCGACTAAGTGCACTAAATAAGATCAGACAACAATTTAAAAACAACGGCGGTGAGACCCAGAAGTCTTCTGAGAATATCTTAGAGAGCGACACGCTACAGGGTGCTTGGCTTCAGTACACCGAAAAGCTTCGGCAAGAACGTCACCCGGCCACGCAACCTTTTTTAGCAGCCCAACTGCGCATTGTAGACCCCAGCAGCTTTGAAGTTGTTACCTGTAACAATATCGAACAAAAGTTCATTGAGCAAGAACGCAATACCCTTTTTCAGTTCTTGCAACAACAATTGCATGTAAGCGGACTTAAATTTACTGTGCTGGTAGAGGAACAGACGAGTCACTTACCACCTGCCGAGGGCATGCTTAGCAGTAAGGAACAATTCCAGGAGTTCGTTAAACAATATCCACTGGTACAAGAACTCAAGGACCGGCTTCGCCTTGAACTGGACTACTGAGCGCTACCAATAACGCATTTTCCTTAATTTCGAGCCTTAAAATTGAACGGCGAATGGCAGAAGTGATCTTAATGCCCCGGTTGAGTGATACCATGACGGAAGGGGTGATCGCCGCCTGGCATAAAAAGGTAGGCGACACAGTAAAAAAAGGGGACCTGCTGGCAGAAGTAGAAACAGACAAGGCGACCATGGAGCTCGAGAGCTACAAGGACGGTATCTTATTGCATATTGGCGCAGACAAAGGAGCTAAGCTTCAGGTCAATGACCTGTTGGCCATTATCGGAAAAGCGGGCGAGGATATCAGTTCATTGATCTCCTCTGCCAATAGCACTGGCACCATGGATAATCCGGATAGATCCTCTGCCGAAAAGCTTATGCCAACAGCCACTACGACCGATACCCAAGTTGTTGGCACTGCAACAACACTCGACTTGTCCAAGATCGAAGAAGTCGTACTAATGCCTCGTTTAAGCGATACCATGGAAGCAGGCGTTATTGCCAGCTGGAACAAGCAAGTAGGAGATGCCGTCAAAAAAGGTGATGTACTCGCCGATATCGAAACGGATAAGGCCACCATGGAACTGGAGAGTTACAAAAACGGAACACTGCTATATATCGGTGCCAAACAAGGAGAAAAGATTCCCGTTAACGGATTGCTTTGCATTATAGGAGAAAAAGGAAAGGTGGACGTTGATGCGATCGTTGCGGCTCAAAAAAGTGGAGTTGCTACCACAACCCAGCAGCCAACACTTGTTGCAGCAGCCCCTGCCGCTACTAACACCACTACAGCCGCCCCTCCCGCTACCCAGTTGACTAATGGCCGAGTGATTGCTTCGCCATTGGCAAAAAAACTGGCGCAAGAAAAAGGAGTAGATCTGCGTCTGTTAAAAGGAAGCGGAGACGGTGGAAGAATTATCAAATCTGATATCGATCGCTTTGAACCCGGCACTACCTTGGCCCCCGTTGCCGCTGCCCAGACTGCTCCGATTTATACCGGATCGACCACCGAAGCCTACACCGATATTCCCAACTCTCAAATGCGAGGGGTGATCGCAAAGAGATTGGCCGAAAGCAAATTTAGCGCTCCTCACTTCTACTTAAAGATGGAAGTGAACATGGACAATGCTATCTCTGCCAGAACACAGCTCAATGAGTTTAGTCCCGTTAAAGTAAGCTTTAACGATATGATCGTAAAGGCGGTTTCGCTGGCCTTGCGCGAACATCCGGCCGTCAACGCCTCTTGGATGGGCGATAAGATTCGTCGTTACCAGCATGTGCACGTTGGGGTAGCCGTAGCTATCGAAGATGGACTGATCGTTCCGGTCATTCGCTTTGCCGATCAGAAAACATTGCCACAGATCGCCGCTGAAACCAAAGAACTGGCAAGTAAAGCAAAGACCAAAAAACTTCAACCCAACGAATTTACCGGCAATACTTTTACTATCTCTAACTTGGGCATGATGGACATTGATGAATTTACAGCCATCATCAACCCACCCGACAGCTGTATCATGGCCGTTGGTCGCATCAGTGAAAAGATCGTTCGCAAAGGAGAAGGATTCGGCGCCACTCAGGTAATGAAGCTTACCCTTAGCTGCGATCACCGCAGCGTGGACGGAGCCACCGGTGCCTCATTTTTGCAAACGGTAAAGAGATTTTTGGAAAACCCCGTTCGGTTATTTCTGTAAGTGATTTTTTAGCTTTCTTCAAAATACCCTCCCGAAACGTATGTCTGCCGGCTTGACCACTCTGGTATTGGGAGCCTCCGAAAATCCCGATCGTTACAGCTACATGGCCATTGTGCAATTGAGAAAAGAAGATCATCCTGTAGTGGCCGTTGGAGGAAGACCGGGGCAGGTGCTCGATGTTCCGATCGTAACAGCCCTATCTACTGCATGGACGATCGACACGGTAACCCTTTATCTGAACAGTACCTTACAGCAAGCTTACTACGACAAGATCCTCTCTCTTAGACCCCGTAGAATAATCTTTAACCCCGGAACCGAAAATCTTGAGTTTGCGACTAAGGCCCGCGAGGCCGGAATTATTACTCAAGATGCCTGCACCCTGGTATTGCTACGTACCGGACAGTATCACCTTTATTAATTTTTTATGTTGTGCATATTTTGTGCACAGCAAATTCATTGGCAAGGCGGCTATGCAGTAAATTGTATAAACCCTCGTTTATGCAATGGAGAAAATTCAATGGCGACCCACTGGAATTTCCTTTATACGAAGCTGTAGAAAAAGCCATTTGTCGTGAAACCGATAAAGGATACCGTCTTAAAGTTTGCATCGGTACCGATTCGCAGGTCAAAGGAAAAGAGACGGAGTTTGCTACCGTGATCGTCTTTTTGCGCGAGGGTCAGGGCGGTTTTATGTTTTTACACAATGAAAAGACACACCAGCCCTTTACCATTAAAGAACGAATGCTTTCCGAAGTTGCCAAAAGCATTGACATTGCTTACCAACTATGTCCTTTATTTACCCAATACGAAGTAGACATGGAGGTGCATGCCGATATTAACACCAACCCGCAATTCAAGAGCAACGATGCCCTGCGGGAAGCGATGGGCTATATTTTGGGTATGGGGTTTGCGTTTAAGGCCAAACCCGAAGCCTTTGCCAGCAGTAGCTGTGCCAATAAAGCCGTCAACTAATACTGGCGCTTTTATGGCCGCTGAAAGGTGTTATGAAGGGAGCAAATATGAAACAGCAGCTCCTCTCGTCCTTCTTTTTTTTCTGACGAGGTTAAAAACAAAGGTGGCAGCGTTTGCCACTCCTGGAGCATGGCTTTTTTGAAAGTCTCCACATTGCGTATGGTGGCACCCGGCTTATTTTTATCGGTCTTGGTAAATACGATCGAAAAGGGCACTTGCCATTCTCCGAGCTGTCTGATAAAATCGAGGTCGATTGCCTGCGGGGAATGACGACTGTCGATCAGTACAAATAACGAGACGAGGTTCTCTCTTTTTCGGATATAAGACTCGATCATGTTGCCCCAATTGTTGCGCGCTTTTTGCGATACCGTGGCGGCATACCCATAACCGGGCAGATCGACCAGGTACCATTTTTTCTTATCGGTCCCTACCACTTCGAAATGATTGATGAGTTGTGTCTTTCCGGGAGTAGCAGAGGTCTTTGCCAATCGCTGCTGGGCGGTGAGCATATTGATAAGAGATGACTTGCCCACATTACTGCGACCAATAAAGGCATACTCCGGTCTGTCGGGCAACGGACACTGTTTATGGGTGGCGCTGCTAATGAGATATCTGGCTGTTTGTATCAATTCTTTCATAAGGATTCTCTGCGAAGTAAACGCTTCCCTGTCAATTACTCAACTGTAGCTATATTTGTTCGATGCGCCAACCGCTTCCGCACGATAGTGTAACGCCCCGTTCCGACAGCACCCAATCCAAGAAACAACAGGTGGCCGACATGTTTGACCGGATCGCCGATCGCTACGATGTGATGAATCGTTTCTTGTCGGCCAGGATCGATCTGTACTGGCGCAAAAAAGCGATCGCTCATTTGCAAAAGAAAGCCCCCAAGAGAATTCTTGATGTGGCTACCGGAACCGCGGATATGTCACTGATGGCCTATCGCCTGTTACGGCCTGAGCAAATTACCGGTATCGATATTTCGGAAGGGATGCTGGCAATAGGCAGACAGAAGGTTCAACAACAACAACTTGAGCAAAAGATCCACTTGCACTTAGGAGATGCCGAAACAATAAATGCCCCTGACCATTCGTTTGATGCGGTGATGGTAGCATTCGGAGTCCGGAATTTCGAAAATTTACAGGCCGGACTCAGTGAGATGCTACGCGTCTTAAAGCCTGGCGGACAACTGGTGGTGCTAGAATTTGCTACACCTCGCAATAGCTTTTTTCGAACCCTTTACAATGGGTACATGAAAGGCTGGGCGCCCCGACTGGCCCAACAATTTAACAGCGATGGCGAGGCCTATGCCTATCTAAATCGGTCTTCGAATGCCTTTCCGGATCGCGAGGCATTTACGCTTTTGCTGCAAGAGGCCGGTTATACCGATGCCACCTTTACGACCATGACCTTTGGAATATGCTGCTTATATACCGCTACAAGACCCTTTTGATCTCCTTGCTGCTGATGGGGCTGCTCCATAACGGCTCCTTACAAGCACAATCGCCTGGCAGTACCATCGAGATCAACTTGCCCGATCACGATGATAAACCCTATTATTTTGGCATCAGTCTTGGCGCTAACCTCTCGCGTTTTCATACCCTTTTTCATCCACGATTTCTGCAATACGACAGTGTGCTAGTGGCAGAGCCTACCAATTCTGGCGGCCTCTCCCTAGGACTATCGGCAACGGCGCGTCTGTCGAACCGTTTTCAGGCAAGGTTCAACCCCCAGTTGTTTTTTATGGAGCGTAATATTTATTACAAACTGACGCACCCTTATAACAATGGCGAAACGGAAGTGATCAAAAAAATAGAGTCCGTAACCATGTCCTTTCCGATACAATTAAAATTTCAGAGTGATCGCATTGGAAATTTTAGGGTTTACACCATGGCCGGGTTCAAGGCCGATATCGATATGGCAAGCAATGCAAGGGCCAAAAGGGCCGAAGAGCTAGTCAAAATAGAGAAGAATGACTTTGGCCCTGAGTTGGGCGTAGGATTCAATTTCTTTTTTCCGAGTTTTATTTTTTCGCCTGAGATCAAGATC